>CAJKCQ010000075.1 GCA_905198475.1 uncultured Sutterella sp. | reverse complement strand
CCCACGACCCTCTGGTTCGTAGCCAGATACTCTATCCAACTGAGCTACTGGCGCATCAAATTTGCAGAAGCAGAACTATACCCCCACTTTCAGAAAAAAGCAAGAGCTGATGAAAAAAGATGAAGAAAAAATGAAAAACGCCCGCCCCCTCGTGAGGGACGGGCGTTTGAAGGCGTTGGGGGAGGGGCCGGAGAGGCCCCCTCCCGACGCTCCGACGTCAGTCGGCGCGCCGGCCGATGACGGTCACGTACCAACCGCGGCCGTCGGACTCCGCTTCACCCTGCGCGACGAGCACGTGCCCCGTCTGGCGGCAGAAGTCGGCGAGGTCCGGGAGGCTGTGCGCGTCGGTGCTCCAGACGCGCAGGCGCGCGCCGGGAGCCATCTTGGCGAGGGCCTTCTTGGCCTTCAGGACGGGCATCGGGCAGGAGAGGCCGGGGAGACGGAGCTCTTCGGCCGCTTCCTCGAGAAGCCCGTTCTCGAGACCGCTCTCGGGTGCGCTCATCAGAGACGCTCCGCGATCCAGGCGCGCGCGGCGGTGAGCGCTTCACCGAGCTTCGTCGCGTCGGCGCCGCCCGCCATGGCGAGGTCGGGCTTGCCGCCGCCCTTGCCGCCGAGGAGACCGGCGACGAAGTTGGCGAGTTCGCCCGCCTTCACGCGGCCGGTGAGGTCCTTGGTGACGCCGGCGGCCAACTGCACGCGGCCGTCGGGCTGGGCGGAGGCGAGAACCGCAACGGCGCTGCCGAGCTTGTCCTTCACCTTGTCCATCGTCTCGCGCAGGGCCTTCGCATCAGCGCCGTCGAGGCGCGCGAGGAGGACCTTGACGCCGGAGACGTCTTCGGCCTTTTCGATGAGCGCGTCGCCCGCCTTGGCGGCCATCTGGCTCTTCAACTGCTCGATGCCCTTCTCGAGGGTGCGGACGGCGTTGAGGAGGTCCGCGGTCTTCTGCGGAACATCGTCCGCCGGAGCCTTGAGTTCACGGGCGGTCTTGGTGACGAGCTCCTCTTCGTGCTGTACCCAGGCGAGCGCGTTCATGCCGGTCACGGCCTCGATGCGGCGCACGCCGGCGGCGATGCCCGATTCGGACGTGATCTTGAAGAAGCCGATGTCGCCCGTCGCCTTCACATGCGTGCCGCCGCAGAATTCGCAGGAGCGGCCGATGTTGAGCACGCGCACGGTCTCGCCGTAGCGCTCGCCGAAGAGCATCATGGCGCCCGTCTTCTTCGCCTCCTCGATCGGGAGGACGCGGGTCTGGACCGGCGTGTTCTTGAGGATCTCGGCGTTGACGATGCGTTCGACCTCGGCGATCTGCTCCGCGGTCACGGGCTTTTGGAACGAGAAGTCAAAGCGCGTTGCTTCGGGCGTCACGAGCGAGCCCTTCTGCGCGACGTGCTCGCCCAACACCTGGCGCAACGCCATGTGCATGAGGTGGGTGACCGAGTGGTTGCGTTGGGTGGCGAGGCGGCGCTCTTCGTCGACCGCGAGGTCGAACTTGTCGCCGACCGAAACCGACCCTTCGGCCACGTGGCACTGCATGCCTGTGACGGCCGCCTTCACGCGGAAGGTGTCGAGCACCTTGAGGATCGAGGTGTCGTTGCGGCACTCGCCGCGGTCGCCCACCTGGCCGCCCGATTCAGCGTAGAAGGGCGTGCGGTTGAAGACCACGACGCATTCACTGCCGGCTTCGACCTTGTTCACGGCCTCGCCGTTGGCGTAGAGGGCGATCACTTCGGCGCCCTTTTCGGTGAGGGTGTCGTAGCCCGTGAAGACCGTGTCGGCTCCGCGGTAGTCGAGGCCGAGCGACATCTTGAACTTTGCCGAGGCGCGCGCGGCTTCACGCTGGCGCTCCATCGCGCGGTCGAATTCGTCCATGTTGACGGCGATGCCGCGCTCGCGGCAGACGTCGCCCGTGAGGTCGGCCGGGAACCCGTAGGTGTCGTGGAGCTTGAAGACCACTTCACCGTCGAGCACGCCCGACTTGTTCTCGGCGATCGCCGCCTCGAGGATCTCCATGCCCTTGCTGAGCGTGAGGAGGAAGCGGCGCTCCTCCTCCTCGATCACCTTCTCGATCGAGGGGTTGCGCAGCTCCGGATACGCTTCCTGCATCTCGGCGCGCACGGCGTCCACGAGCTTGTAGAAGAAGGGGCCGCGGGCGCCGAGCTTGTAGCCGTGGCGGATCGCGCGGCGGCAGATGCGGCGCAGCACGTACGCACGGCCTTCATTGCCGGGGATCACGCCGTCGGCGACGCAGAACGCGCACGCGCGGATGTGGTCGGCGATCACCTTGAGCGAGGGCGAATGGATGTCGGCCGGGGTTTCGGAGACCGAGTCCACGGCCTTCTTGGAGGCCGCGAGCAGGTTCTTGAAGAGGTCGATGTCGTAGTTGCTGTGCACGCCCTGGAGCACCGTGGCGATGCGCTCGAGGCCCATGCCGGTGTCGATCGAGGGACGCGGGAGCTTGTGCATCTCGCCCTTCTCATCGCGGTAGAACTGCATGAAGACGAGGTTCCAGATCTCCATGTAGCGGTCGCCGTCTTCGTCGGGGCTCCCCGGAGGGCCGCCCTGCACGGAGGGGCCGTGGTCGTAGAAGATCTCCGAGCACGGACCGCACGGGCCCGTGTCGCCCATCATCCAGAAGTTGTCGGACATGTAGCGGGCGCCCTTGTTGTCGCCGATGCGGACGATGCGCTCGGCGGGGATGCCCACTTCCTTGTGCCAGATGTCGTAGGCCTCGTCGTCCTCGGCGTACACCGTCACCCACAGCTTTTCGGGCGGCAGGTGGAAGTGCTCGGTGAGGAGCTC
Organism: uncultured Sutterella sp.; assembly: GCA_905198475.1. Lineage (GTDB taxonomy): Bacteria > Pseudomonadota > Gammaproteobacteria > Burkholderiales > Burkholderiaceae_F > Sutterella. The sequence goes on along the minus strand of CAJKCQ010000075.1, from coordinate 7,070 downwards.
CCAGGCGAAGTGGATCGCGTCCTTCTTGAAGTAGTCGCCGAACGAGAAGTTGCCGAGCATCTCGAAGAAGGTGTGGTGGCGCGCGGTGTAGCCCACGTTGTCGAGGTCGTTGTGCTTGCCGCCGGCGCGGATGCACTTCTGCGAGGTCGTGGCGCGGTGGTACGGACGCTTGTCGAACCCGAGGTAGACGTCCTTGAACTGGTTCATGCCGGCGTTGGTGAAGAGGAGCGTCGGGTCGTTGCCGGGAACGACGGGGCTCGAAGCGACGATGGTGTGACCTTTGCTTTCGTAGAACTTCAGAAAGGTGCGTCGGATGTCTGAGACTTTCATGGGTCTGGGTGGATTGCAGTGAGTGGATTCTGCTCGGGGTGCTTTGGGCCCCTCCGCAGGGTCGGCGGCCGGACGTGGGCCTCCCTGCGAGAGGAGGCGCCCGCTGCCGCTTCCGGCGCCTGCGGGAGGCCCCGAAACCGGGGAGCGTCGCATGCCGCCTGCGGCATGGATGCTCGAAACGTTCGATTTTAGTCCTTTGGGGGCGGGCGGGCGCGCTCCGGAGCCGGAAGCGGCAGCGTGCATGAAAAAGGGCGCTCTTGGGAGGGAATCCTTCCGGATCCCTTCCCGAGAGCGCCCTCCACCTTATTCAGGGCGGTGCGCCACCCCTGCGGTCAGGCGATGCGCGAGTACCCGCCCGCGCGGTTCGATTCGCGCAGATAGCGGTCGAACTGCATCGCCACGGCGCGCACGAAGATCTTGCCCTTGGGGAGCACGACGAGGCGGTCGGGGTGGAGCTCGACCAACTCGTGGTGCACGTAGGGCTTCATCTTCGAGAGTTCGTAGGCGAAGACCTCGTCGAAATGGATGCCGAAGCGCTCCTCGACGTCCTTCTTACGGAGCTCGAAGTTGCACATGATCTGCATGATCACGTAGCGGCGCAGCTCGTCGTCGGCGTTCAGCTCATACCCGCGGTTGGTCGCAAGGCGCCCGGCTTCGATCGCCGCGGCCCAGTCGTCGAGCTCGCGGGGGTTGCAGGCGTAGGCGCCGCCGATCTTGGAGATCGCGGAGACGCCGAGCGCGACCATGTCGCATTCGGCCTTGGTGGAGTAGCCCTGGAAGTTGCGCTGCAGCGTCCCCTCGACCTGGGCCTTCGAAAGTTCGTCTTCGTGCTTGGCGAAGTGGTCCATGCCGATGTAGCGGTAGCCGTTCTGCGTGAGGCGCGTGATGGCGTCGAACATGATGTTCGCCTTCTCGATCGTGTCGGGAAGGTCCGCGGGCAGGATGCGGCGCTGCGGTTTGAAGTGGTTCGGAAGGTGCGCGTAGTGGTAGAGCGCGATGCGGTCGGGCGAGAGCTCGATCACCTGATCGATCGTCTTCGCAAAGGTCTCCCGCGTCTGCTTCGGAAGCCCGTAGATGAGGTCCATGTTGATCGAGTGGAAGCCTTCGGCGCGCGCCGCCTCGAGGGTCTCCTTCACCATCTCGAAGGGCTGGATGCGGTTGACGGCCTTCTGCACGTCGGGATTGAAGTCCTGCACGCCCAAGGACATGCGGTTGAGGCCGAGCTCGCGGAGCTTCCTCACCTTGTCGGGGCCGCAGGTGCGCGGATCGACCTCGATCGAGAACTCACCCCCCGTCTTCGCGAGCGGAAAGCGCTTCGTGAGGGTCTCCATCATGAGTTCGAGTTCGTCGTTCGTGAGGAAGGTCGGCGTGCCGCCGCCGAAGTGGAGCTGCTCCAACTCCTGCGAGCCCGTGATGCGGCTCTTCACGAGGTCGCATTCGCGTCCGATCAGGTCGATGTAGGCCGCCGAGCGCGAATGGTCGCGGGTGACGATCTTGTTGCAGCCGCAGTAGAAGCACACGTCGTTGCAGAAGGGCACGTGGACGTAGAGCGAGAGCGGGGCGGGGTGCGCTGCGGCGCCGCGTCCGGCCAGGGCCTTTTCGTACTCGGCGGGACCGAACGAGGCGTTGAAGCGGTCGGCGGTGGGGTACGAGGTGTAGCGCGGGGCGGGGACGTCGAACTTCCTCAGAAGATCGAGGTCGGGCAGCTCAACGCCGCTGTTTTCCGGGGTCGTCATGGTTGGGGTGTGCCTCTTGTTATGACTTAGGTTAAGCTTCCTGATAATATTCGGGAGGCAAGACCATCTTTGTTGACATGAATCAACGCGGAGGAGCTCCTGGACTTCCGGGATCTTCGGTCGAACGGGAGGTCTTGTTCGACGCTGGCGCCGGATCATCCGCAAGGATATTAGGCCCGCGAGATTATTCCAAAATTAGCGGATTTGAGACCTCGGCCGGCGGGCCGCCGCGGGGTCTCCCGGAGGCGGAGCGCAGCTCGCCGGGTCCGCAGCAGGCCGGCGCCTGCGTCGCCCGCCGGTCCGCCCGATCAGGCGGCCGGCGCGGAGCACAAAGAGAGGGAGGAGAGGAAGTGATCAATCTGTCGACGCTGCGCGTGGCGTGTTCGAACTGCAATCTGCGCGAGGCCTGCCTGCCCACGGGGCTCACGCTCAAGGAGATCGAGCGCCTCGAGGACCTCGTCTCCACGCGCCGGCGCATCAAGCGCGGGGACGCCCTCTTCCGTGCGGGCGACCGCTTTGAGAACCTCTACACGGTGCGCCTGGGGTTCCTCAAGAGCACCGTGATGAGCAGCGACGGCCGCGAGCAGGTGACGAACTTCTTCATGGCGGGCGAGATGATCGGCTTCGACGGCATCGCGAGCGGCGTGCATTCGAGCGACGTGATCGCGCTCGAGGACACCGAAGTCTGCACGATCCCCTACGCCAAGCTCGAGGAGGCCGCGACCTCCATGCGCTCGATGGGCGCGCACGTGATGAAGATGCTCTCGCGCGAGATCGTCCGTCAGCACGGCGTGATGCTGCTCCTCGGGTCCATGCACGCCGAAGAGCGTCTCGCCGCGTTCCTTCTTGCGCTCTCGCAGCGCTTCGAGCAGCGCGGGTATTCGCGCAGCGAATTCGTTCTGCGCATGACGCGCGCCGAAATCGGCTCCTACCTCGGCCTCAAGCTCGAGACGGTGAGCCGCGTGCTCTCGCGCTTCTCGCACGACGGCCTCATTGAGGTGAACCAGAAGCACGTGCGCATCTTCGACGCAGAAGGGCTGCGCGCGATCGTCTCGGGCGTCTCGTTCACCGACGAGAAGGACTGAGGCACCTGCGGCCCTGCGTTCACCACAGAAAAGCCCGCGGAGCGGGCCGGAATCATCCGGCCGCCGCGGGCTTCTTCCTTGCCCGTCGTCCCTTCCGAGAAATGAAAAAAACGCACGTCCCCCCGAGGAAGGGGGCGTGCGTTTCGAAGTGCCCGGAAGGGCTTCTTTCAGAGGGCCGGGATCACGACTTGCGGCCGCACGCGAGGAGCTTCATGTCGCCCGCGAAGAGGAACGCGTAGATCGCGAGGGCCACGATGAAGCCGAGCAGGCAGCACTGGGCCATCGACATGAACTTGATCGAGGGGATGAGGTACCAGCCGCCCGCGTCGGAATACATCTGGATGATGGATTCCTGCAGGGGCGAAAGCACCGTGCCCATCGGGACGTCGGAGTTGTCGTACCCGCAGTCGCCAGTCGGCAGGAACCAGTCCGGCGCCCACTTCTCAAGCGGAAGGCCGAAGGGGTAGTGCGGGATGAGCGAGCACCCCTGCATGCCGAAGAGCGCGTCGAGGTCATCGGAGTGGATCGCGTGGTGGATGGCCGAGAGCTTCACCGAGCACATGATGCCGTAGATGCACCCGTAGACGCCCGTCACGTAGGCGATCAGGCGGCAGATCAGGGCGCGGGGCGCGGCGAGCGTGAAGAGGCACCCGAACGTCATGCACAGGAACGCGAACCGGATGTACACGCACTGCTCGCAGGGCTTCATGTAGAGCCAGATCTGGAAGACGTTGTGAGCGATGAGCACGAGGCCCGCGGAGAGCACGGCGATCAGGAGCCACGGCCAGCGCGTGCGCGAGAAGGCGCCCGCGCCGTCGAGGGCTTTGATGAGGAAGTCCATTCTGACGGCTCCCGTCGGTTACTTCTTCGAGAGCTCGGTGAGCAGATCCACGAAGCCCTGGAGCGAGCGGATCGACTTCGTCATCACGAGGTACTTGCCGTTGACGACGTAGGCCGGGATGCCCTGGATCTTGGCGACGTCGTAGGAGGGCTTCCAGCTGTCGGCGAGCGCCTGGACTTCGGGCGTCTTGCGGGCGGCCATGAACTCCTCGGGCTTGGCGCCGATCGCATCGAGGCCGGTCTTCAGGAACGCAGCCTCGCCCTCGGGCCAGCGCTGGCCCTGACGGTGGTAGGCCTTGTAGACCGCGTCCTTCGCCTTCTTGAAGAGCGAATCCGGGTTCTCCCAGTCGGTGATGCCCGCGGCCTTGTCGCGCAGCATGCACCAGGCGAAGAGTTCGGAACCCGCGCGCCCGTACTTGCCCTTCGTCTCGATGTGGAACATGTCGAACTTCAGGCCCGTCGCCTTCTCGGCGGCCGGAACGGCCTTCGGATCGACGCCCGCGTCGAACTTGAAGCAGAACGGGCAGTCGTAGGACCAGATCTTCACGATCTTGCCTTCGCCGCCGGGCAGGGGTTTGTCGAGCGTGATGTAGTCCGCGTCCTTGCCTTCCGTGAAGGCGAAGGCGGCGGGGGCGGCGCAGGCGCCGGCGAGAACGACGGCGGAGGCGAGGAGAGTACGGCGAAGCATGTCTTTTTCCTTTGGACGAAAGAAAACTATCTGGTCCGGGGCCACCCTCTCGGGGTGTCTCCGACCGCGGAACCGTTCGGGATCTGCGGATTTTTATGAATCACCCAAAAGTATAGGTGCGCTTGGGCCCAAGTGGGAAGACTTAACTTGATGATATGCCTAGAAATTGGTGTATTTCCCTGCGCGCCGCCGAGGATTGGGAAAAGCGTTTTGCAAAACGTGAAAAAAGGGCGTCCGGTGCTTCACGAAGTTCCGGGCGTCCTTTTCGAAGGGATCGGCAGTGGTTTGCGGACCGGTCAGAAGACCGGTGCGATGCGGTCGATGCGGTCCGTGCAGAGGGCGTCCACGCCCATGCGCAAGAGCGCCGCGACTTCGTCGGGGTCGTTGGGCGTGTAGGCGAAGACCCAGAGGCCCGCGGCGTGCACGGCCGAGACGAATTCCGGCGTCGCCGTCCGGTAGTCGATGTTGAGCGAGACGCAGCCCAATTCGGCGCAGGCCTCCCGCCAGTCGGCGGGGACGTCGTCGACGAGGAGCGCGCGGGGGAGGTCGGGTGCGGCGAGGCGCGCGGCGGCGAGGGCCTCCCGCGAATAGGAGGAGAGAAGCGGCGCTTCAGGGACGATCCCTTCGGGGGCGTCGCCTCCGGCGCGCACGACGTCTTCGTATCCGCGCGCGACCGTCTCCGCGACGATGCGGCCCGTCTCTGAGGCGTGTCCGCGCGCGGGCTTGATCTCGAGGTTCATCCAGACGCGGTTGCGGCGGCACCAGCGCAGCGCCGTCGTGAGGAGCGGCGCCGAGACGCCGTACCAGAAGGGGGAGAGCCATCCGCCCGCGTCCATTTCGAGGAGCTCTTCGGCCGTGACTTCGGGGACGCTGCGGGCGTCGCCGCGGATCACGCGGCCGAACTTCTCGTCGTGCATCATCACGGGCACCCCGTCCTTCGTGAGCATCACGTCGGTCTCAACAGGATTGCCGCAGGAGTCCCCTTCCTTCAGGTGGGGGAGGAATGCGGCACGAATTCTCAAGATGAAACATATTAACAGCGCGGTTAATTAGTTGACATTTAGGGGTATGCCGTTGATCTGTTACGCCGCCTGAGCATAGCGCGTCGTGCGGACCTCAAAACAGGCCTTGATGCGTCGTCTGGACCGCTGGAAGGCCTTGATGATGGACTTCGCCGCCTTCAACGTTTGTTCGTGATTCATAGTACGGCGAAGGCGTAGTTCCGTTTTCAGCGCACGATTGATGAATTCATCCGGGTTCAGCTCTGGAGAGTACGACGGAAGGAAAAAGAGCTCGATCTGATCCTTGTGCTTCTCGCACCAAGCCGTCACAAGCTTGGCATGGTGGACTCGCACGTTGTCGCAGATCACGAAGAGCTTACGCCCAGAGGGCTTGTTCTCCTGGATAAGTCGCCAGAGAAAGCGAATGAATGAATAACGGCGAACGGCGGTTCGCTGAAAAATAAAGTAAGACAATCCTTGATTATTGACGGCAGAAATCATAACTGGAGCGCCATAGCAAGATGTTCTGTCGTGTTCAATCGTGGGGGTCTGACCGCGGGGTGCGTAACCGCGAACCCAGTTCGTATCCTGCTGCACGGCGGTTTCGTCCTGCCAAAAGATCGTTGCGCCTTCCTTTTTGGCGCGTGCGGCAATGGCGGGATAGTCTTCGTCAAGCCAACGCTTGACGGCCTTGTCATTCTGTTGGATCGCCTTTTTCTTTGGACGCTGCGGCGTCATTCCCCATTCGGTCAGATAGCGGCGAACGGTCGTCAGGGAAAGCGAAATTCCGAACTTCTTGAAAACGAGATCCATAACTGCCTTGGCAGTCCATAAGGCGAATGCGAACTTGAGTTGACGAGGATTTTTGTCCACGATCCAACCATAAAGCTGCCGCTCTTGAGCCGCCGTCAGCAAGCGGCGCGCTGCAGCGGCTTTTGTAGAGATGCCTCGTTTCTTGCCCTGAACAGCGGTCTCCTCTCCTTCTTTCTGAAAGACCTGAATGATCTTCGTGACCCACTGTCGGCTCAGACCCAGACGGCGGGCAATTTCCGCACGCTTCACCCCTTGGCGGAAGTAGATGATGCAGCGGCGTCGAAGCTCCAGCTGAGCTTCCGGGGAGGCCTTCCGGCCATCTAAGGTTTGGGGTGCGGTGATGTTCGGCATTCCCTAATTATAGAGGAATTTTACTTTATTGTCAACTATTTAATGGTTTTGTTAATATATCGGTGAGGATCATTTTCCGTCGTTGAGTAATGTATTATCCTAAGAACTCGGGAAAGTACCACTACAGCTTTGAGTTGAACTCATTTCTCTGTTTACATAGGATTTTTTTAAGGGAACTGCCAAATATTATCTGCCCAGAAGTAAAGCTTCCTGAAACCGCTTGCGC
>CAJKCQ010000074.1 GCA_905198475.1 uncultured Sutterella sp. | reverse complement strand
CTCCCGCCCCTCCGTACGGAGGGGCGGCGGACGCAAACGAATTCACCAGTGCGGGCGGCGCCCGGACGGACGGGGGCAGGTCCCCGGGCTCCGTCGCGGCGTGCGGCCCGCGAGCAGCATCAGCAGAGAAAGATGGCCAAGGAAAAATTCACCGGCGTCAAGGGCATGAACGACATGCTCCCGCAGGACGCCCCGATCTGGCAGTACGTGCAGAAGACCTGCGTGGGCGTGCTCGAAGAGTACGGCTACCAGGAGATCCGCACGCCGATCCTGGAGAACACCCGCGTCTTCACGCGCGGCGTGGGCGAAGTGACCGACATCGTCGAGAAGGAGATGTACTCCTTCACCGACTCGATGAACGGCGACCAGCTCACGCTCCGCCCCGAGTGCACCTCGGCGGTCGTGCGCGCCGTGAACGAGCACAACCTGCTCTACGGCACCACGCAGCGCCTCTGGTACTGCGGCCCGATGTTCCGCCACGAGCGTCCGCAGCGCGGCCGCTACCGCCAGTTCCATCAGCTCGGCGCCGAGGCGCTCGGCATGGCCGGCCCCGACGTCGACGCCGAAATGATCCTCATGCTCTCGCGCATGTGGAAGGCCCTCGGCATCGGTCCGGTGCGTCTTGAGCTCAATACGCTCGGCGCCCAGAACGAGCGCCAGGCGCACCGTGAGGCGCTCATCGCCTACTTCGAGGCGCATAAGGACGAGTTGGACGAAGACGCCCAGCGCCGCCTCTACACGAATCCGCTGCGCATCCTCGACACGAAGAACCCCGACATGCAGGCGCTGGTCGACGCTGCGCCGAAGCTCCTCGACTACCTCGGCGACGAATCGCGCGCCTTCCTGAACCGCCTCGAGGAGCTCCTCACGGCGGGCGGCGTGGAGTACACGGTCAATCCGCGTCTCGTGCGCGGCCTCGACTACTACAACCACACGGTCTTCGAGTGGATCACGGACCGCCTCGGCGCCCAGGGCACGATCTGCGGCGGCGGGCGCTACGACCCGCTCGTCGAGATGCTCGGCGGCCGTCCCGCCCCCGGCGTCGGCTTCGCCATGGGCATGGAGCGCGTGATCGAACTCATGCGCGAGGTGGGCAACGTCCCCGAGCGCACCCAGACCGACGTCTACGTGTTGCACCACGGCGGCGACTCGCAGAAGTCCGCGATGCTCCTCGCCGAGCGCCTGCGCGACCTCGGCGTGCGCGTCATCACGCACCCGGGCGAGGCGAGCATCAAGAGCCAGATGAAGAAGGCCGACGCCTCGGGCGCGAAGATCGCCGTCTTCGCGACCGACGACGAGCTCGCGCAGGGTGCGGTGGGCGTGAAGGCCCTGCGCGCCGGCGCCGAAGCCTACGCCGAGCAGACGCTCGAGCCGATCGCCGACGCGCCCGCGCGCATCGCCGCGGCGCTCGCCGCCGAGCGCGGCTGATTTTTCATCCTTCAGAACAACGAACGTTTGAGAGAGTTTGAGCCATGGCTTACGACTTGGAAGAGCAGGAGAGCATTGACCAAATGAAGGCCTGGTGGGACCGGTGGGGCACTCCGGTCACCGCCGCCGTCTGCGTGTGCTGCCTCGGGTTCGCCGCCTGGAACGGCTGGAACTGGTGGCAGCGCAACCAGGCCGGCAAGGCCGCGCAGATGTATGCGCAGCTCCAGCAGGCCGTCGTTGCGAACGACCAGAAGAACGCCGCTTCGCTCTCGACGGGCCTCGTCTCCGAGTACGGCTCCACGATCTACGCGCCCCTCGGGGCGCTCGCCGCCGCGAACGCCGCTCTGCAGAACGGCAACTTCGCCGAGGCGAAGGCGAAGCTCGAGTGGGTGATCGACAAGGCCGGGCGCCCCGAGTACGACGCCCTCGCGCGCATTCGCCTCGCGGGCGTGCTCTATGACGAAGGCAAGCTCGACGAGGCCCTGAAGGTGCTCGACGCCGCGAAGCCCAACGCCGACCAACGTCCACTCCTCCTCGACCGCCTCGGCGACGTCTGGGCCGCCAAGGGCGACGTGAAGATGGCTCGCGAGTCCTGGGCCGAGGCGCAGAAGACGGGGGGCGCGAACAACCCGCTCGCCCGCGTGCTCGAGCTCAAGCTCGCGTCGCTTCCCGCCGAAGGCTGATGAGTGCGCCCGTCCGCGTGCGGCGCGCGCGGACGCGGGGCCCTGCGGAAGCCTTTCCGCAGGGCGATATCTCTTAGAATTCAGGCACGGCGCGGGAGGCCTTCTTTCCGCGCCCACCTTTCTTTCTCCCGGGCATCCATTCAAATGGCTCTTCAGAAATCGCTCACACTTGCCGCCGCCCTCGCGGGCGCCCTGGTGCTCAGCGGCTGCGGCATCTTCTCGTCCTCCGATCCGCACGAACCGCACGACTATCCGGACTTTGCGAAGACGACCGAGGCGAAGGTCGTCTGGCGCACCAACGTCGGCGACGCCGAAGCGAAGAACCTCGCGCCGGCCGTGACCGACACGGCCGTCTACGCCGCGGGCGGGAGCGCGGTCGTGCGCCTTGACCGGCAGACGGGCGACGTCGTCTGGCGCGCCGAAACCGACGGCGCCGTGACGGCGGGCGTCGGCACCGACGGCAGCCACGTGGCCGTGGGCACCGAGAAGGGCGTCGTGCAGGTCTTCGACGCCGAGGGCAAGCTCGCCTGGGAGGCGCGCCTTTCCTCCGACGTCGAGGTGCCGCCCCTCGTGGGCGCGGGCCGCGTGATCGTGAAGACCTCCGACACGCGCGTCACCGGGTTCGACCTCATCACGGGCCAGCGCCTCTGGCACCATCAGGGCCAGGCGCCGGCGCTCACCCTCCGGGGCTTCTCGCAGATGGCCTGGTCGCCCGCGGGCGCTCTGGTCGGGCAGGCCAACGGCCGCCTGATGGCGATGAATCCCGCCGACGGCCGCGTGATCTTCGACGCCGTGATCGGCCAGGCGAAGGGCATCACCGAAGTCGAGCGCCTGATCGACGTGGTCGGCCGCCCCTGGGTGGACCAGGAGCTCATGTGCGCCGCGGCCTTCCAGGGCAACCTGGTCTGCATGAGCTCGCAGAACGGGCGCCTCGTCTGGAGTCAGAAGGTGGACGCCGTCACGGGCCCCGTCGCGGACGGGCGGCTCGTCTATGAAGTGGACGACGCCGGGCGCATCCACGCCTTCAACCGCCGCAACGGGCGCGAGGCGTGGGTGAACGACCAGTTCCTCTACCGCGGCGCCTCCGCGCCGATCCGCGTGGGCACGGCGCTCGCCTTCGGCGACTACGAGGGCCGGATCACGTTCCTCGACCCCGCCACGGGCAATCCCGTCGGTAGCGCCTCGCTCTCGGGCGCGGTGACCACGCCCGCCGCACAGTACGGCTACGGCGCGGTCTTCCAGACGGTCGAGGGCGACGTCGCCTACATTGTGCAGGGCGACGGCGAATAAGCCGCCCCGCTCCGGGAGGTCGGCTCCGCCGCTCCTCTCCAGAGAACCTTCTTCAGAGCCGCGCCGGAGGTGAACCCCTCGGACGCGGCCTTTCCAGTTTTATCAGACCTTCAAACTCATGCTTCCAGTCATCGCTCTCGTGGGCCGGCCCAACGTCGGCAAGTCGACCTTCTTCAATCGGCTCACCCGCAGCCGCGACGCCATCGTGGCCGACTTCCCCGGCCTTACGCGCGACCGTCAGTACGGTCAGGGGCGCGTCGGCGACCGTCCCTACATCGTCGTCGACACGGGCGGCTTCGAGCCCGTGAGGAGCGAGGGCATCGTGCAGGCGATGGCCGGTCAGGCCGAGCTTGCGATCGAGGAGGCCGACTGCGTGCTCTTCCTCTGCGACGCCCGCGCGGGTCTCACGCCCCAGGATCTGCGCATCGCGCAGCACCTGCGCCGCGCCGACCGCCCGGTGCTGCTGCTCGTCAACAAGGCCGAAGGCCTCTCGGACACCGCCAAGGCGGAGTTCTACGAGCTCGGTCTCGGCGAGCCCTACCTCGTCTCGGGCGCCCACGGTCAGGGCGTGCGCGACGTGATCGATCTCGCGCTCTCGAAGTGCCCCGAAGATGAGGACGAACCCGAAGCCGAGGAGAAGGAGGTTGATCCCGACGCGCCGAAGCGCATCAAGGTGACGCTCGCCGGGCGCCCGAATGCGGGCAAGTCCACGCTCATCAACTCGCTCATCGGCGAGGAGCGAGTGATCGCCTACGACATGCCGGGCACCACCCGCGACGCGATCAAGGTGGACTTCGAGTACGAAGGGCGTCCCTACGAGTTGGTCGACACCGCGGGCCTGAGGAAGAAGGGACGCGTCTTCGAGGCGGTCGAGAAGTTCTCCGTCGTGAAGACCCTGCAGGCGATCGAGGACTCGAACGTCGTGATCCTCGTGCTTGACGCGAAGGAGGGCGTCTCCGAAGGCGACGCTCACATCGCGGGCTACGTGCTCGACTCCGGCCGCGCCCTCGTGGTCGCCGTCAACAAGTGGGACCTTCTCGACAGCTACGAGCGCGAGCGCTTCAACCTCGAGATCGAGCACAAGCTCCACTTCCTGCGTTGGGCGCGCATGATCCGCATTTCGGCGTTGAAGCGCAACGGCCTCAACCATCTCATGAAGGCCGTCGACGAGGCGCACGCCGCCGCCTACCGCAAGATCCCCACCTCGAAGCTCACCCGTGCGCTCCTCGAGGCCGTGCAGCGCCAGCAGCCACCGCGCGCCCGCGGCGGCCGCCCGAAGCCCCGCTACGCGCACCAGGGCGGTTCGAACCCGCCCGTGATCGTCGTCCACGGCAACGCGTTGGAGGACATCGGCGAGTCCTATCGCCGCTACCTCGAAGGTTGGTTCCGTGAGGCCTTCAACCTCGCGGGCACGCCGCTGCGGATCGAGTTCCGCACGAAGGTGAATCCGTACGTCAAAGAGGACGCGAAGAAGTAGTGGAAATAAAGAGGCGGGACGACCGGAATCGTCGCTCCGCCCTTCGTTTGAGGACTTCCGTCCGCACCGCTCGGGCGGCGGAAAAAAGGATTCGCCGCAGCCTCGGGAGAAGCGCCCATGCGGTTCCCGCCGTCGCAATAGTTCCTTTCAAATTCTGAGGAATTTGAAAGAGGACGCGCCGAGAACCCGCAGGGCGGGTGTTAAGATTCGCTCTGCGTGCGGTCCGGTCCCTCGTGAGGCCGGGCGGCAGACGCGGCGGCCCCGGCCTCGCCAAGAGAACAACAAGGAGCGAGCGGACGCACCCGTTCGATACTTCGGCGCCGCCCAAAGAGAACAACAACAAGCAACGCCTGCAACGTGCGAGACTGCAGTGTCGGAGAAGAACAAAATCATGGCGAACAACAAGGTTCAGCTTCTGCAGGATCCGTTCCTCAACCTGCTCCGCAAGGAGCACATCCCCGTTTCGATCTACCTCGTGAACGGCATCAAGCTTCAGGGCCAGATTGAGTCCTTTGACCAGTACGTCGTCATTCTGCGCAACACGCTCACGCAGATGGTCTACAAGCACGCCATCAGCACCGTCGTCCCGTCGCGCGCTGTCGCGATGAACGGCGCTGCCCAGACGGGCGCCCAGAACGCGCCGGAGAACTGATCTGACTAACTTTCAGCTTGACGAGACGCGCGAGGTGAAGACTTCGCGCGCCTTTCTCGTGGTCGTCAATCTCGGCCGCGTCTTCTATCAGGACTCCGCCGAGGAGCTCCGTCTTCTCGTCACTTCGGACGGCCTCGAGCCCGTTGGACTCATGCAGGCCAAGCGCGACAAGCCCGATCCCGCCACCTTCCTCGGCTCGGGGAAGATCGAGGAGTTGGGCGAGCTCGCCCGCGAGGCGGGCGCCGACGTCGTCGTCTTCGACATCGCGCTCTCCGCGGCGCAGGAGCGCAACATCGAGCGCGTGCTCAACATTCCCGTGCTCGACCGCACGGAGCTGATTCTCGACATCTTCCGCCAACGCGCGAAGAGCCGCGAGGGCCGGCTGCAGGTCGAGCTCGCGCGTCTCGAGCACCTCTCGACGCGTCTCGTGCGCGGTTGGACCCACCTTGAGCGCCAGAGAGGCGGCTTGGGCAAGACGGGCGGCCCGGGCGAGAAGCAGATCGAACTCGACCGCCGCATGATCGGCGTGCGCATGAAACAGCTGCGCGATCAGCTCAAGCGCCTTGCTCGCCAGCGCGGCACGCAGCGCCGCGCCCGCTCGAGGGGCGACTCGATCACGGTTTCGCTCGCGGGCTACACGAACGCAGGCAAGTCCACGCTCTTCAACAAGCTCACGCGTGCGCAGACGTATGCGGCCGACCAGCTCTTCGCGACGCTCGACACGACGGCGCGCAAGTTCTGGCTGAACGACGAGGAGACCGTGGTCGCCACCGACACCGTGGGATTCATCCGCGGACTGCCGCATCAGCTCATCGAGGCCTTCAAGTCGACGCTCGACGAGACGGTGCACGCCGACCTGCTGCTGCACGTCGTGGACGCCTCGTCCCCGGTGCGCGAGGAGCAGATCGCCGAGGTGAATTCGGTGTTGAAGGACATCAAGGCCGACGACGCCCCGACGATTCTTGTCTACAACAAGATCGACGTGACGAACCACGCCCAGGAGATCATTCGCGACGAAAAGGGGCGCCCAAAGGCGGTCTTCGTCTCCGCGCTCACGGGCGAGGGGCTCGACCTCCTGCGGCAGGCCGTCTCCGAATTCGCCCACGAGTGGCGCGACGAGCACCCGAACGAGCCCCGTCCTCTCGAGGACTGGGAGCGCGAGATGGCCGACGAGGCGGACGACTTCCACCCGAAGCGCCGCAGCGCCGCCGAGGAGCTCGCCGAGCTCGAGAGCCTCATCTGACGCGCATTCGTCGTTGCTCACAACCGCCCGCCGCAGTCGATGCTGCCCGGGCGTTTTTTTTGCGCACTTCTTTGAAAGAAAATCAGACGCATGCAAGCAAATGCAACAGGATGCGCAGGCTATTATTTGTCACGACCGAATAATGCTAGACTATTGAAAGTCAAGGACTTCCTCACTCGGAAGTTCTTCCGAACTCTCAGAACTGGAGGTTTTCTATATGAAGACGTCAGCACTTCTCAGCGTCCTTGCGGCCGCAACGATCTCCCTCAGCGCCGTCGCGGCGGATCAAACGCAGCTCTACGATCCGCTTGCGGAATCGCAGAAGATCGTCGTTCCCGTTGAGCTCCTCGCCAAGGACGGCGCCAAGCCCGTCGGTCAGGTCGTGATCGTTCAGAGCCCCTACGGCCTCGTCTTCTATCCGCAGCTCGCGGGCCTCACGCCCGGCCTGCATGGATTCCACGTACATCAGAATCCGGACTGCGGCCTCACCGACAAGGGCCTCGGCATGAAGGCGGGCGGTCACTGGAATCCCGCGGGCGCGAAGAACCACTCCTTCCCGTGGGACGACGCCGGCCACAAGGGCGACCTGCCGAGCCTCTACGTTGACGCGCAGGGCGCTGCGGCCGTTCCCGTCCTCGCTCCCAAGCTCAAGACCCTCGACGAGGTCCGCGGTCATGCCCTAATGGTGCATGTGGGCGGCGACAACTACCACGATCATCCGGTCGCCTTGGGCGGCGGCGGCGCCCGCATGGCCTGCGGCGTGATCAAGTAGTCCCCGGCGGAGAACGCCTGCGGGGGGCGGCTGCCTGCGCCCCCGCAGACACGCAGCCGCCCGGAGCGCCCGCCGCCCGGGCGGTCTGCTGTTGTCTTCAAGTCCCGCCTCTGCGGCGGGATTCGGCCAAAGAAAAAGCCGCCCGGGAGAGGAATCCCGCGGGCGGCTTTGATTCTGCCGAGGCGCGTCACATGAGCTTGAAGAGGTTCACGAGCATCCTGATGCGCTCCTCGACCGTGTCGAGGCGCAGGAATTCGCGCTCGGTGTGGAACCCCGCACCCGCCGGGCCGCAGCCGTCCACCACGGGGATGCCGGCCTTGGCGATGCGGTTGCCGTCGCTGCCGCCGCCCGCGTCAACCCACTTCGCCTCGAAGCCCGCCATCTCGGCGGCCTTGTTGATCGTGGCGACCAAGCCCTTCGTCGCCTCGGAGAGCGGCATCGCGGGCACGCGCGAGCAGACCGTCAGCTCCTGCGTGACGCCTTCGACCCAGGTGCGGGCGACGAGCTCGCGGATCTTGGCTTCAAGGGCGTCGCCGTCCTTGTCGAACCAGTATCGGATGTCGAGGCGCACCGTGCAGCGGTCCGAGATCACGTTGGGGGCGGTGCCGCCCTCGACGACGCCGGGGTTGACGGTCGTGCCGATCGACTTGTCGGCGAGGTCGTACGCGGCGAGCGCGAAGCGCATCGCGGCGACGTTGGCGTTGAGGCCCGCCTCGGGGTTGTTGCCCGCGTGGGCGGTGCGGCCATGGAAGACGACGCAGTAGTCGCCCACGCCCTTGCGGGAGCGCACGAGTTCGCCGCCGGCGCGCGCGGCCTCGACGATGAGGGCGCACTTCGCCTTCGCGCCCACGCCCGCGAGCCACTCATGCGAATTCTGCGAGCCGGTCTCCTCGTCGGGATTGAAGGCGCAGCAGATGGAGAGGCGCTCGAGGTCCTCGGGACGGGCGTACTTGCAGGCGTAGTAGGCGGCGAGAATGCCCGACTTGCAGTCTGAGCATCCCGGGCCGTGGGCTTCGTTGCCGTCCACGGAGAACGGGCGCTTCGCGGCGGTGCCGTCCGGGAAGACGGTGTCGAGGTGGCCGTTCAGAAGAACGTCGATCTTCTCGGCATCGGGCTTGTTGCGGGCGATGAGGCCGTGACCCGCCTTGGGGCCGAGGTCGACCAACTCCGTGTGGAAGCCGATCGAGTCGAAGTAGCCCTTCATGATTTCGGCGGCGCGGGTGACGCCCGCCGTGTTCGACGTGCCGCAGTCGAGGTTGACGAGCGGCGCGAGGTCCTTGAGATATTCGTCGAGGATGGACATCTTTTGATGAATCCTTCTGGTGCGTGTTGTGCAAAACGGGATCAGGACCCCATCACGAGGATGCGCATCACGAAGAGCGACAGGAAGGCCGTGAGGATCGGGATCGCCATGATGACAGGGATCTTAGCCCCCTTCACGCCGATCACGCCGAGGCAGCGGCCCATGTACTGGATCTGCGAGCCCATCAGGAAGATCGAGGGCGCGAGGATCGCGAGGTGGGTGCCCGTGAGGGTGCCGTGGTCGTAGAGCGCCATCGCGACGCCCACGCCGCCGCCCATCGACATCCAGCCGCCGAGGAGCACGGTGGCGGCTTCGCCCGGGAGGCCGAAGACGCCCATCACCGGCGCGCACACGTCGCCGATGATCTTGAGAAGGCCCGAGTGGTTGAGGATCTTGATGATCACGAACGCCATGAGCACGTTCGGGAGCGTGGAGGTGACGGCGATGTTCCAGCCCTGGACGGCGCCTTTGACGAAGACGTCGGTGATCATGGGCTTGCTTGAGGTGATGTGGGACATGAGAGAGCTACCTGAAGAAAGGGGCGGGACGAAGTATTCCCGAAAAACGGACGAATGAAAAGGTCTGGAAAGCCTGAAGTCAGGCGCGCGATCCGCGGATCTCGATGAGGCGCATCACGTTCGCGGCGAAGATTTTGCCGAGGAGGATGACGCCGAGGCAGACGCCGAGGGAAACGGGCATCACGGGTTCGCCCGAAGCGGCGACCAGCGTGAAGAAGATCGCGCCCGAGGAGAAGAAGTTCGTGATCGGCGCGTCCGCGGTCATCTGGAAGGCGGCGAAGACGTTCTTCTCGCGGTCGGTGAGCTCGCCCGCGTCGCACAGCTGACGCGTGAGCGCGGCGCCGCCGTCGGTGGACTGGAGCGAGGCGATGAGGGCGAGCGCTGAGGAGCCGGGCAGTCCGAGGAGCGGCTTGAGGACCGGCGTGAGGAGCTGGCGCGCGGCCTTGAGGGCCCCGTAGTGCTCGAGCATCGTGATCATCGCGAGGGCGAACATGATCGTCGGAACGAGCGAGAGGGCGAACATGAAGCCGTCGATCGCGCCCGAACCGCCCTTGCCGCGGAAGTTCGCCA
>CAJKCQ010000073.1 GCA_905198475.1 uncultured Sutterella sp. | reverse complement strand
CTCTAGGCTGGCTGAAGTAAACTTCAGGTACCAGTATTCTTGCCCGTTCGCCCTGCCCTGCACGGGCATCTGGACCGCGGCATTCGCGAGCTCACGCTTGGCCGCGGTGTCGAGGAGACTGCGTGAGACTGCGCGCGGGATGAGCGTCTTCGACGCCACACCGAGAGAGGCCGCATCAAAAAGGCCCACACCCAGCGCGTGGCGGCTTGCCTTCGTCTCGGCGTCGGCAATGGCCTCAGCGTTTGCCGTATTGGTGAAGAAGCTCTGGATCGCCGCAGGGTCGGAGAAGTCCACGCCGTCAAGATTCTCGAGGAAGGACGAACCCTTGTCCTGCGTGAACGAGTTGACGCCCGCGATCACCGACGCAAGGCCGACGTTCGGGGCCGCCGCCATAAGCGGGGCGGCGGGGGCCATCTGCACCAGAGACTCGGGGCCAATGTCCGCCATGATCGCGCCGGGGCTCTGCATGAACGCCCGCACGGCCTCGCCGAAGCCCTCGGTCTGCCCGAAGGCCTCGCCGGCCGCCGAGCGCGGAAAGAGCGCCTGCATCTGCCTCGACCACGCGGTCTTCTTCGCCGCCGCCTCGATCTCCTGCGCCCCCGTCTTCGTCTGCGACTCGGAGGAGTCCGTGCGCTACGTCTTCCGCCACATCGCGGCCGTCATTGCCAAGAAGAGCTTCGACCCGAAGAAGAAGGAACAGGACCTGGAGGCAAAGGCATGAGCGCCGCTTTCACTCCCCGCCCCTATCAGCTCAAGATCATCGGCCACATCCTGTCGCATCCGAAGGCGGCAGTGTGGGCGGGCATGGGCACGGGCAAGACGGTCTCGACGCTCACGGCGATCGACCACCTGCAGAACTTCGAAGGCTGCGGCCCCGCACTGGTGATTGCGCCCCTGCGCGTTGCCCGGTCATCGTTGCCGGACGAGGCGAAGAAGTGGGCGCATCTCTCGCACATGTGAGTGCAGCCGCTCACGGGTACGCTCCGCGAACGGGAGGCCGCACTGACTCCGCGCGACGACGGGCGCTTCCCAGACGTCTGCACCATCAACTACGAGAACATCCCGTGGTTGACGCAGTACTTTCGGCAGCGTAAGCAGTGGCCGTTCAAGATCATCGTCGCCGACAAGTCCACCAAGCTCAAGAGCTACCGCACGCGGCAAGGCGGCGTCCGCACGAAGGCGCTCGCCTCCGTCATGCCGTGGGTCTCCCGCTTCATCGAGCTCACGGGCACGCCCGCGCCGAACGGCTTGCTTGATCTTTGGGGGCAGTTCTGGTTCCTCGACCGCGGCGAGCGGTTGGAGAAGACCATGAGCCGCTACCAGGAGGTCTACTTCCGGCCGCTGCGCGTCGGCTCGGACCCGCATGCCGTGCAGTGGATCCCCCACGAGTGGACCGACAAGGCGATTCAGGAGCGGGTGAAGGACCTCGTGGTGCGCGTGAACGCCGAGGACTACTTCGACATCAAGCAGCCTATCGTCCGGAATCTCGAGTTCTCTCTGCCGACGCCGGCGCTCACCGTCTACAAACGGCTCGAGCGTGACTTCTACGCGGAGATCGACGACCACGAGGTGGAAGCCGCGAACGCCGCAGTGAAGACGCAGAAGCTCCTTCAGGTGGCGAGCGGCTTCCTCTACGTCGAGGACCCCACGCCGCGCGGCATGCCGCTCCACGAGGAGAAGATCGAGGTCCTGCGGTCCGTCGTCGAAGAGGCGGCCGGCATGCCAGTGCTTGTCTCCTACCAGTTCAAGTACGAACTCGCCCGCATCCTCGAGTCGTTTCCGAGGGCCCGCCACCTCGACAAGGACCCGCAGACCATCCGCGATTGGAACGCCGGGAAGATTCCTATCCTCTGTGCCCACCCCGCGTCATGCGGGCACGGGCTCAACCTGCAGGACGGGGGCAACATCCTCGTCTTCTACTCCACTGGATGGAACCTCGAGGAGCACGACCAGATGGTTGAGCGCATCGGTCCGACGCGTCAGAAGCAGGCCGGCCACGAGCGCCCCGTCTTCATCTACAACATCATCGCCAAGAACACCGTCGAGGAGGTGGTATTGAAGCGCATCGAGACAAAGCGCGAAGTACTCGACCTCCTGATGGAGAGGAGGAACCATGTCAGAGAAGTTTGATCCGATCGAAGTCCTGACCCCGAAGCAGGTGGCGGCCGCCTTCAAAGTGACGGTCCGCACCATCTCGAACCGTGTCAAGGCCGGCAAGTTCCCGCCGCCCGCCCACATCCTCGGCCGCCCCCGGTGGAGAAGAAAGGAGGTGGAGGAGTACGTGGAGAAGCAGTTCGGCAAGATCGCCCTACGTTGACCCGTGTCAACACGAAAGCGCCCGGTGGCTAGCAACCCCGGGCGCTTTTGCTATTCTCCGTCCTGTAGGGAAATTTGTATGGACTTCTGATCCCCCTACTTTAACTACCTGATATTCCGATAGTCTGATCAGCAGATCTCGCGGATCCAGCCTTCCGGCGCTTCGATCTCGCCGTCCTGGATGCCGGTGAGCGTGCTGCGGAGCTTGCCGCAGATCTCGCCCATCTTCTCCATGCCGGACGGGAAGACGATGTCGCCTTCGTGGGTGTGGATGAGACCCACCGGGGCGAGCACCGCGGCCGTGCCGCAGAGGGCGCATTCCTTGAAGTTCTTCACCTCATCGAAGCGGACCTTGCGCTCGACGACCTTGAGGCCGAGGAAGTGTTCGCCGACGTAGACGAGCGAGCGGCGGGTGATCGACGGGAGGATCGAGTCGCTCTTCGGAACGACGAGGTTGTTGTCCTGGTCGACGAAGATGATGTTGGCGCCGCCCGTCTCCTCGACGTAGGTGCGCGTCTGCGGATCGAGATAAACGTTCTCGGCGTAGCCGTTGCGGTGCGCCTCCATCGTCGGGTAGAGCGACATGGCGTAGTTGAGGCCGGCCTTGATGTTGCCCGTGCCGTGCGGAGCGGCGCGGTCGAAGTCGGAGAGCGCGAGCTTCAGGGGCTTCACGGCGCCCTTGAAGTAGGCGCCCACCGGCATCACGAAGACGCGGTACGTGAAGGACGGAGCTGGGGCGACGCCGATCTGCGGGCCCGAACCGATCATGAACGGACGGATGTAGAGCGAGCAGCCGGTGCCGTAGGGCGGAACCCAGGCGGCGTTGGCGCGGACCACTTCGTCGATCGACTTGATGAAGGTGTCGACCGGGAGCGGCGGCATCTCAAGGCGCTTGGCGGAGTCGAACATGCGCTGGGCGTTCATGTCCGGACGGAAGGTGACGATCTTGCCTTCCTTCGTCGTGTAGGCCTTCAGGCCTTCAAAGCAGCTCTGCGAATAGTGGAAGACGCAGGCGGACTCAAGGAGGTGCAGCTTCTCATCCGTGATGAGGCCGTCTTCGGTCCACTTGCCGTCCTCCCAGGTCGCCTGCCAACGGTAGTCGGTCTTCGTGTAGCCGAAGCCGAGCTTCGACCAGTCGATGTTCTTCTTTTCCATTTTTTCCATCCACGTTTTTTCAGCGTCCGGCCGCTGCCGGCGCCGAGGGCTGAATCCCGTCCGGGCGGGTTCCGCACGGGCCCGCGTCAGAGGTGCGCGGCCCGAAGGGAGCCTCCCGCTCATGGCGGAGATCCGAGAAAACTATGTCTTCCGGCGCATCCGGCGGCACGGGAGCGGGCCGGTGCTCGGAATGGAGAAAATGCTAACACCCGGGGTATTCCCGTCCCTTCGAGCCCTCTAGGGCTTTCTGACTAGCGGATTCGACGCAGAACGAATCCGCGGAAGTTTTTTCGCATTGATCGCGTTAATTCAACGCTCTTTCCATAGATATCAACGCACTATGCGAAATGCTCTTCATTTATTGCATCCTCCGCACCTCTACGCCCCTTCCGGCGCCTTCCGCCGGGTCAAACGCGGTACGGGCGTTTACACAAAAAGGCCGCTCAACGACGTCGTGCGGAACGAGTCGATCCAAAGTCTGACTATACTTTCGGGGTTTTCACTAGCAACAACCTCCCGGCGGGCCCGATGAGCCCCGCCGGAGAAGAACCGCGCCGCCCTTCGGGGCGCAGCGCGGCGCCATCAGGGAAGGAATTCAAAAATGATGATCCGCACCATGCTTCTCACCTGGGCGGCGGCGTCGTCATCCGCTCGGGCGGCAACGCCCGAGACGTGCTCGCGAAGGTGAAGGCGCGCATCGAGGAATTGAAGTCGAGCCTCCTCCAGGGGGTCGAGATCATCCCCGTCTACGACCGCAGCACGCTGATCGACCAGGCAATCCACACCCTCTCGGGCAAGCTCCTCGAGGAGTTCACCGTGGTGGCGCTCGTCTGCGCGCTCTTCCTCTGGCACGTCCGGAGCGCCCTCGTCGCGATCATCACGCTCCCGCTCGGGCTCTGCCTCGCCTTCATCGCGATGCACTTCCAGGGCATCAACGCGAACCTGATGAGCCTCGGCGGCATCACGATCGCCGTGGGCGCGATGGTGGACGCCGCAATCGTGATGATTGAGAACGCCCACAAGAAGATCGAGGACTGGGAGCTCGCACACCCGGGCGAAACGCTCTCGGGCGAGCCCCGCTGGCGGCTCATCACGGACGCCGCGGTCGAGGTGGGGCCGGCGCTCTTCCTCTCGCTCCTCATCATCACGCGCTCCTTCATTCCGATCTTCACGCTCGAAGGCCAGGAGGGGCGGCTCTTCGGGCCGCTCGCCTGGACGAAGACCTGGTCGATGGCCGCTTCGGCGCTCCTCGCCGTGGTGCTCGTGCCCGTGCTGATGGGCTTCTGGATCCGCGGGAAGATCCCGCCCGAGGAGAAGAACCCCCTCAACCGCCTCCTCATCGCGGTCTATCAGCCGCTCCTCGCGCGGGTGCTCCGGTTCCCGAAGACGACGCTCGTCGCCGCCTTCGCACTGCTCCTCACCGTCACGTGGCCTCTCGAGCGCATCGGTGGCGAATTCCTGCCGCAGATCGCCGAGGGCGACATCCTCTACATGCCATCGACCCTGCCGGGCGTCTCCTCGGCCGAGGCCGCGGCGATGCTCCAGAAGACCGACAAGCTCATCCGCACCGTTCCCGAAGTCGCCACCGTCTTCGGCAAGGCCGGGCGCGCGGACACAGCCACCGACTCCGCGCCCCTCGAGATGATTGAAACGACCATTCAGCTCAAGCCCAAGAGCGAGTGGCGGCCCGGCATGACGATGGAGAAGATCATCGAGGAGCTCGATCAACGCGTGCGGCTCCCCGGCCTCGCCAACCTCTGGGTGATGCCCATCCGGGCCCGCATCGACATGCTCTCGACGGGTGTGAAGAGCCCGATCGGCATCAAGGTCTCCGCGCAGTCCCTGGGCGACATCGACGACGCGGCGCGTCAGATCGAGGAGGCCGCGCGCGGGGTGCCGGGCGTCGTCTCGGCGCTCGCCGAACGCCTCGAGGGCGGGCGCTACATCGACGTCTCGATCGACCGCTTCGCCGCGGCGCGCTACGGCATGACCGTGGGCGACGTGCAGGACTACATCACCACCGCCGTGGGCGGCGCGATGGTGGGCGACGTGATCGACGGCATCGCGCGCTATCCGATCTCGATCCGGTACCTGCAGAACGAACGCGAGAATCCCGAGGCCCTGCGGCGGCTGCCGATCATCACCCCGAAGGGGCAGCAGATCACCTTGGGCGACGTCGCGCAGGTGAAGCTCATGCTCGGGCCCTCGATGCTGCGCACCGAAGGCGCGCGCCCCGCGGCCTGGGTGTTCGTGGACGCCCGCGACCGCGACATGGCGGGCATGGTGGAGGACATCAAGGCGGCAGTGGCCGAGAGGGTGCCCCTCAAGCCCGGCGTCTCCGTCGCCTATTCGGGCCAGTACGAGCTCATGGCGCGCGCTGCCGAGCGCTTGAAGCTCATGGCGCCGATGACGGTCCTCATCATCTTCGCGCTCCTCTACATCTGCTTCCGGCGCTTCGCGGAGTCGATCCTCATCCTCGCGAGCCTGCCCTTCGCGCTCGTGGGCGGCGTCTGGCTCCTCTACCTGATGGGCGACCGGCTCTCGGTCGCGGTCGGCACGGGCTTCATCGCGCTCGCAGGCCTCGCCGCGGAGTTCGGCGTCGTGATGATCGTCTACCTGCGCCACGCCGTGGCGGCCGACCCGACGCTCGCCGCCCCAAAGACCTTCACGACCGAAGCGCTCGACCGCGCGATCGAGCACGGCGCGGCGCTCCGCGTGCGTCCGAAGTCGATGACGGTGGCGGTGATCCTCGCGGGCCTCATCCCGATCCTCGTCGGTACGGGCGCGGGTTCGGAGGTGATGAGCCGCATCGCCGCGCCGATGGTGGGCGGCATGCTCACGGCGCCGCTTCTCTCGCTCTTCGTGATCCCGGCGGCGTGGAAGCTCATCATGCTCGCGAGAAAGCGCCTGTGACCCGAATGGACGAACCGACCGACTCAATGCGGCCCTGCGGAGGCGACTCCGCGGGGCCGCATTGTCTTCATCCGCCGACAAAAGCGCTCCGCTTCTTCGGCCGACGCAAAGTGCATCGCCTTTCAGCAGCCAAAGAGCACGCCGATTCCTCCCCGTCTTCGAGGAAGTCTTTCTCCGGGTGACAAAGTCGGTCCGGGCGTCTCGACGGCGCTCCGCACCGGGCTCGAGACGGAATCAAGCCCGAGCGCTTCGGCGGCTTCCTGCGCGACGCAGGCCGAGGCGCTCAGCCCCCCTGCCCGACCGCCTGCCCAAGAAAGGAAAAAAGCCCGCATCCGGTTGAGGAAGCGGGCGTACTTTTTCTGCGGCGGGAGCAGGACTACGGCGCGGGCTTCGCCGCGCTCGCCTGCGGCTTGTCGCCGGAGGGCGTCGCGTCGGCGGCCTTCTCCACCGGCGGCACGGCCTGTGCCGAGGATTCGGTCTCCTCGAGCCCGGCTTCGTCGCGCCGCGACTCGGCCTTCGGCTCCGGCTTCGCTTCGGCCTTGACTTCAGCCTCGTCCGCCTCTTCGGGCGCTGCATCGGCCGGGCGCTTGCGCCTCAGCACGGCGATGAAGTTCGCGAGCCGGCGCACCGGACGAGGCTTCTTCTCGACGTGGGGTTCTTCAGCCATTGCGGCTTCGATGTCCGCCTCGTCGCGGCTCTTCTTCGCCTCCGGATCGTCCTCCTGACGGTCGGCGGCCTGAACCTCCGCCGGATCAGGAGCGTCGGGACCGACGCGCTCGCCCATGACGGCGCCCGCCTTCATGGCCGAAGCGGTCTGCGCGGAGATGAGGCGCGCGGCGGCGTCGAGCGTGTTGAGGAAGGTGACCTTCTGCATGTCCACTTCGGGCCAGATGCCGTGGCTGTCGGCCGCGACCACGATCGGGAGCTCGGGCGAGACGCGGCGCGCGGCCTCGGCCGTGCGCAGGCTTTCCGCCGACGAGTCGAGGAGCACGAGGAGCTTCGCGCGGTGCAGGTGCGCGCTCACCCAGGTCTCGTCCTTCGACGGGTCGCCGAGGATCACGGAGACGCCCTTCTGCGAGAGGGCCTCGGCCGACCCTTCGTCGTCGACGACGGCGACCACCGGGACGCCCGACTCATCGAGCGCATGGGCGAACCGCTCGACCATCGGGCCTTCGCCCGTGACCACCGCCTGATCCTGGAGCTTCTCCGGATCGGTTTCGGCGGGAAGCGCCTCGAAGGGGGCTTCGCGCATCGCGGCGACGCGCGCCCACTTCCAGCGGCTCGTCATGAACTGCCTCAGCCGGGGGTCAAGCCAGAAGCCCACTGGGTTGAGGGCGATCGAAAGGATCGCGCCCGCAACGACGAGGTTGATCAGGTGCTGGTCGGCGAGTCCGAGCCCGGCCGCCTGCCCGATCAGGATGAACGAAAATTCGCCGATCTGCGAGAGTGACACGGCGACGATGATCGCGGTGTGGAGCGGATAGCGCAGCGCCCAGACGAGGAAGAACGCGGCGAGCGACTTGCCGAAGAGAATGATGAAGAGGACGGCGAGGACTTCGAGCGGCGCCGTGATGAGGATGTGCCAGTCAAAGAGCATGCCCACGCCGACGAAGAAGAGCACGGCGAAGGCGTCCTGAAGCGGAATCGACTCGGTGGCGGCGCGGTGCGCGAAGCGGCTCTCGCGCATCACCATGCCCGCGAAGAAGCTGCCCAGGGCGAAGCTCACGTGGAAGATCTCCGCGGCGAGGTACGCCACGCCCACGGCGACGGCGAGCACGAAGAGCGTGAAGAGCTCGCGCGAGCCCGTGCGCGCGACCTGCGCCATCGCCCAGGGCATCACGCGGCGGCCGACCACGAGCATGAGCGCGACGAAGAGCGCCGCGTTAAGGAGCGTCTTGAAGATCACGATCGCGAGGTCGCTGTTGGCGAGCCGCGCGGCGGAGCCCGGTTCGCCCGGAATCATGATCGAGGCGAAGGGCGGCAGCAGCACGAGGATGATGACGGTGGCGAGGTCTTCGACCACGAGCCAGCCCACGGCGATGCGCCCGTCGGGGCTCGTGAGCTTCCCGCGCACGTCGAGGGCCTTCAGGAGCACCACGGTCGAGGCGCACGAGAGCGAGATGCCGAGCACGATCGCCTGCCCCCAGGAGCGCTCGAAGAACCAGTGCGCGCAGAGCGCCCCGAGGAGCGTCGCTATCACCATCTGCAGCACCGCGCCGGGCACGGCGATTCCCTTCACGCTCCAGAGGTCCTTGATCGAGAAGTGCAGGCCCACGCCGAACATCAGCAGCATCACGCCGATTTCGGAGAGCTGATTGGCGAGCGAGGCGTCAGCGAAGACGCCCGGGGTGTACTTGCCCGCCGCGATGCCTGCGAGCAGATAGCCCACGAGCGCGGGCGAACGCAGGAACCGCTCGGCGATGAAGCCGAAGACGAGGGCGAGCGAGAAGGCGATGACCAGGGTCGAGATGAGGGGGAGGGAGTGTTCCATCGACTGCCGGGGATCCGTTGGGGGTGCTGCGGGGATGATCTCGAGCATCGAAGTATAGCGGCCTAAGCCCGGTTTTCTAAGGGTTTGTTCATAATTTCACCGCTTTTTCACAACGTCTTCATCGTCGGGCGCGCCCGCGCGGCTTGAGTGCCTCGACCGGCGTGCGTGCGCGCCGCTACAATCGGCTCCACAAGACCGGCCGCGCATTCCGCGGCGCCGCGGATTTTCGACGATGCCCGAGAAGAACGAACCCAACCCGAAGCCTGCACCGGCAGGCGCTCCTTCCGAAGCGGCCGCACGCGCCGCAAAGCCAGCCGGGACGGCCCCGCAGCCCGGCGCCCCCGGCATGACGGCCGTGGCGCGCTCAGGCCTGCGCGTACAGGCGCCCGGCGCCGCCAAGCCCGTCTTCCGCCTCTGCGCGGTGGTGCCCGTCTACGACCAGCCCGCACGCCTTGAGGGCGTCGTCGCGTCGTTGCGCCAGATGGGGCTCCCCGTCGTCGTCGTGGACGACGGCTCGCATGAACCTACGAAGAGCCTCTGCGACCGCATCGCCGCACCCCTCGTCAAGGTCGTGCATCATGCGGTCAACCAGGGCAAGGGCGGCGCGGTGATCACGGGCTTCAAGACCGCCGCCAAGGCGGGCTACACGCACGTGCTGCAGATCGACGCCGACGGTCAGATCGACCTCTCGGTCGTGCCCGTCCTCGTGCGGCTCGCGCAGAAGCACCCCTCGGCCCTCGTCTGCGGCTATCCGCGCTTTGACGCCTCGGCGCCCCTGGCGCGCCGGTTTGGGCGCCGGCTCACGAACTTCTGGTGCGCCGTCAACAGCCTCTCGATTTCGTTCGAGGACGCGATGTGCGGCCTGCGCGTCTATCCGCTCGACGCCGCGCTCGCCGTCTGCGAAAACGCCCACGTCGGACGCCGCATGGACTTCGATCCGGAAATCCTCGTGCGTCTCCTCTGGGCGGGCCTGCGCGTGAAGAACGTCCCCGTTGCGGTCACGTACCCCACGGACGGCGTGAGCCACTTCCGGCCCCTAGGCGACAACGTGCGCATCAGCTGGATGCACACGAAGCTCTTCCTTCAGATGGCGACCCGCTTCCCGATCATCGTCTGGTCGCGCGCCTTCGGGCGCGACGCCGTGTGCGAGAAGCCCGCACCCGAAGAGCAGGTGAAGACGGTCCTTAAGCCCCAGGCCGTGCAGAAGCCCCAGAAGCCTCTGAAGCCCGCGAAGACCCCGCCCGCGGTGGACCCGGAACGCGCCCGGCGCGCGGCCCACGCCGCGCAGCTCGCGCAGGAGTCCGCGGCGAAGGCCCGCTCGGCGGCCTTCGGCGC
>CAJKCQ010000072.1 GCA_905198475.1 uncultured Sutterella sp. | reverse complement strand
GCGCGCATTCTGCCTGTTCTCAAATTTTCGCCGCCTCCGGCTTTAAGAAACGTACCATGATGATGCGCTGCGGGTCGTTCCTCATGCCCGCGAAACAGCGCCGCTGTTCGAAGTAGCCGACCGCGGCGGGGTAGTCGCCGGAGGTGCCGAGCTCGAAGGAAATCTTCGCGCCCGAACCGGAGCTCGAGATGATGTGCGCAACCGGGGCGGTGTAGCCGCGGCCGCCGCTGCGTACCGTCGCCGAAGTGATCCTTCCGCCCATCACGCCGAGCACCACTTCCGCGCCGGCACCGGTGCTGTCAGTGATGTTGCAGGTCGGAAGCGAAAGGACGTCGAGCGGCACTCGAACCCGGTGATACCACCACGACTTTATATGCTCAGAGGTTCCGCGAATTCTCAGGTAGGGCTTTTTGTACCCCCCACCCCCAGAGACGATGCGCAGCTTTGTGATGTTGAGGTAGTAGGTTATGATTTCGTATGTACCTTCAGAGTCGTACCCCAACCTGGTCGAGGAGGTGATGTTGTACTCCCACTCGACCTGCGCGCCCGTGCCGGGGCCGTCCTCGTTGGTGCTGTCGCCGTCAATCACGGCGATTTCAAGATCTCTAAAAGGATAGGTGTCAGTGGTAGACGCGATGGTTACGATGCCGTTCTTGTAGGAGACCTCGCCGAAGCCCCAGGCCCCCGAAACCTCTCCATGCCTGAACTTGTAGGTGTCGCGAATGGCGGTTTGGGCGAAGTACTCAAGGAAGTTCTCGGGCTCCTTGACGGCGTCAGGGTAGTATCCCGAGCCGCCATTCGTGACCGTTGCCTTGATGATGCCGCGGGCCTGCTTGAAGACGTCGTCGTAACGGCGGGGCGTGATGGACGTGTCGGGCTCGATGTTGTCGTCGATGATGGACGTGCCGTCCGTGTCGCCAATGTAGCCGTAGAGGCCGCCCTGATTTTTATAGACGCGATACCACGTTGCTCCGGCGACGGGCGACCAGCTGATCTTGACGGTCGTGCCGTATGCGTACAGATTCGCCACGACGGAGACGCTTCCTGACGCCTCGGACTCGGCGGTTTTGTCGGCGTTCAGGGCCGAGACCCTGTACTCGAAGGTGTACTTTTCAGAGTTCTTGTCATCGGCGGCGGACTGTGCTCGGACGGCGGTGACGCCGGTCGGCGGATTGAGCGTCGGATTGTAGGAAACCGGGACGATGCGCCAGTCCGTTAGCGAGTAGCGGCGCAGCTCGACGGGGGCGTAGGCGGGATGCACGAGCGTGGCGCGATGCGCGCGGGTGAGCTACCTGACGCGGCACGAGACGCCGACCGAGACGCAGAAAGACATCGAGCTTGCTCAGCGCCTTTTGCGAGACGGGCACATGAGCCCTTTCGAGCATCAAGCAGTCGCTCTGGACGAGTGCGCCCCGGCGGCGAACCTCCGCGGCTGGAGCAGCCTGCGCCGAGCGCTCGAAGAGCTCGGCCCGGAACTCCTCGGAGCGCAGCCATGAAACCGCTCCGCGGCATGATCCTCGCAGACACGCCTTCAACCATCGGCGCGCAGGAGTGCATCTGCGTCTGCATGGATGCCCGTCTGATCGAAAAGTTACAGAAGTGTGCGGTCCTTCTGCACACGACGCCGCAAGGACTGATCAGAAGCCTGATCGAAGCATACGAACCGACCAAAGACTATCAAGACCATCAAGACTACCTAGAGGAATCAAAAAATGATTTGCCACAGTTCTACGTCAGGTCTCTTCTCGCCGTCGGAGCACCGACGGGGACCGCGAGCTTCTAAAGAACACTTCGATGCTCTGGACGCAACCGCAAAAGCCGACGCCGCCGTGGCCGCGCTCGACGCGATCATCGCGCGGTGCGAGGAGGCGAAAAGTCTGATCATCAAGCACGACGAAAAACGCCGCGCCGGCAAGACCTTCGTCTTCGGGCCTGCCCGCCGCCAACTGCGCGACATCGCGCAGCTTGCAGACGCAGTTCTTGCGACGCAGGACGAACGGGGGACGCGATGAACTTTTCAGACCGGCAAAAGTCCGACTGCCGAAAGATTCTCGCTACCTTCGGTGAGGCCTCTCAACGCATGAAGATGATCGAGGAGCTGGGCGAGCTCGTCGCCGCGGCGGCGCGGCTGAACCGTCAACCTGGCGCGCAGGCGCGCGAGGACTTCCTCCTTGAGTGCGCCGATGTGCTCGTCGTCGCGCAACAGCTGTGGGGAGACCCTGAGGCTCGGCAGCACACGAAGGCCGCGCCGTCTACCGCGGGACTCACGCTTGAATGCGCGCTCCTGACCTCCATCCTCGTGAAAGGGGCGATCTTCGGGCCGAAGATTTTCGCAGCTGAGGAGAAGCGCAGCATCGAGAAGATCCGCGCGATGATCGACGACATCGCGGCCGACGACAGCACGAAGACGCAGCTTGCGCACGACGTGGACTACAAAGTGAACCGGACGATCGGGGTGATCGCCAGGGCGACCGGGCGCGGTCTCGACATGAGCCCCGGGGGCTTCGATGCCCGCCGAGCGAAGAGAGCGCAAAAGCTATGAGCAAGCCGAAGAAAAAGCGCACGAAGGCCTACCACCCGAAGAAGGTCAGGCCGCCCATCCGGCTAATGGCGAAGCTCTTGCCAGAGCTCACCGAAGAGTAGCAGACCGAGCTCGACCTCGTGGGCTTCCTTGCGCTCGACGCGATACGCCGCGGCGTCGGCGATCCAGACCACGTGGCGGGCGTCCGCTCGCTTCTGCGGCAGGGCTACGTCCTTTCCGCGGCCTTCGACGAAAAGGAAGACCGCGAAGGGGAGATCAAGGCACTCATGTACGTCGCCCTCGGCGGCCTCATGATCGCGGAAGCCTTCATCCGCGACGGGCGTCCAGAGGGCGTGAAGCACTGGATGATCGACGCGGCGCAGGCCGCGCTTGAGCTCGAGGCGGACATGGAGCGCAGCCTTCCGATCGAGGACGTCTACTGCGCGGCCAAGGTCGTGCTCGACCCACCGAAGCCGATCATGCCGCTCAGCCTTTCGCGCATCGCCGTCATCGAGCCGGGACGCCCGGAGACGTGGGCGAAGGCCTACTCGAAGTCGGGTCTCGTGTTCCTGCACGGGGCCGCCATTCCGGGCGTGCTCGACGAGCGAGGGGAGCACGTGTACTGGTGGAACCCCGAGCGCGATATTTCAATCAGAATCGAAGAGCCGACGGTCATGGTCTACTCATACGACCTGCCGGCGGACTGGAGAAAGAACCATGACCGTCCAGCCTGAAGCAGCCCCGCACCCAAGCGCATCGGACGAAAGTTCTTTTGGGACGCAGCCAAAGTGCGACGAAGACTGATGCGAATCCAAGAGACCGCGTAAAATCGGCCTGACCAGAGCCCCGCAGGAGTCACATCCGAGCGGGGCCTTTTTTTATTTCTTATGACCCAGCTTATGACCCAAAACGAGATCGCCCGAGACGCCTAGAGCGAGCGGGAGCTATGGCGGAAGGAGTGGGATTCGAACCCACGGAAGTTATTAGCTTCGCCGGTTTTCAAGACCGGTGCATTAAACCGCTCTGCCATCCTTCCACTTCGCGGCCCCTCAGGGCATGGAGCCGCGATTCTATCTTAAGCGCGCCGTCCCGCGCAAGAAAACGCGGCTCAGCGGCTCGACGGCTTGATCGGAAGCTCCTCGAGATCGACGACGGCGTTGGGGTCGGCCTCCGCAGGCGCCGACTCGGCGAGGTCGAAGAAGCCGTAGCCGCGCATGCGCTCGGCGCGGCGCTCGAGGAGATCGTTCATCGGGAACTTGAGAAGCCCGCGGAGTTCGTCGATGAGCGCCTGCTTGAGGTTCACGGCCATCAGCTGCGGATCGCGGTGCGCGCCGCCGAGAGGCTCGGAAATCACGCGGTCGACGAGCCCCAACTGCGAGAGCCGGTCGGCCGTGAGGGCGAGCGCCTCCGCCGCACGCGGAGCTTCGGCCGCGTCCTTCCAGAGGATCGAAGCGCAGCCCTCGGGCGAAATCACCGAGTAGGTCGAGTACTGCAGCATCATCACGACGTCGGCGACGGCAATCGCGAGCGCGCCGCCCGAGCCGCCCTCGCCGATCACGCACGTGATGACGGGCACCTTGAGGCCCGCCATCTCGAAGAGGTTCCGGCCGATCGCCTCGGACTGGCCGCGCTCCTCGGCGTCGATGCCGGGGTAGGCGCCCGGGGTGTCGACGAAGGTGACGACGGGAAGGTCGAACTTCTCGGCGAGCTGCATGAGGCGCAGGGCTTTTCTGTAGCCCTCGGGCTTGGCCATGCCGAAATTGCGCTGCGTGCGCTCGCGCAGCGTCCGGCCCTTTTGATGCCCGATCACGACGACGTTGATGTCGGCGAGACGCGCGAGGCCGCCCACGATCGCCTGGTCGTCGGCGAATGCGCGGTCGCCGTGGAGTTCGTGGAAGTCCGTGAAGATCGCGTCAATGTAGTCGAGCGTGTAGGGGCGCTGCGGGTGGCGCGCGACGAGCGAGCACTGCCAGGGCGTGAGCGACGCATAGATCTTCTTGACGAGTTCGTCCTCCTTCTGTTCGAGCGAGGCGATTTCGCTCACGACGGAGACGCCGCTCTTCGACTCGGTTTCGTTGAGCTCGCGCAGTTCGTCGATCTTCTTCTCAAGCGCCTCGATGTCGCGCTCGAATTCCAGAAATACCTTCTTGGCCATGTCTCGTGTTCGAAAGATTCCCGCGCCGTACCTCAGGTCGGCGCAGGAATGGTTGGAGGGGGATGATGAGCGGGCTCCGTCAGATGCGCCGCCAGGTCGTGCCCGCCGGGCCGTCCTGCAGCTCGATGCCTTCGGCGAGGAGCCCCTTGCGGATTTCGTCGGCGCGGGCGAAGTTCTTCGCCTTCTTCGCCGCGGCGCGTTCGGCGATGAGCGCCTCAATGCGGCCGGCTTCATCGCCTTGGGCGGCGCCGCCCTGGAGGAACTCCGCCGGATCGGCATGGAGGATGTTGAGAACGGCGCCGAGGCCGAGGAGCTGGCGCACGAGCGCCGGGTCGCCCGTGCGGTTCACTTCCGTCGCGAGCTCAAAGAGCACCGAGACGGCGAGCGCGGTGTTGAAGTCGTCGTCCATCGCCGCCTTGAAGCGCGCGGCGAAGGGTTCGCTCCAGTCGAGCTCCCGCCCGTCGCCCTCGCGGCCCTTCAGAGCCGTGTAGAGACGCACGAGGCCCTTGTGGGCCTCTTCGATCAAGGTCGAGGAGAAGGTGATCGGGCTGCGGTACTGGCTCCTCAGGAGGAAGAAGCGAAGCACTTCGTTGCCGCACCCGTCGCCGTAGGCGGCGTTCGTTTCCTTCAGGGCATCGCGGATCGTCCAGAAGTTGCCGAGCGACTTGCTCATCTTCTCCTCGGTGCCGTCGGCCGCGCGCACGCGCAGCGGGCCCGAATGCATCCAGAAGCGCGCGAGGGTGCAGCCGGTCGCGGCCTCGCTCTGCGCGATTTCGTTCTCGTGGTGCGGGAAGACGAGGTCCGGGCCGCCGCCGTGAATGTCGATCGTCTCGCCCAAGAGGTTCATCGCCATCGCCGAGCACTCGATGTGCCAGCCCGGACGGCCGCAACCCCACTTGGAACTCCACTGCGGTTCACCGGGCTTCGCGCTCTTCCAGAGCACGAAGTCGAGGGGATCGCGCTTGCCCTGCCCGACCTGGACGCGCGCGCCGGCCTGCAGGTCGTCGATCGACTTCCCCGAAAGGCGCCCGTAGGGCTTGAAGCTCCTCACGGAGTAATCGACGTCGCCGTCGGCGGCGTGATAGGCGATGCCCTTCTCTTCGAGTTTCTCGATGAGATTGAGCATCTGCGGGATGAACTGCGTCGCGCGCGGCTCGTAGGTGGGCGCGAGGCACCCGAGGGCGAGCATGTCCTCCTGCATCGCGCGGGCGAATTCGTCGGTGAGCGCGTCGGTCGTGACGCCGCGCTCGGCCGCGCGGCGGATGATCTTGTCGTCCACGTCGGTGATGTTGCGCACGAACGTGACCTCGTAGCCCGACGCCTCGAGCCAGCGGCGGATCACGTCGAAGGCGACGAAGGTGCGGCCGTGGCCGATGTGGCAGTAGTCGTAGACGGTGACGCCGCAGACGTACATGCGCACGCGGCCGGGTTCAAGGGGTTCGAAGGTGCGCTGATCGCGCGTAAGGGTCGAGTAGATCGAAAGCATCGAAGTCCTGCGAAGTTCTTCCTGTCGGAGCTCGCGCTCCAAGCCGGAGTAGCAGCGCATGCGCAGATAGCAGCAGGAGCCGTTTTCCGACCACCAACGCATCAGACGGACCGAAGGCTGAATCGTCTCTCGATACAAAGTCCGAAGCTTTCCGAGCATGTTGAACCGCTACAATGAAGGGCTGATTTGCCCGAGAGTATAGCCGCCCGGCCCGCGGCGGCGCCCCGCGGCCCACGTCCCGTCAGGTAGCGTCGGCCGTGCGGCTGATGCGCTCGGGCGCCGCGTTGACAAAAGTTCAGGAAGCACCTCCACCATGCGCCTCAACAAGCTTCTCCTTGCGCTCTGCGCCTCGGCCGCCGTCCTCACGGCCGGCCTCACGCTTCCCGCCGGTCCCGCTCTGGCGGCGTCCGAGATGGAGGAGCTCGCCGCGGGGCTCACGACGAGCGGCTTCTCCCCGCGCGTCGAGCAGCTTCTGAAGAACGGCCGCGCCGCCCAGGCGCTCGAGCTCGCCGACATCGGCATCCGCGCGAACCCGCGCAACGCGCAGCTCCAGTTCCTGCGCACGGTGGCGCTCGAGTCCCTCGGGCGCACCGAAGACGCCGCGAAGGGCCTCAAGTCCCTCATCGCCGCCTTCCCCGAAATCCCCGAGCCTTACAACAACCTCGCCGTGATCGAGGCGGGCTACGGCAACCTCGAGGAGGCGCTCGGACTTCTCAAGCAGGCGCTCCTCATCAACCCGAAGTTCGCGCTCGCCGAAAAGAACATGGGCGACGTGTACCTCGCGCTTGCGCTTGAAAAGTACGAGTCCGCCGCCCCGAAGCTCTCAGGGAACGCCGAACTTCAGACGCGCCTCAAGACCCTGCAGCGACTCACCAGCCGCTGATACACGTACTTCCGCAACGCCCGCCTTCGGGCGCGCAGCCCTCTCGAGCGCCGCGCGGCAGGCGGACACACACAACCGGACTGAAGGAACCAAATGCTTCTGCGCCACCGTCTTCTCATCGCCCTCGCGCCCCTCGCCGCGGCGCTTCCCGCCCCCGCCGCTCCTGCGGCCGCGGCCGAACCCCGCGTCGAAATCAACACCTCGATGGGCCGCATCGTCGTGCGCCTTGCGCCCGCCCGCGCCCCGATCACCGTGAAGAACTTCCTGCGCTACGTCTCGGAAGGCTTCTACACGGACACCGTCTTCCACCGCGTGATCCCGGGCTTCATGATCCAGGGCGGGGGCTTCGACGAGAAGCTACGCGAAAAGCCCACGCACGAACCGATTCCGCTTGAAGCCCGCGGCGGGCTGCGCAACGACCGCTACACGATCGCCATGGCGCGCACCTCGTACCCGCACTCCGCGACCTCGCAGTTCTACATCAACGTCGCCGACAACGACTTCCTCAACGCCGACCAGGCGCAGGACGGCAACGGCTACTGCGTCTTCGGCGAAGTGGTCGATGGGACGGACGTCGTCGAGAAAATCGCCGCCGTTCGCACCGGCCGGCGCGCCGGCATGAGCGACGTGCCCGTCGAAACCGTGAAGATTCTTTCGGCGAAGGTGCTCTGAGGCGCCGCCTTTAA
The DNA here is from genome assembly GCA_905198475.1 of uncultured Sutterella sp. Classification (GTDB taxonomy): domain Bacteria; phylum Pseudomonadota; class Gammaproteobacteria; order Burkholderiales; family Burkholderiaceae_F; genus Sutterella. The sequence goes on along the minus strand of CAJKCQ010000072.1, from coordinate 2,807 downwards.
GGCTGGTCACGGCCGGCCCGCGGCGTGAGAAAATACGTCTTCAATCCACACCGGCCGCAGCAGGGCCCGCAGGCCGAGGCGCTCGTCCGCACCCCGCGGCCGCGCCGGCGGCCGGTTCCTTCATTTCTCTGAGGTGCTACACCCATGATCCGCTTCACCACCAACTTCGGCGTCATCGACATCGAACTCGACCGCGAGCACGCCCCCGTCACGTGCGCCAACTTCGAGGAGTACGTCAAGTCGGGCTTCTACAACGGCACGATCTTCCACCGCGTGATCTCCGGCTTCATGATCCAGGGCGGCGGCTTCGAGCAGGGCATGAAGCAGAAGCCCACCCGCGAACCGATCGAGAATGAAGCCGCCAACGGCCTCAAGAACGACCGCTACACGATCGCGATGGCCCGCACGTCGGACCCGCACTCCGCCACCGCGCAGTTCTTCATCAACGTCAACGACAACAGCTTCCTCAACCACACCGCCCCCACCCCGAACGGCTGGGGCTACGCCGTCTTCGGCAAGGTCGTGGCCGGCCAGGACGTCGTCGACAAGATCGCCCACGTGCGCACGGGCACCTTCGGCTTCTACGGCGACGTGCCGCTTGAAGACGTCGTGATCGAGAAGGCCGAGGAGATCGAAGGCTGATGCCTCCCGCCACTCCGTCTGCGGACAGAGACCTTCGCGTGAGGAAAAAGCCCGGCTGGAAGGCCCGTTTCGGGATGGGCCTTCTTCTCTTCGTCAATTCAACGCTGCGTTTCTTCAGCCGAAGCAAAATGGATCTCTCACAGTTTCCGCCTCCGGCCCTCGCCGGCCTCACTGAGGTTGAGCCGCTCACCAATCCGGTGATCATCTCCGACCTGCACCTGTCGCCCACGAAGCCGAAGACCATCATGGCCTTCGTGCGCTTCATGAAGCAGGTCGCGCCGCGCTATCCGGAGCTCGTGATTCTCGGAGACCTCTTCGACTTCTGGCTGGGCGACGACGCCCATCCGGAGGCGCAGCCCGTGACGGCGCTCCTGAAGCTCCACGCCGCGACCGGCCGGCGCGTGCTCATCATGCCGGGCAACCGCGACGTGGTTTTGGGCGCAGGGTTCGCGCAGTCGATCGGCGCGGAGCTCCTCCACGATCCGATCGTCGTTGAGATCAAGGGCCGCCGGGTGCTGCTCGCCCACGGCGACCAGTGGTGCCTGCGCGACGAGGGGTATCAGAAGCTGCGCCGCATCACGCACGACCCGGACTGGCAGCGCATGATGCTCGCGAAGTCCGTCGCCGAACGCCTCGCCGTCGCCAAGGAGGCGCGCGAGCGCTCCGAGACGGAGAAGAAGGAGAAGACCATGCTCGAGATGGACGTGGTCGAAGGCGTCGTCGCCGAAGCCGCCAAGGAGGCGGGCGTCGACCTCGTGATCCACGGCCACACCCACCGCCCCGCCGCCCACATCTTCGACGGCTACGAGCGTTGGGTGATTCCGGACTGGAAGCTCGACGGCGTCGAAGGCGCCGGGCGCTCCGGCTGCATCACCTTCCTCGATTCCGGTCGGGCGCAGATTCAGATGTTCTGAACCCGCGCACATCGTCGGAACGGGCGGTCTGAGGCGCCGCAGCACGCTCCCGCCGCACCAAGGTCCCTCCAAAGCCACACCCCGCCCGAGCGAGCAGCTCCCGCGGGGTTTTTCATGCGCCGCGCCCGAGCGCCTTCTCCGGCCCGCGGGTCCGTTGGCCTCCCTCACCCGCCCGGGAGCCCCGCTCCCCCGCACCATTTCGAGCCGCTGCGGACGGAATCAGTTTCAGTGCGGTGAGCTCCAGCGCTATGATCTCCCACTCTTGTTTTTGTGAGGGCGCCGGCGGGATGCACGACGCCCCTGCGGGAAGAAGACTTCAGGCCTTCTCGGCCTCGCGCCGGGCGGCGCTCTTCTGTCTTCTCGAGAAGGCCCAGGTTTCGCCGAGAAAGAGCACAACACCCGCCCAGATGAAGAGGAACCCGATCAACATCTCGAGCGTGAAGGGCTCGTCGAAGGCGAAGACGCCGATCAGAAAGACCATCGAGGGGCTCACGTACTGGATCACCGCCGTCGTCGAATAGGGCAGCAACCGCACGCCCGCGGCGAAGAAGAGGAGCGGCACGGCGGTGATGGGGCCGGCCGCGACGAGGAGAAGCTCCGTCATGGCGGGCGCCTGCGTGAAGGCGAGCTCGCCCTTCGAGGCGAGCCACCCGAGCCAGCCGAGCGCGAGGGGCGTGAGGATGAGGCTCTCGAGCGTCAGCCCTTCGACGCTCCCCAAAGGTGCGGTCTTGCGGATGAGCCCGTAGAAGGCGAAGCTGAGCGCAAGGACGAGCCCGAGATAGGGCGGCACGCCCTTGGTGATCGTGATCCACGCGACCCCGACGGCGGCGAGCGCGACGGCGGCCTTCTGCACGCCGCGCAGCCGCTCCCTCAGGAAGATGCTCGAGATGAGGATCGTCACGAGCGGATTGATGAAGTACCCGAGCGACGCTTCGATCGTGTGGTTGGAGACGATCGCATAAACGTAGGTCCCCCAGTTCGCGCCCACGAGGAGCGCCGAAGCCGTGAAGACGAGCATCACGCGGCGGTTCGTGAGCGCGGGCTTCACCCAGGCCGTGCGCTTGATCGCGATGATCACGAGCACGATGAAGACGAGCGACCAAACGACGCGGTGCGCGAGGATCTCGAGCGCGCCGATCCCGGAGAGCGCGTGGAAGTAGAAAGGAAAGAGCCCCCACATGATGTAGGCGCTGAAGGTGCAGAGGATGCCGTAGGGAGACATGATCGGGGACTTCGTTCAGTCGGAAAACT
>CAJKCQ010000071.1 GCA_905198475.1 uncultured Sutterella sp. | reverse complement strand
GCGTCGCCTTATATCCCCGCCATGAATGACGGGGCTTTACGGCTCGGTTTGGTAAGAATTTGCGACAGGAGAAAGCCCCGTGCCTGCGCCCCGCGCGGGCTTTCCTAGAATGAAAGCATTCCTGCGGCGCGCGCAGCGGCATTGCGCGCGCACCGCGGCAAAAGAAGAAAAAGAAGGGGGAAACAATGGAACCGACGGAGAATCATCCTCCCGCCGATCCGGGGCTCGCGCGCAGCCTCGTGGAACCGCTCTACAACGGCCGGACGCTCTCGACGGGCGAATCGGTGCTTACGCACGCCGACGGGGTTGCCGGCATTCTGCGCGGCATCCGCAATGATCCGGAGCTCCTCGCCGCCGCCTATCTCTACAGCGTGCCGAAGTTCGTGCAGAACCCGGGCGAGTGGATCACGAAGAGCTTCGGGCCCGCCGTCGCCGGTCTCGTCACCGAGCTCGGCAAGATGAACGACCTCTCGAAGCGCGCCCGCTCGGACAACAGCGAGGCGAGCGCCGTGATGCAGCCCGAGGCGCTGCGCCGCATGTTCCTCGCGATGAGCCAGGACCTGCGCGTGGTGCTCCTCAAGCTCGCGAGCCGCCTGCAGACGCTCCGGTGGTTCGTCGCCTCGAAGAGCCCCGGCGCGCGCGAATTCGGCGAGGAGACGCTCGCCGTCTACGCGCCGCTCGCCAACCGTCTCGGCATCTGGCAGATCAAGTGGGAGTTGGAGGACCTGTCGCTGCGCTTCACGCGGCCCGACGAATACCGTGAGATCGCCGAGGAGCTCGACGAGTCCCGCGAGGAACGGCTCGACTTCATGCAGCACGTGGTCGAGAAGGTCCGTGCACTCCTTGCCGAGCACCAGATCGAGGCCGACGTCTCCGGGCGCCCGAAGCACATCTATTCGATCTGGAAGAAGATGCAGCGCAAGCACCTGCGCTTCGACCAGCTCTTCGACGTGCGCGCGCTGCGCATCATCGTCGGCACCGTCGAGCAGTGCTACGAGGTGCTCTCCATCGTGCAGGACAACTTCCCCGTCCTCTCGAAGGAATACGACGACTACATCGCCAACCCGAAGCCGAACGGCTACCAGTCGCTCCACACGGTGGTGACCGACAAGGCGGGCCGTCCGATCGAAATCCAGATCCGCACCCGTGCGATGCACGAGTTCGCCGAACTCGGCGTCGCCGCGCACTGGCGCTACAAGGAGTCCGGCAATTCGCTCGGCGCCTCCGAGGCCGAAGAGCAGCGGGTCGCCTGGCTCCGCCAGCTCCTCGCCTGGCGTTCCGACGTCGGCGGCGACCCGCACAAGGACGCGCACGCCGTTGAGGACGACCACGTCTACTGCCTCACGCCCCAAGGGCGCGTGGTGGAGCTCCCCACCGGGGCGACGCCCGTGGACTTCGCCTACATGGTCCACACGCAGCTCGGCCACCGCTGCCGCGGCGCGCGCGTGGACGGCGCGATGGTGCCCCTCAACACGCACCTGAAGACCGGGCAGACCGTCGAGATCATCGCCGGCAAGACCGGTCAGCCCTCGCGCGACTGGCTCAACCCCGAGCTCGGCTATGCCGCGAGCGCGCGCACCCGCAACAAGGTGCGCCAGTGGTTCAACGCCCAGCAGCAGGCCAAGCAGCTCGACGAAGGGCGCGAGCGCCTCGACAAGGAGTTGGCGCGCCTCGGGAAGACCGCGGTGAAGTTGGACGACCTCGCCAAGCGCCTCGGCTTCGCTTCCGTCGATGAGCTCTGCATCGCCTTCGCGAAGGAGGAGATCACCCTCACGGCGCTCGCCCAGGCCGTGCAGCCCCCGAAGCCTGAGCCCCCGAAGGAACCCGAACTCCAGGTGCGCGAGGCTTCGGCATCGGCCAAGAAGAGCAAGGTCCTCGTGGTCGGCATGGATTCGCTCCTCACGCAGCTCGCGCGCTGCTGCCATCCGCTGCCGCCCGACGAGATCGTGGGCTACGTCACCCGCGGGAGGGGGGTCACCATCCACCGCGCCGACTGCCCGAACCTCAAGAACATGGGGGATCAGGACCACGACCGCCTGATCGAGGTGAGCTGGGGGCGTGCGGGCGACGACCAGGTCTATCCCGCCGAGGTGCTCGTCGTCGCCCAGGACCGCTCCGGGATGATGCGCGACGTCTCCGAAGTCTTCCAGCGCGAGAAGGTCCACGTCACCGGCATCAACTCCCAGGCCCTCAAGGGGGACCTCCACATGCGCTTCGCCGTCGAGGTGAGGGGCGGCGACGGCATGCGGCTCATGCTCCAAGGTCTGCGCGCCGTGCCGGGCGTGCTTTCGGCGCGCCGCCTCTGACGCCGAAGTCCTTCCTTCAGACCGTCCACTCCGCTCTGCACGGGTGGACGGCTGAGGAGGGCGGTTGCGGCAACTTCCTAGTAAACAAGGAAAATCGAAAAAAGTTTGGAAATTTGTCCTCCAACCCCTTGCTTTTTTCGAAAAGCACCTGTAATATTCGCACCTCACGTTGCTCGTGAAGCTCTTCCAGGCACGTAGCTCAGTTGGTTAGAGCATCACCTTGACATGGTGGGGGTCGTTGGTTCGAATCCAATCGTGCCTACCAGAATTTTATTGGGAATGCCGACGATGCCGTTCATTCAGATGGCTGTGCGAACAACAGCGCCCCGTCGTTAAGATTGGGCGTGGACGCATAATTGTCAGCAGGACTCAAATGAAGAAAGTGCGGATCCAGGTCCGCACTTTTTTTATGCCCGCAAGTTTTGTGAGGTTTGCAAAATGGTAGTTGTCACCCTTCCCGACGGATCCAAGCGCGAATATCCGGGCGCGGTCACCGTTGCTGAAGTCGCCGCCTCGATCGGCGCCGGCCTTGCGAAGGCCGCCCTCGCCGGCCGCGTGAACGGCAAGCTCGTCGACCTTTCGACCACCATCGCCGAAGACGCCGACGTCGCGATCATCACGGGCCGGGATCCCGAAGGCCTCGAGATCATCCGCCACTCGAGCGCGCACCTGATGGCGCAGGCCGTCAAGGAGCTCTATCCCGAAGCGCAGGTGACGATCGGGCCGGCGATTGAGAACGGCTTCTACTACGACTTCTCCTACTCGCGTCCCTTCACGCCCGAAGACCTCAAGAAGATCGAGGAGCGCATGGACGAGCTCGTGAAGAAGAACATTCCGATCGTGCGCGAGGAGATGCCCCGCAGCGAGGCCGTGGACTTCTTCAAGGCCTTGGGCGAGCACTACAAGGCCGAGATCATCAGCTCGATCCCCGAGGGCGAGACCATTTCGCTCTACCGGCAGGGCGACTTCGTCGACCTCTGCCGCGGCCCCCACGTCCCCTCGACGGGGTGCCTCAAGGTCCACCGCCTCATGAAGGTCGCGGGCGCGTACTGGCGCGGCGACAGCAAGAACGAGATGCTCCAGCGCATCTACGGCACGGCCTGGGCGTCGAAGGACGACCAGAAGGCCTACCTCAAGATGCTCGAGGAGGCTGAGAAGCGCGACCACCGCCGCCTCGGCCGCGAGCTCGACCTCTTCCACCTCCAGGACGAGGCCCCCGGCATGATCTTCTGGCACGCCAAGGGTTGGGCCCTCTGGCAGGTGATCGAGCAGTACATGCGCCGCGTTTACCAGGACAACGGCTACGAAGAGGTGAAGGCGCCGCAGCTCCTCGACCGCTCGCTCTGGGAGCGCTCCGGCCACTGGGCGAAGTACCGCGAGAACATGTTCACGACCGAGTCGGAGAACCGCTACTACGCCTTGAAGCCCATGAACTGCCCGGGCCACATCCAGATCTTCAATTCGAAGCTGCGCAGCTACCGTGATCTGCCGCTGCGCATCGGCGAATTCGGCCAGTGCCACCGCAACGAAGCCTCGGGCGCCCTGCACGGCCTCATGCGCGTGCGCGGCTTTACCCAGGACGACGGCCACATCTTCTGCACCGAGGACCAGATCCTCGCCGAATGCGAGCACTTCACTGCGCTCGTGCAGAAGGTCTACGCCGACTTCGGCTTCACCGAGATCGCCTACAAGGTGGCGACCCGCCCGGCGATGCGCATCGGCGAGGACGCCGTGTGGGACAAGGCCGAGCACGCCCTGATGGCGAGCCTCGACGCGCTCGGGATCAAGTACGAGATCCTCGCGGGCGAAGGCGCCTTCTACGGCCCCAAGATCGAGTACCACCTCAAGGACTGCCTCGGCCGCTCCTGGCAGTGCGGCACGGTCCAGGTGGACTTCCAGATGCCCGGCCGCCTCGGCGCCGAGTATGTGGGCGAAGACAACACCCGCAAGATTCCGGTGATGCTGCACCGCGCGATCCTTGGCTCCCTCGAGCGCTGGATCGGCATGCTGATCGAAGAGTTCGCCGGCGCCTTCCCGACCTGGCTCGCCCCGATCCAGTGCGCCGTCGCGCCGATCACGGACAAGCAGGCCGCCTACGCGCAGGAGGTCGCCGACAAGCTCCATGCGGCGCGCATCCGTGTCACCACTGATTTGCGCGGTGAAAAGATCAACTATAAAATTCGCGAACTCAGTCTGCAGAAGATCCCCTACATTCTCGTCGTCGGCGAGAAGGAGGCTCAGGCTGGGACGGTTTCCGTGCGCATGCGCGGCGGCAAGGATCTCGGCGTGATGAAGGTGGAGGACATCCTCGCCCGCATCAAGGCCGAAGACGAGAGCCGCTCCCACGCCGAATGATCGGCGCGGGCGAAGTCGCAACAGCGCTAGAGTTTTTTCAGGAGAAGAGCCATAGCTCAAGATCGCAAGCATCGGATCAATGGTGAGATCCGAGTTCCTGAGGTCCGACTGACCGGCGTCGACGGCGCCCAGATCGGTATTGTTCGCACTTCCGAAGCCCTCCGTATGGCCGAGGAAGCGGACGTCGACCTTGTTGAGGTCGCGCCGAACGCAGTGCCGCCCGTCTGCCGCCTGATGGACTACGGCAAGTTTCGTTATCAGGAGCAGAAGAAGGCCCAGGAAGCCAAGGCGAAGCAGAAGGTCGTGCAGATCAAGGAAGTCAAGTTCCGTCCGGCGACGGACGAGAACGATTTCCAGACGAAGCTGCGCAGCCTCGTGCGCTTCCTCTCCGACGGCGACAAGGCCAAGGTCACGCTGCGCTTCCGCGGCCGTGAAATGGCCCACCAGCAGTTCGGCACGCAGTTGATGGACCGCGTGCGCGACGAACTCGCCGACGTCGCCCAGGTCGAGCACGCGCCCAAGCTCGAAGGCCGCCAGATGATCATGGTTCTCGCCCCGAAAAAGAAGCGCTGATTTTCCGCACTTCCGCTCGAGTTCGAGTAGAATCGCTGTCTTTCGCCGGCTTCGGGTCATCTCCGAAGCCGGCATAACAAGTAGGCCCGGGGCCCGTTGAAGCGTCCAGTGCTTTCACAGCTGGAACGCCCGGGGCTTATCCAATAAAAGAGGAACGGCAAATGCCGAAGATGAAGACCAAGCGCGCCGCTGCGAAGCGGTTCAAGCCGCGTGCCAGCGGCTCGATCAAGCGCGCCCACGCCACGAAGCGCCACATCCTTTCCCACCGCACGACGAAGAACAAGCGTCAGCTGCGCGGCATGGTCACGGTGCACGAGTCGGACATCAAGTCCGTCAAGCGCATGCTGCCCTACGCCTAATTGAAGAAAGGAGATAAGAGATGCCTCGTGTGAAGCGTGGTGTGACGGCCCGTGCCCGTCATAAGAAGATTTTTGCCCTTTCGAAGGGCTTCCGTCTGCGCCGCAACAACGTTTTCCGCGTTGCCAAGCAGGCCGTCATGCGCGCCGGTCAGTACGCCTACCGCGACCGCCGCAACAAGAAGCGCGTGTTCCGCCGTCTGTGGATCGCCCGCATCAATGCCGGCACCCGTGCCAACGGCATGACGTACTCGGTGTTCATGAACGGCCTGAAGAAGGCTGGCATTGGCCTTGACCGCAAGGTCCTCGCCGACATGGCCGTGAACGACAAGGAAGGCTTCGCCGCCCTCGTCGCGTCGGTCAAGAACGCCTAAGAAGCTCTTCCTGCTTCCGCCCGGACGCGCAGGCGCACCGGGCGCAAAGGGAACTGAAATGAGAGGCTCGTCTCCCTGGGAGGCGGGCCTCTTTTTTCGAGCGTGATCAGTGAATTGCATGTAGAATTTCTGCTTTCCCAATGAGCGGCGCAGGGGGTCCGGGACCTTCCGCGCGCTCCTCATCCGGCGCCTTTCACCCCTCCGCAGAGGGGCGGGAGGGGTTCCGTGCGGCGCGGCCTTCTCCGCAGTGCGGGAAGGCCGCGCCCCGAATCCCCGTCGTCCCCGAAGGGGGATGCGCCGCTGAGTACGGAGACCGGACGCGGCCCGAACGCCCCCGTTGACGGGCGGCGCGACGCCCGGCGTCCCCCGACATCATCGTTTTGGAATTCAAAATGCAGGAACTTTCCGAACTCATCGAGTCCGCGCAGCGTGAATTCGCCCTCGCGCAGCAGGCCGCTGCGCTCGAGGACGCCAAGGCGCGCTACCTCGGCAAGACGGGCGCGCTCACCATGCTCATGAAGGAGCTGGGCAAGCTCGCCCCTGAGGAGCGCCGCGCCCGCGGTCAGGAGATCAACCGCGCCAAGCAGCAGGTCGAGCAGGCCCTCAACGCCCGCCGCGAAGCACTCGCCGCCGAAGCGCTCGCTGCGAAGCTCGCCGCCGAGTCGATCGACGTGACGCTCCCGGGGCGCGGCCGCTCCGAGGGCGGCATCCACCCGGTGATCCGCACCTGGATGCGCGTCGAGGAGATCTTCCGCTCGATCGGCTTCGACGTCGCCGACGGTCCCGAGATCGAGAGCGACTGGTTCAGCTTCACCGCGCTCAACAACCCGCCCAACCATCCCGCCCGCTCGATGCAGGACACGTTCTACGTGGACCGCAACGACGACGAGGGACGTCCGCTCCCGCTGCGTCCGCACACCTCGCCCATGCAGGTGCGCTACGCCCGCACGCATCAGCCGCCCATCAAGGTGATCGCCCCGGGGCGCACCTACCGCGTGGACAGCGACGCGACGCACTCGCCGATGTTCCATCAGGTCGAGGGCCTCTGGATCGACCGCGACATCAGCTTCACGGACCTCAAGGGCGTCTACAGCGACTTCCTGCGCTGCTTCTTCGAGACGAACGACCTCGTCGTGCGCTTCCGTCCGTCCTACTTCCCGTTCACCGAACCCTCCGTCGAAGTGGACATGATGTTCACGAGCGGCCCGAGGAAGGGCCGCTGGCTCGAGATTTCGGGCGCGGGCGAAGTGCACCCGAACGTCGTGCGCAACTACGGCCTCGATCCGGAGAAGCACATCGGCTTCGCCTTCGGCTCGGGCCTCGAGCGCCTCACGATGCTGCGCTACGGCATCGACGACCTGCGCCTCTTCTTTGAGGGCGACCTGCGCTTCCTCAAGCAGTTCAACTGACTTCCCGGCGGAGAGAACACAAAATGATTTTCACTGAAGAATGGCTGCGCCAGTACGTCAATCCGGCCCTCTCGACCGACGAGCTTGCCGACGCGCTGACGATGGCGGGCCTCGAGGTTGAGGAAGTCCGCACCGCCGCCCCCGCCTTCACGGGCGTCGTCGTGGGCGAAGTGCTCACCTGCCGCGACCATGAGAACTCCGACCACCTGCACGTGTGCGAAGTGAACGCGGGCACGGGCGAGACGCTGCAGATCGTCTGCGGCGCCCCGAACGTGCGCGCCGGCATCAAGGTTGCCTGCGCCACGATCGGCGCGGTGCTCCCGGGCGACTTCCGCATCAAGAAGAGCAAGCTGCGCGGTGTCGTGTCGATGGGCATGCTCTGCTCGCAGCGCGAGCTCGGCATTTCCGAAAACCACGACGGCATCTGGATCCTTCCGGACGAAGCGCCCATCGGCGCCGACATCCGTGAATACGCGCGTCTTGACGACGCCCGCATTGAATTGAAGCTCACGCCGAACCGCGGCGACGCGCTCTCCGTGGTGGGCGTCGCGCGCGACGTGCACGCGATCACGGGCGCGCCGCTCACGCTTGCGGCGATGACGCCGGTGCCCGCGACCTGTAGCTGCCGCCTGCCCGTCGAGATCGAAGCCCCCGACCTCTGCGGCCGCTTCTCCGGCCGCGTGATCCGCGGCCTCAACGCCCGTGCGAAGACGCCGGAATGGATGAAGTCGCGCCTTGAGCGCGCCGGCCAGCGCTCGATCTCCGCGCTCGTGGACATCTCGAACTACGTGATGCTCGAGCTCGGCCGCCCGACCCACTTCTACGACCTCAAGAAGCTCCCGGCCGACCGCCTCACCGTGCGTTGGGCGCGCGAGGGCGAGTCCGTCGAGCTCCTCAACGGCCAGACGGTCGCGCTCACGCCTTGGTACGGCGTGATCTGCGCGGGCGACGAGCCCGAATGCCTCGCGGGCATCATGGGCGGCGAGAAGACCTCGATCTCCGACGAGACGACCGACCTCTACATCGAGGCCGCGTTCTGGTTCCCGAAGGCGATCCAGGGCCGCTGCCGCAAGCTCAACTTCTCGACCGACGCGGCCTACCGCTATGAGCGCGGCGTGGACTTCGCGACGACGGTCGACCACCTCGAGTACATCACGCAGCTCGTGCTCGACATCTGCGGCACGCCTGAGACGAAGGTGGGCCCGGTCGACGACGTGAAGGCGAACCTCCCGGTGCGCGCCCCCGTGCGCATGCGCGTGGACCGCTGCCGCAAGGTGGTCGGCGTCGACATTCCGCTCGAATCCATGGAGGAGAGCTTCAAGCGCCTCGGCTTCGAATACACGCTCGCCGACGGCGTCTTCACGGTGACGCCCCCGTCCTTCCGCTTCGACATCGAGATCGAGGAGGACCTGATCGAGGAGGTCGCGCGCCTCTACGGCCTCGAGAAGCTCCCCGACCGTCCGCCGCTCGCGCGCAGCGCGATGAAGACGCAGCGCGAGGAGCGCCGCGGCGCGCATGATCTGCGCCGCGAGATGGCCAAGCTCGGCTACCAGGAGCTCATCAACTTCTCCTTCGTCCCCGAAGAGTGGGAGCTCGCCTACGCCGCCAACGAGAAGCCGATCCGCCTGCTCAATCCGATCGCCTCGCAGCTCTCCGTGATGCGCACGCAGCTCATCGGCGGTCTCGTGGACATCCTCAAGTACAACCTCAACCGCCGCGCCGAACGCGTGCGCATCTTTGAGCTCGGCCGCGTCTTCTTCCCCGACGCCGCGGTCGAAGAGGGTCCCTGGACGGTGAAGGGCGTGCGCCAGCCGCAGCACGTCGCCGGCCTCGCCTACGGCACCGCCGACGACGCGCAGTGGGGCGAAGCCGCCCGCCGCGTGGACTTCTTTGACGTCAAGGGCGACGTTGAGCGTCTGATCCGCCCGCTCAAGGTCCGATTCGTGAAGGAATCCTTCCCGGCGCTCCATCCGGGCCGCTCCGCGGGGATCTACCTCGGCGACCGCCGCATCGGCTTCATCGGCGAACTTCATCCGCGCGTGCAGCAGCAGTTTGAGCTTCCACACGCTCCGGTGGTGTTCGAGCTCGAAGTTGAGCCCCTCACGCAGCTGCCGCTGCCCAGCTACGTCCCGGTGAGCAAGTTCCAACCCGTGACGCGCGACCTCGCGGTCGTGGTCCCCGCCGACCTGGAAGTGCAGGTGCTCTTCGACGCCGTCGCCGAGGCGAAGAAGAAGGATCTGCGCCTCGCGCCCCTCGCCGACTTCCGCCTCTTCGACCTCTATCGCCCGAAGGAGGGCGACGGGGCGGGCGAGAAGTCCCTCGCCTTCGCGATCGAGCTCGCCTCGCGCACCGAGGAGCCGCTCGGCGAAGAGCAGACCGAGGGCGCGATGCGCGCGATCCTCGACGTGCTCGAAGTGGCGGGCGCGCGTCTGCGCGCCTGAGGCCGGGCCCTCTCCTAAGGCTCCTCTGTGCCGCCAGCCCAAACCGCGGGCGGCCCAGAGGCGACAGAAAACGATTTCACAGCGTCAGCGAATTACTGAAGAACATGACTGATCAGGATGACATTCCTCAGGACTACCTTCCCCAGGACGTCCGCACCCTCAACAAGGCGAGCATCGCCGAGGCTCTTCTCGAGCAGATTCCCGATCTCGACCGGCCTCACGCCAAACTCATCGTCGAGAGCTTCTTCGAGCTCATCATCGAACACCTCGAAAAGGGCGACACGGTGAAGATCCCCGGTCTCGGCAACTTCTCCGTGCGCGACAAGGTCGCGCGCCCCGGGCGCAATCTGAAGACCGGCGAAACGGTGACGATCACCGAGCGCCGCGTCGTCACCTTCCATCCGTCCGGAACGCTCAACGCCCGCGTCACGAAGAACCTGCTGCCGCCGGAGCTGCGCGCGCAGACCCGCCGCTACACCGTTGTGGACGACGAAGACTAAAAACTTGGAGCCACCCTCTTGCTTTTTTCGAGAAAGTCGGGTAAGATTCCAAGTCTGTTCGGGGCGTAGCGCAGCCTGGTAGCGCACTTGCATGGGGTGCAAGGGGTCGCGAGTTCGAATCCCGCCGCCCCGACCAGAACAAATGAGGTCGTCGAAAGACGGCCTTTTTTGTTGCCTGCGAAAAACGACAACTTATTGAAATATATGAAGATGTATGGATTGACGGGCGCTGGAGCGGCGCGTCAGTGGAGTTGACATCCTCTCCGCCCTGAAGGGCGGAGATTCCCTACTGAGTCCTTACGCGTTTTGAGGCGCTTGGGGATCTCTTCGG
>CAJKCQ010000070.1 GCA_905198475.1 uncultured Sutterella sp. | reverse complement strand
GCCGCGAGGCTCAGCGAATCAAGAAGCTCCGGCCTTCAGGCCGGAGAGTGATCACGCCGTAGACTCTCTGCGGCATCACCTGCAACAGATGGAACATATTGCAAAGGATTTGAGCGATGGCCCTGCGCATTCTGGTGGTGGACGACCACCCCGACATTCGTGCAAATCTCCGCGACTACCTCGAGCTGCGCGGCTATTCGGTCCGGACGTGTCCGGACGCGGAGACCTGCGCCCACGCGCTCAACAACGAGGGCGCGGACCTCGTAGTTCTGGACGTGGGGCTTCCTGGCGTGGACGGCATGGCCTTCTGCCGGGAGATGCGCCGCGCGCGCGACGACACGCCCGTCCTGATGCTCACCGCCCGCGACACGGTGGACGACCGCGTCGAGGGGCTCTCGGCGGGCGCCGACGACTACCTCGTGAAGCCCTTTTCGCTGCGTGAACTGGCCGCTCGCATCGAGGCGCTCCTCAGGCGCGCCCACAAGGGCGACCCGGACCGCCTGGTTTTGGGCGGGCTCGTGCTCGACCTCGGAGCGATGACCGTGGAGCGCGACGGGGTGCCGCTCAAGGTGAATCCCACGGGCTTCAAGATCCTCAAGGTCCTCATGAAGGCGAGCCCGCGGATCGTGAGCCGCGAGGAGCTCGAAAACAAGATCTGGGGCGGCGACGCGCCCGCGTCCGACAGCCTGCGCTCGAACTTCTATCTGCTGCGTCAGGCCGTGGACAAGCCCTTCGGCCGGCCGATGCTCCACACCCACATGGGCTACGGTTGGTCGATTGCGGCGCCGGGCGAAGCGAAGACGCCCGCTGAAGGCGCCCCCGAGGACGGGGCGGAGCAGGGCGCAACGGCCGCGGGAGTGCGGCCGTGAGCGAGGTTCTCCAAAACGGCCGCCCGCCGCGGGGGCTGCCGCAGCGCATCGCCCTCGCGCTCGCAGCGCTCCTCGCGCTGGTCTCGAGCCTCTACGCCGTCGCGATCGTCGCCTCGGTGAGCTTCGCCGAGGAGGAGCTCATCTCGGGCGTCATGCACGACGACATGCTGCTCGCCCGCGAACAGTTGGAGCGCGGTGAGACGCCCCGCGAGGCCCCGAACACCGAAATCTACGGCGAAGGCGGGGGGCTCAAGCCCATTCCGCCCGAATTCCGGGGCGTGGGGCAGGGGTTCACCGAACTCATCGAACACCCCGCAGCCTTCGTCTACCGCTCCGAGTGGAAGGGCGGCGACCTGATGATCGTCCGCGACCAGGGGGGCTTCGAAGAGAAGGAGCAGACGCTCTTTCTCGTCATGGTGCTCTCGATCTTCTTCGTCTTCTTCGTCGGCGCCTTTGCGGGCGGGTGGCTCGCCAAGCGCGTGATGAGGCCGGTGGAGAAGCTCTCCGAAGCCGTGAAGGCGGCCTCGGCCGCGGGCGGTTGGCGGGAGCTTCCCGCGGAGCTCAGGACCCGCGACGAGGTGGGCGAATTGGCTGAGATCTGCATGGGGAGCCTCAGGCGGCTCCATGAAGCGCTCGCGCGCGAAAAGGCCTTCACGGGCGACGTGAGCCATGAGCTCAGAACGCCCCTTATGGTGATCGAAACCTCTTCGGAGCTCCTCGAGCTCACGAACCTCGACGAGCGGCAGCAGACGCAGGTCGAGCGCATCCGCAAAAACGCCGCCGACATGCGGATGCTCCTCGGCGTCTTCCTTGAATTCGCCCGCGTCACGGAAACCTCCGCGCATGATGCGCCCGACCGCGTCTCGGGGATCCTCGCGCGCGCCGAAGACCTCTGGCGGCCCTTTGCGGAGGAAAAAGGGCTCGACTTCACGGTGCGGCGCGAGGCCGAGTGTCCGGGCGCCTATTCGCCGGGGATGCTCGGGGTCGTGCTCTCGAACCTCCTGAGAAACGCCGTCGCCTACACCGAGCAGGGTTCCGTGACGGTGATCGAAACCGCGACGGGCGTGGTCGTGGCGAGCACGTCGCCCCCGATTCCGCCTGCCGACCGCGAACGGCTCTTCAAAGCCTTTGAGCGCGGCGACGCGGCGAAGCGCTCCCGCGCGGACGGCGCGGGGTTGGGACTCTCGATCGTCTCGCGCATCTGCGCGCGCATGGGCTGGCGGGTGATGCTTGAAAGCACGAGCGAAGGAAATGCCTTTTGCGTGGGCCTCATTACGGATCTAACCCAAAAACGCGCCGATTCGCTGTGATTCCGGCTCCCGGACGCCCTGTCCCGGGGCGCGGCGGCACGCTCGCGAGGCATTCCGCACGCGCCGAAAAGCAGGCAACGCACGACAACGACCCTTGATTTTTTCTAAATACGTGCTATATTAGATCTCGAGGAAAAGGGCACCGTAAGGCCCCTCCAAGAAACGCCGCTGCGATGTAGAGCTTCGTGGCGGCGCTTCTGTTTTCAGCGTCCGCGCTTTCCCGAAGCACTTCTCCGCCACGCTTCTTCCTCTCATCAGCGGCCCTCATCGCAGACGAATTCCTCCCGACTTCAGCGCGACCGCACCGCGCCTTCACGCTGCCCGCCCGAGCTGCGTTTCTTCAGAAGAATCCGCGCCCTCGGGCGCGGGCAGCGCATCAGAACCTGTGGGGAGCTGCTGCACCTCAAGTGAATCGGCCTTCTCGAAAGAGATCCGCAGGTCAGCAGCACGAACCCATCCGAAGAGCTCCTCAAGCGCCTAAAAACGCTTGAAGGCTCAGTAGGGAATCTCCGTCCTTCAGGGCGGAGAGGATGTCAATGGCGACATACGCGATACGATTCATGGACAATGAAACATTGCAATCGCAGGATTGTTGCTTCACACCATAACTGCATTTCTTGACATACGGCGCACAACCCCGATAAGCGTGAATCCGAAGGGATGAAGGGGTGATGAGTGACTCCATCGGTCTGAGCGTAATGAGGGTGCCTCTTATTTGACGCGTCGACTTTTGTTTGGTGCGCCAAACACATACAGGTCTAATATATTGATGCAACTGTAAAAGCTAGGAATATAATCTGAAAGGAATTGATTGACGTCAAAAAATCGCGGTAAGCATAGGAGATTCCTTGCGAATGTCAGCAGGTGTAAATAGAATCCCGAGCCGAGAATGATTCTCACGTAGCTTCCTGGTAAATCCAACAATAAGGACCGAACTTCAAATGCAGCCCCTCCGATTCAAGCGCCGCTCGCTCATCTCAGCCGCCTGCGCCGCCGTCGCCGCCGGCACGCTTTTCTTCTCCGCTGCCCCTGCCGTGATGGCCGCCGTTGATCACGACCGCGACACGCTCGTCTTCGTGAACTTCCGCGATCTGCGCGACCTCAACCCGCACCTCTACGCGGGCGAGATGTTTGCTCAGGAAATGCTCTTCGAAGGCCTCGTGACGCTCGGCAACGACGGCGAGTACCACGGCGCCGTCGCCGAGAGCTGGACGATCAGCCCGGACGGCCGCGAATACACCTTCAAGATCCGTCCCAACCTGAAGTTCACCGACGGTCATCCACTCGACGCCTATGCCGTCAAGGCGAACTTTGACGCCCTCATTGACAACAAGACTCGCCACTCCTGGCTCGAGATGATGCGGCTGCTCGTCAAGGTGGAGGCGCCGGACGCCTCGACCTTCCGCATCGTGATGAAGGAGCCGTACTACCCGATGCTCACCGAGCTCGCCGTGACGCGTCCCTTCGCCTTCGTCTCGCCCAACGTCATGAAGGACGGCAAGACCAAGAACGGCCTCAAGGCCTTCGTGGGCTCGGGTCCCTGGATCCTCAAGGAGCACGTGGTCGACGAATACTCCGTCTTCGAGGTGAACCCCGACTACTGGGGCAAGAAGCCCGCGATCAAGCGCATCATCGTGAAGGTGATTCCGGACAACCAGACCCGCATCCTCGCGCTCGAAAAGGGCGAGGTGGACCTCATCTGGGGCAAGAACATGGTTGATGCGGACGCCCTCAACAAGTACCGCAACAGCAAGGACTTCGGCGTCGCCGTGTCCGACCCGACCTCCACGCGCCAGATCGTGCTCAACACGACCAACGAATTCCTGAAGGACAAGAACGTCCGCGCGGCGCTCCAGCACGCCTCGAACAAGGCCGTGATCAGCCAGGGCGTCTTCCACGGCTTCGAACCCGCGGCCGACACGCTCTACTCCAAGGCGATGCCGTACTGCAACATCGACCTCAAGCCCTTCGCCTACGACATGAAGGAAGCCCAGAGGCTGCTTGAGGCCTCCGGCTGGAAGCGCGACGGCAAGCGCGCCCCGATGATGAAGGACGGCAAGGTCCTCGCGTTCGACATGCTCTACAACTCCAACTCCGTCTCCGAAAAGACGATTGCGGAGTTCCTTCAGAGCGAGTGGAGCAAGATCGGCGTTCAGCTCTCGATCCGCGGCGAAGAGGAGCAGTCCTACCGCGACAACATGAAGAACGGCAAGTTCGACACCGTCTTCAACATCTGCTGGGGCGCTCCGTACGATCCCCAGTCCTCGCTCGCCGCCATGCGCCAGCGCGTCTACGGCGACTATGAGGCCCAGCTCGGTCTGCCCGACAAGGCCGAAATCGACGCCCGCATCACCAAGATCCTGACGAGCACGGACGAGGCCGAGAGGAAGGACCTCTACAAGTACGTCCTGACGCACCTCCACGACGACGCGGTCTACATCCCGGTCACCTACGAGACCAACAAGGCGCTCTTCCGCGCCGAGCTGGGCGGCGTCGGGTTCCTCTCCAACCAGTACGAGATCCCCTTCGCGGACATGTACTGGAAGTAGCGGCCGCTCCCGCCCGCTCCCGTCCACTGAGGGACGGCGTTTCATCGGCCGCAGGGCGTCTGCGGGTGCTCCCGAACCCGGGGCCCCCGAAGTCCTGCGGCCTTTCGCGAACCTGGGCGTCCTCCCGGGGGATCCCCCCGGAGGAGGCCGGCGGCGCACGTTCTGCGCCCGCCCGCCCCCCACACGCACAATTCTCTCCTTCTCGAGCGGTCCGCTCCTTCATGGGGGCGGACTGCGGGATGTTCTGATGCGTCAATACGTTATCCGAAGGCTCTTGGCGACGATTCCGCTCCTCTTCGTCATCTCCTTCTTCTGCTTCGTCTTCATCAATCTCATTCCGTCCGATCCGGCCGAGGTGGCGCTGCGCGTGCGCCAGACGCCGGTGATCACGCCCGAGGCGATCGCGCAGGTGCGCGCAGAGCTCGGTCTTGACCGCCCGTTCTTCGTGCGCTACCTCGACTGGGTCTGGAACTGCCTCCAGGGCGACTTCGGCGTGAGCTACACGAACCCCTCGCGCACCGTCCTGGGTGAGTTGGGGCGGTGCCTGCCGGCCACGCTTTGGTTGGCGGGCCTCTCCCTCGTCTACGTGATCGTCTTGAGCCTCCCGATCGGCTTCCTCTCGGCCGTCTACAAGGACAGCTGGTTCGACCGCATCATGCGCGGCGTCGTCTTCGCCACGACCGCCATGCCGGCCTACTGGGTGGGTCTGCTGCTCATCTGGTTCGTGTCGATCAAGCTCGACCTGCTGCCGACGAGCGGCGCGGGCAGCTGGCGGCACCTGATCCTGCCGGCCTTCACGGTGGCGCTCACCTACATCTCGACCTACATCCGCCTCATCCGCAACAACATGCTCGAGAACATGCGCGAGGACTACGTGCTCTACGCGCAGGTCCGCGGCCTTAAGCAGCGCGCGATTCTCGTCAAGCACGTCCTCAAGAATTCGCTCCAGTCCTGCGTCACCGCGATCGGCATGTCGATCCCGCAGCTCATCGCCGGCACGATCGTCGTGGAGAACGTCTTCGCCTGGCCCGGTCTCGGCAAGCTCTGCATCACCTCGATCTTCAACCGCGACTACCCCGTGATCCAGGCCTACGTCCTCATGATGGGCGTGCTCTTCGTGGTCTTCAACCTTCTCTTCGACATCATCCAGTGCGCCGTCGATCCGCGTCTGCGCAAGCAGGAGACCGCCTAAATGCTGAAAGTTTTTCTGAGGAATCCGGTGACGCAGTTCTGCCTCGCCGTGATCATCATCACGGTTCTCGCGGGCGTCTTCGCGCCGTGGCTCGCGCCGCACGACCCGTATGAGAACAACATTCTGATGAAGTTCGCCGGCCCCTCGTGGGAGTACCCGCTCGGCACCGATCAGCTCGGGCGCTGCGTCTTTTCGCGCATGCTCTACGGCATCCGACCGACCTTCTTCCTCTCGCTCCTAACGATGGCGGGCACGATCGGCCTGGGGCTTCTGATGGGCGTCCTCGCGGGGTACTTCCGCGGCCCGATCGACGAGGCGATCATGCGCGTCGTGGACGTGATGCTCTCCTTCCCCTCGCAGATCATGATCCTCGCGGTCGTCGCCCTGATGGGCGTCAACATCGAGAACGTCATCATCGCCAACATCTTCATCAAGTGGGCGTGGTACGCCCGCATGATCCGCACGGCGGTGGTGAAGTACACCGAGTCGAACTTCATCCTCTACTCGCGCTCGATCGGTTCGGGGAACTACTTCATCCTCACGCACCACATGCTCCCGTGCATCGCCGCAGAGCTCGCCGTGCTCGCGTCCCTCGACACGGGCTGGGCGATCCTCAACATCTCGACGCTCTCCTTCCTCGGCCTCGGCGTTCAGGCGCCGATGCCCGAATGGGGCGCGATGCTCAATGAAGCGAAGAACGTCATGGTCTCCAATCCCGAGCAGATGCTCGTCCCCGGCATCGCCGTGGTCGTTCTCGTCGGCGTCTTCAATCTTCTGGGCGACAGTCTGCGCGACGCCCTCGACCCGAAGGAGGTTCGTCTCTGATGTCCGCCCCCACACCCGTTCTCGACGTGCAGGACCTGCACGTCACGTTCCACCAGGACAACAAGTCCGCCCAACTCGTCAAGGGCGTGAGCTTTTCGGTCGCTCCGGGCGAATGCCTCGGCATCCTCGGCGAATCGGGCTCGGGCAAGTCCATGACCACCAAGGCGATGCTCGGGCTCCTCGAGCGCAACTTCGAGGTGAAGGGCAGGGTCTTCTTCAAGGGCGAGAGTCTGCTCGACCGGTCGCCCGAAGCGCTCCGGCGCCTGAGGGGCTCGGACATCTGCATGGTTCTGCAGAACCCGATGAGCTGCTTCGATCCGCTCTACCGCATCGGCGACCAGATGGCGGAGACCTTCGCCGAGCACACCACGTGGAGCCGCCGCGAGATCCGCGGGAAGTCGATTGAGATCCTCGAGCTCATGAAGATCCGCAATCCCGAGGAGGTCCTCAAGAAGTACCCGCACCAGATGTCGGGCGGCATGCTCCAGCGCGTGATGATCGGGCTCGCGATTGCGCTGAAGCCTTCGCTCATCATCTGCGACGAGCCGACCACTGCGATCGACTCCATCAGTCAGTACGCGATCATGCAGGAGTTCATGCGGATCAAGGCGTCGCGCGCCGCCGCGATGATCTTCATCTCGCACGACCTGGGCGTCCTATCCCTCATCTCCGACAAGCTCGTCGTGATGCACCGGGGCCTCGCCGTCGAGCGGGGACTCCCCGAGGAGATCTTCGAGCATGCGAAGGACCCCTACACCCGTGAACTCATCGACCGCCACACGGCCGTCATGAACACCTTCAGCCGCGCCATTCGAGGAGAAGACGTCCATGCTGCTTGAAGCCAAAGACATCCGCGTGTCGTTCCGCAAGGAAAACCAGACGAAGCTCTTCGGGCGCGAGCGCCAGGAGGTGCTCCACGGGCTCTCGATCGAGCTCGAGGAGGGTGAGTGCCTCGGCATCATCGGCGAGTCGGGTTCGGGGAAGTCCACCTTCGGGCGCGTTCTTTCGGGCCTTCTCGCGCCCGATTCGGGCGAAGTGCGCCTTGACGGCGTGAGCCTCTACGGGCGCCACACCCGCGAGGAGCGCGCGAAGATCGAGCAGGGCATCTCGATCGTGTTCCAGGACTACACGACGTCGGCCAATCCGCGCTTCCGCGTGCAGGGCATCATCGGCGAATCGTTCCGGGCGCTGCGCCTGAAGGGCGAACGCATCACGAAGGAGGAGCAGAAGCGCCGCACGATCGAACTTCTCGAGCGCGTGGGTCTCAACGAGTCCTTCCTCACGCGCTACCCGCACGAACTTTCGGGCGGACAGCTCCAGCGCGTGTGCATCGCGCGCGCCGTGGCGCTCCACCCGCGCTTCATCCTGCTCGACGAGGCGATCAGCTCGCTCGACGCGGCCACGCAGATTCAGGTGATGGACCTCCTGAAGGACCTCCGGCGGGACTTCAACCTCTCCTACGTCTTCATCACCCACGACCTCACCGCGATCACCTACTTCTGCGACCGCGTGCGGTTCCTGCACAACGGGAGCTTCGTCGAGGAGGTTGACGACATGCGCCGCATCTCCAAGATCAAGAATCCGTATGCGCAGGACCTCCTCAAGGCCGTGATGGGCATCGGCGTGCACTACGCGCCCGACGCCGAGGCCGAGGCGAGGATGGAGCGCGACGAGGAGGTCGGGGCCGAGCACGGTTCGACCCTGCACGTCGAGCAGCAGGCGTATTTCTAACCACCCTCCAACCACCAGGAAAGGGAAGTTTTCCGATGGCTGAAACTTTTGAACTCCTTCCCGGCACCGGGATTCAGGTCCTGCGCTTCCGGGGCGCCCGTCCGGGCCCGAAGGTGCTCATCACCGCGGGCATCCACGGGAGCGAATACCCCGGGATCCTCACCGCGCGCCGGCTCACCGCGCTCTTTGAGGAAGTCATCGCCGCGGGCGAGGTCACCGTCGTGCCGCTCGTCAACCCGGCGGCATTTGACGCCCGCGCGAAGGCCGTGAACCCCGAGGACGGTGAGAACATCAACCGCATGTTCCCGGGCGACCCCGAGGGGACGGCGTCGCAACGCCGCGCCTGGGCGATCACGAAGCTCCAGGACGAGGCGGATTTCTACATCGACCTCCACGGCGGCGACCTCTTCGAGGACCTCTGGCCCTACGTCTACGTGCCGGGGAACTGCGCGCTCGAGGTCACCCGGCGCGCCCGTGAAGCGGCTGAGCACCTCTCTGTGCCCGTGCGCGTCCTCTCGCAGGCGTCCACCGGCGCCTACAACAGCGCCGCGATCCGCGGGACGCCTTCGATCCTCATCGAACGGGGTTCGCTCGGGCTCTGGAACGAAGCCGACGTCGAGGCCTACATGGCCGACATGAAGTCGATCCTCGCGTTCCTCGGCGTCATCGAAGGCGAGGCGGTGAAGAACACCGCGCAGCGCGAGGCCCCGGCGGCGAGCTACGTCTCGAGCACGCGTTCGGGCCTTTGGTTCCCGAACGTCAGGCCCGGGAGCTTCGTGAAGGCGGGCGAGACGCTCGGCCGGATCGAGAACTTCGCGGGCGAAGTGCTTGACACTGTGACCGCACCTCACGACGGCAGCGTTCTCTACATGACCGTCACGCTCTCGGCTCCCGCGGGCTGCGACCTCGTCGCCCTCGGGTGACGCAAGATGAACGGGCGGCCAGTCCCCGGCGGCGCTCTTCCCGGCCCCAGTTTGCCCCGAACGGGCCGCCTGCCGGCTTTCTAAACAAGAAACTCCCGCATCTTCGGGTGCGGGGGTTTCTTCTCGCGCGGGCAGGAGGGATGAGAAGGCTACGGACGCCGAGGGAGTCGCGGAAATCTTTGATAACTCGTACAAAATCCAGAGAAAACAGAATGGCGAATGGACGAGCGGGGAGGCGAGGGGATGATGTTGCTGCTTGGCAACGCTGAAGCGGGCTCGAGGGTTTTATTAGGGTTAACGGTTAGAAAATGGGTTTAACCCAACATATAATGCGACGCATTCGCATTACGCACGGGCAGCCCTTTCGGGCTGCTGAAATACAGTAAATGGACTCTCGCAACACCTTCTCCTACCGGAAGATCTCGCTCGCCACGGCCCTCGCCGCGGCCGCTCTTGCCGCTCAACCCGCGCTCGCGGACGACTATGAAACCCTCGATGCCGTGAGCGTCACGGCCGAAGCCCTCAAGATCGACGTCTCCACGCAGGAGACGCCGCAGACGGTGAACGTCGTGGGGCGTCAGGAGCTCGATGAAAAGAACATCCGCAAGCTTGACGACTCGCTGCGCTACACCCCGGGTTTCTTCAACCAGTTCGGCGCCGACTACGACACCGACTGGATCAAGATCCGCGGCTTTGACGCTACGACGCTCGTTGATGGTCAACGTCAATACAAGGACGGCTTCTTCGACAGCACCGTCGAACCTTACGGCCTTGAGTCCATTGAAGTGCTTCAGGGGCCTGCCTCCTCGCTCTACGGTGACTCGCAGCCCGGCGGTGTGGTGAACCTCGTCACCAAGAAGCCGACCAAGACGCCTCAGCACAACGTCTCCATCTCCGGCGGTTCAAACAAGTACGTCCAGGCGGGCATCGACTTCGCCGACAACGCTACGGAGGACGGTTCCAAGCGCTACCGCATTGTGGCGATGGTGAATCGTGAAGATTCATTCATCAAGGACACGGACAAGCACCGCGTTTATTTTGCACCGAGCTTCACGATCGACGTAAGCGACAAGACTTCGTTGACGCTTCTCGCAAGCTACGCCAAGGATGGCGGCGTCGCCAATGGTTCCTTCTTCCCCGCCTACGGTACTCTGCTTCCGCGCGACGGAAAGTACATTGATTCCTAAAAGAATCCCAAAGTACGGTACTACTGAAGCTTCCTGGGTCTACCGCGAGGACGCTTAGGTCCCACAAATTCCGGGCGGACTCGAGGTCTTCCCGGTTTGCGCGGGATGACGACGC
>CAJKCQ010000069.1 GCA_905198475.1 uncultured Sutterella sp. | reverse complement strand
GACCTTTCTGCAAGTCTCATAGTGCTTGAGTGCAACTTTTCTGGGAAGTTAAGGTACTTCGCCGGCCTTCACATGAAGAACGAGAAGGACCTCGTCGCCTGGGAGACGCACCAGGCCTACATCGGCCTCGGCACGGTGGTCTACGCCGCGGCGGGCATGGGCATCGATTCGACCTGCCTCGAGGGCCTCGACTACGCGAAGATGGACGAAATCCTCGGCCTCAAGGGAAAGGGCCTCACGACCGCGGTTGTGGTGAGCTTCGGCTACCGCGCCCCCAACGACGGCAACGCCTCGCGTCCGAAGTCCCGCCTCAGGACGGAGGAGCTCTTCACGTCGCTTGACTAAAGCCGTGTGAATCCCTCTCGCCCGGGGGGGGGGCCCTTCACGGCGGCCCCCTGGCGGGTGAGGAAGGGCCGTCCGGTGCGGTCGAGAGTGTTCACTCGCTCGTCCGTCCCTGCGGCCCTTCGTCTTTCTGCGCCACTGCGGAAAACGGGCGCGGCCGCTAGGATGGGGGAAAAGGCCCGTTTCTCTTCCGAAGGAGTCCCCTCATGAATCCCATCCTTGAAGCCGCCCGCAGGCGCTACACCGCGAAGCACTACGACGCGAAGAAGCCCTTGACCGACGAAGCGCTTCACGATCTTCTCGAAATCCTGCGCCTCGCGCCCTCGTCGCTGAACATCCAGCCCTGGCACTTCTACGTCGCCCGGACGCCCGAAGCCCGCGCGCGGCTCATGCCCGCGGTGAAGGACTTCAATCTCGAGCGCGTGAGGGAGGCGCCGGTGATCATCGTCTTCGCCGTCGAGCGCGACCTCGCCGCGCGGTTGGACGAGATCAACGCGCAGGAGACGAAGGACGGGCGCTTCGACGCCGCCGCCGTCGCCTCCGGATTCGACAAGGTCGTGAAGGAGGTGCGCAAGGGCGGCGTGGCCGCCTACTGCGCGGGTCCGGACAAGGGCGCGGTGTGGGCGGCCGAGCAGGCGCACATCGCGCTGGGGTTCCTCCTTCTCGCGGCGGGCGCCATGGGCGTGGACGCCACGACCCTTGGAGGCATGTGGTTCGACAAATTGGACGAGATCCTCGAACTGCCCGCCGCAGGCCGTCACGCCGTGATGGCCTGCGCCCTCGGGCACCGGGCGCTTGACGACTCGAACGCCGTGCGCCCGAAGTCGCGCCTTCCCTTCGAGGAGGTCGTCACCTTCCTCTGACGCGTCTGCGCCTCCTGCACGCCTTCACCCTCTCCGGGGCCGCGGGCGGGCGTGGAAGCGCTCCGCCCCGGGTTGCTAAACTCTCCGCCCGACCCTTTCGCCACCCGACTTCCTCTTCCGCTCCATGACCCACACGACCTCCATTCAACGCGCGGCCGCCGCGCTCGCCTGCGGTCTTCTTCTCGTCTGCGGGTCCGCCGCGTGCGCCGCGGAGGACGCCCTCGACGTGAAGGCGGCCGAGGCGGAGAAGTACCTCGCCGACACGTCGTTTTATGAGCGCTGGAGCGCTGCGGGCGCGATCGACTCGCCCGCGACCGCCTCGAAGGTGAAGAACGCGGCCGAAAAGGAGCTCGAGCGCATCGGGCGCGCGATGAAGGACGTCCAGCAGGTCTGCGTGCGGCGCTTCTTCGTCAACAAGTGCGAAGACGACGCGCGCCGCATCTCCTTTGAGCGGCAGCGCGAGATCCGCCGCGTGATCGTCGCGGCCGACGAGGTGATCCGCGCCGATCGCGTGCGGCGCACCGAGGAGCGCCGTGCGAAGAACGCCGCCCAAGAGCGCGCCGAGCCCGTGCGGATCGCCCCGAAGGCGGTGAAGACCGACCGGCCCGATCCCGTGAAGCTCGCGCCGAAGAGGCCCGGCGACTCGCCGCTGCCGCAGGTGATGCCGCCCGCGAAGGTGCGCGAACCCTCGGCGCCCGCGGGCATCAAGCCCGCGGAGGTGAAGCCCGCGGCCGCGCCCGACCTGATCCCGGGCTCCAAGACCGGTGTTTCGCCCGACGCCGGCCGCGGAGCGCTCGAAAAGGCGAACGAAGACTGGTACGCGCAGAAGCAGCAGGACGCCGCCCGCCGCGCGAAGGCTGCTGAAGAGCGCGCCGAAAAGCGCCGGCTCGACCGCGAGGCGAAGCAGAAGCGCTTTGAGAAGAGCCTCGAGGAGCGTAGCGCCGCGCAGCAGCGCTACGAGGAGCGGCAGCAGAACCGCGAAAGCGGCCTCGCGAAGTACTTCTGAGGAAGCGCCGATGCGCCGTCATTCCGAGCTTTTCGACGCTTCGCGCCCCCTCGCGGAGCGCGTCGCCGCCGCCTTCGCCGCGGACGGTCCCCTGGCGCGCGCGACGCCGGGCTTCCGCCCGCGCCCCGGGCAGACCGACTTCGCGCTCGCGGTGGCCGAGGCCGTGGTGACCCACGGGACGCTTCTCGCCGAAGCGGGCACCGGCACGGGCAAGAGCTTCGCCTACCTCATTCCGGCGATCCTCTCGGGGTCGGTCGTGGTGATCTCGACCGCAGGAAAGCCCCTGCAGGACCAGCTCTTTGAAAAGGACATTCCGGCGCTCTGCGCCGCCCTCGGCGTCAACGTCCCCGCGGCGGTCCTGAAGGGGCGCGCGAACTACGTCTGCCTCTTGCGCCTCGAGCGCACGGAGGAGGAGGGGATGCTGCCGCAGCGCGACAGCTACCGGAAGCTCCGTGAAATCAAGCGATTCGCCTCCGTCTCGGCGACGGGCGACCGGGCGGAGCTCCCGACCGTCCCGGAGGACGATCCCCTCTGGCCCCTCGTGACGAGCACGCGCGAAAACTGCCTCGGCAAGGACAAGTGCCCGCACTGGCAGGAGTGCTTCGTGCGCGCCGCACGCGAAAAGGCGATGCAGAGCCAGATCGTTGTCGTCAACCACCACCTCTACCTCTCCTCGCTCGCGCTCAAGAACGCCGCGGGCGGACAGATCGACGGCATGCTCCCGCAGGCGAACCTCACTGTCTTCGACGAGGCGCATCAGCTCCCCGCCATTGCGACCGACTTCTTCGGGACGTTCTTCAGCACCTGGCAGATCGACCAGATCAGCACCGAGGCGCGCTACCTCGGCATGAACCATGCCCGCGACGGCGCGGACTGGGACAAGCTCTCGCACGCCGCCTTCAAGGCGATCGCGGACTTCCGGATCGCCGCGCAGACGCTCGGCCTCAAGGAGGGCGACCGCCGGGCGGTGAAGACGATCGAGGGGTTCCACACCCTCGCCGAACCCTTCGGCGTGATGCTCCAGGCCTTCGGCGGCGTCGTGCGGGCGCTCGAAGCCAACAAGGGCCGCAATGACGAGTTGGACGCCCTGCTCGTCTACGCCGGGGAGGTGGACCGCGAAATGGCCGGCTGGGAGTCGATCTTCCGGCAGCTCAGAAAGGAGGCCGAAGGCGGGGAGGCCGAGGACGCCGAAGCGGGCGCGGCGGTCGAGAAGCTCGAAGCGTCTGCAGCGTCCGAAAAGCCTGAAAAGCCCGGCGTCGCCCCGATCGACGACTTCGCCCTGCGCCGACAGGGCGGGAGCGTGCAGTGGGTGTCGGTGTCCGCTTCGGGGCTTCGCTTCAACAACACGCCCCTCTCCTTCGCGAAGGAGTTCAGCGAGATGCGCGGCGCCGAAGGCGGCGCCTGGGTCTTCACGTCGGCGACGCTCTCCGCGGCCGGCGACTTCTCGCACTTCTGCGCCGAGACGGGGATTGCGGACCCGAAGGCCCTTACCTGGGAGAGTCCCTTCAACTACTGGGAGCAGGGGTGCTTCTACCTTCCGAAGCTCCCCGCGCCCGTCAACACGCTCGAGCACGCCTCGCGCGTCGTCGAGGCCGCCTGGCCTCTCGTCGAGGCTGCGGGCGGGCGGACGTTCTTCCTCTGCACGTCCCTCGCCGCCGTGGCGCGGGTCGCCGAAGAGCTCGAGGTGAAGCTCGACTACGCCGGGCGCCCGTATCCGCTTCTCGTGCAGGGGCAGATGCCCAAGGCCGCGCTCATCAGCGAATTCCGCCGGCACGGCAACGCCATCCTCGTCGGTTCAATGAGCTTCTGGGAGGGCGTGGACGTGCGCGGCGACGCGCTCTCGCTCGTCGTGATCGACAAGCTGCCCTTCTCGCCCCCGGACGAGCCCGTCTATGCGGCGCGCTCCGAGGCGATCCGCCGCCGGGGCGGCAGTCCCTTTGCGCTGCAGGCGCTCCCTGAGGCGATCATCTCGCTCAAGCAGGGTGCGGGGCGCCTCATCCGCTCGGAAACCGACCGCGGCGTCTTCATGCTCTGCGACGCGCGCGTCGCGGAGAAGTCTTACGGCCGCAAGGTGATGCAGAGCCTGCCGGACTTCTACCGCACGCGCAGCCTCGAGAAGGCCCGGCAGTTCTTCCTCGACCCGAAGGCCTGGCACGAAGCGCTCTACGTGAAGCCCTAGCGCCTCAGGCGCGCTCGAACACCCCGACCACCTCGAGGTGCATCGCGCCGGGGAACATGTCCACCGGCGTCACCGAACGCAGCGTCATGCCCCGAGCGCAGAGCACCCGCGCGTCGCGCGCGAAGCTCTTCGGATTGCAGGAGACGTAGGCGAGGCGCCTCGCGCCCGAGGCTGCGAGAAGCTGCGCGAGCGACTCCGCCGCTCCGCCCGCGAGTCCCTGGTACGCGGGGTCCGCGATCACGACGGTGGGCCGCCAGCCGTCGGGCAGGCCCGACGCGAGGAGCTTCTCCACGGGGGCGGCGGTGAAGCGGGCGTTTTCGAGGCCGTTCACGCGGGCGTTTTCGCGCGCGCAGGCGATCGACGCCTCGACCCGCTCGACGCCGAAGGCTTCGCGGGCGCGCCGCGCCGCGAGAAGCGTGAGGGTGCCCACGCCGCAGTAGAGGTCGAGCACGCGGTCCTCCGGGGCGACTTCCAGTGCGTCGAGCGCCGTCCGGTAGAGGACGGGCGTTTGCGGGGTGTTCACCTGGAGAAAGGTCTGCGCGCCCACTTCGAAGGAGAGGCCCATCCAGTCCGCGCGGATCGTCGCGCGCCCGTCGACGACGCGCGTTGCGTCCGGCGCAAAGGAGAGCACGGCGCTCCCCGGAGCCTCGTGGAGGTTGATGAGAAGCGAGGTGAGGCCGTGGGGGCGGAGCGCCGCGCGCACGCGCTCGAAGAGCGCCTCCGCGGCCCGGGGATCTGCGGGAAGCCGGCGCATCACGAGCGCGGCGAGGCGCTCGCCCGTGCCGGGCGCCTCACGCAGCAGCAGCGCCCGGAGCGCTCCCGCGTCGTCCGCTTCGCGCCAGGGTGAGAGGTCGGCATCGAGGAGCAGCGGCGCCAAGCTGCGCGCGGCCTCGCCCATCCAGACGGGCGTCTGGGGGCAGGATTCGGCGGCGACGAGCTCCTGGCTTCTTGCACGGTAGTAGCCGAAGTGCGGTTCGCCCCCGATGAGGCCGGGGTAGAGGACCGCTTTGTTGCGCCAGCCCGTGCGCCGATCCCCGGGGTGTCCGATGGGGGCGCGGACGAGCGTCGCCGTGAAGCCCGCTTCGACAAGGGGCTTCACGACGAGCGTCTGGGTCTTGAGGGCGAGCTCGCGTGCGTAGGCGAGCCGCCCCGCGGGACAGCCGCCGCACTCGCCCGCGAGCGGGCAGCGCGCGGGGTCGAGGTCGGGCGAAGGTTCGAGCTCCGTGAAGCCTGCGGCGAGCCCGCGCCGGCCGCCCGGGCGGGGCGGCTGGTAGTCGAAGGAGACGCGCGCGCCGGGAAGCGCGCCGGGAATGAGGACCTCGAGGCCCTCGGGCGTCACGGCGACGCCCGCTCCCGAAGGGTCAAGCCCCGTGACGGGGAGCCCTTCGGCGCGCCTCAGGGCGGGTGCGGGTTGAGGGCGCTTCGCCATCAGCCGAGCACCAGGCGCGGGAGGAGGTAGATCACGGCTTCGGCGATGATCACCGCGGCGACGACGCCCCCGAGGTACTTGAGCATGCCGAGGCCCGCCTCCTCGAGGAACCGGCGGCGCTCTTCAAAGTGAAGGCGCGTCGAGAGCCCGCGGATGTGGCGCCAGACGAGAAGGAGGGCGAAGCCCGCGGCGAAGGCGACGAGCAGCAGCGCGCAGGCGAGGTTGTACAGGGCGCCCGCCCAGTAGGGGTGCGCGCCCTGCACCCAGGCGAGCACGAAGGAGAGGACGAAGGCGAAGACGATCGCGCCGAGCCAGAGTCCGCGGTGCGCGCGCCACTCCGCCGCGACCGTCCGGTCGAGGCAGCCGTGGCCGCCGCCGAGGGTCTCGGCGCGCAGAAGAGAGTCGTTCGAGGCGGGGGTCTGTTGGGTCATGCGAGTCACCTCAACTGAAGAGGACGGGAGGCTCTCCCGCAAGCGTCGCTCGCGGGAGGCGCTTGGCGGGAGTCACAGGGAGCCGAGCGCCACCACGGCGACGAAGAGCGGCGCGAAGAAGCCGATCAGGATGCGCACGAAGGCGAGCGTCGGGGCCGGATAGGTGCGCACGCTCTGCAACTCGCGCGCCGTCGTGGGCCAGGCGATCCAGGCCGCGGCGATCGCGATGCCGAAGGACGAGAGCGGCATGCCGACGTTCGAGGTGACGTAGTCAAGGATGTCGAAGACGTTCTTGCCGAAGAACTTCACTTCGGACCAGGAGCCGAAGCTCATGTTCGCGGCCCAGCCGACGACGGCGCACCCGACGAGCGTCGCGAGGATCGCGTTCTTGCGGGTGAGCCCCGCCTCCTGCGTGAGGAGCGCGGCGCAGGCTTCAAGCATCGAGACGGAGGAGGAGAGCGCGGCCACCACGAGGCAGGCGTAGAAGGCGACGGCGAACCCATGGCCGAAGGGCATCTGCGCGAAGACGGCGGGCATCGTCACGAAGGTGAGCCCCGGGCCCGCGGCCGGGTCGAGGTTGAAGGCGAAGACGGCCGGCATCACCATGAGGCCGCCCAGAATCGCCGCGAGGATCGCGAGGAAGGCGACCCAGCCGACCGACGAGGGCAGGTCCGTCTTCGGGTTGAGGTAGGAGCCGTACGTGATCATCGTGCCCGCGCCCAGGGAGAGCGAGAAGAAGCAGAAGCCCATCGCGTTGAAGAGCGCGCTTCCCGTGAAGTCCTCCCAACGGGGCGTGAAGAGGAACTCAACCCCCTTCCAGCCGCCCGGGAGCGTCACGCCGCGCACGATGAGGACGAGCATCAGGATGAAGAGCGCGGGCATCAGGATCTTCGAGACGCGCTCGATCCCCTTCTCGATGCCGTTCACGACGACGTAGGCCGTGAGGGCGAGGAAGAGGAGCAGGTAGCCGTAGGAGTCCACGGCGTTCGAGACGAAGCCGCCGAAGTAGGTGCCCAGCTCCTTGGTGTCGGTGATGAGGCCGTTGCCCAGCACGGCGTCCCAGAGGTACTTGAGGCACCAGCCGCCCACGACCGAATAGAAGGAGAGGATCAGGAAGACCGTGAAGACGCCGATCCCGCCGAAGACGCCCCAGGGGCGGCCGGCGACGCGGTTGAGGCTACCCACGGCGCCCTGGCGCCCGGCGCGGCCCATCGCGAATTCAGCGATGAGGAGCGCCACGCCTACGGTGAGCGTGAAGAAGATGAAGGGCAGCATGAAGACGGCGCCGCCGTTCGTGCCGGCCATGTAGGGGAACTTCCAGATGGCGCCGAGGCCGACGGCTGAGCCGGCGGAGGCGAGAATGAAGCCGAGGCGGGAGCCCCAGCTTCCGGTGGACGCGGTCTGCGACATGGTGTGCTGTGAGAGAGGTTGAGTATTGAGGCGCCGCTCCGGGCGCGACGCCTCCGGGTCCGGAGGGCGCGCGGGGAGTGGAGGGATGAGTGGGTCGTCCAGGCCGAGAAGTTTAGCAACCGGCCGTTAAATGAGGCCGATGCCCTTCGCCGCGACGATGAGGATCACGATCGGAGCGAGGACGCCCGCGAAGAACCGGAAGGCCGTGAGCATAGCGGGGCTCCAGGAGGCGTTCGCCGAGAGCTGCGTCTTCGTCGTGCGCCAGGCGACGAAGCACGACACCGCCGAGAGCCCCAGGCAGCCGATCGGCATGCCGATGTTGGAGGTCGCGTAGTCGAGCAGCTCGAAGAGCGTGCGGCCGAAGAACTTCACGTCGGCGAGCGGTCCGAAGGAGAGCGCGCAGAAGACGCCGACCACGCCGAGGACCGAGGAGACCATCAGCACCGCCGCGCGCCGCGAGAAGCCCCAGCGGTCCACGAAGTGCTGCGCGCTCATCTCGAGGATCGAAATGGACGAGGTGAGCGCCGCGACGAAGAGGCAGGCGTAGAAGGCGACGGCGAAGAGGTCGCCGAAGGGCATGCGGCCGAAGACGGCGGGCATCGTCGCGAAGGTGAGCCCGGGACCCGCGTCGGGCGCAAGCCCGAAGGCGAAGACGGCCGGCATGATCATCAATCCGCCCAGAATCGAGGCGAGGACGGCGAGGAGCACGATCCACGCCGTCGAGGGCCCCACGCTCACGCGCTCCGAGAGGTAGCTCCCGTAGTTCATCATCGAGCCCGACCCCACGGAGAGCGAGAAGAACGCGAACCCCATGGCGTTCAGAAGCGCCTCGCCCGTGAAGGCCTCCGGGTCCGGGCGGAAGAGGAACTTCACGCCCTCCATCGCCCCGGGGAGCATGAGTCCGCGCACGATGAGGACGAGCATCAGGATGAAGAGGAGCGGCATCAGGACCTTGCCCACGCGCTCGATGCCCTTCTCGACGCCGCAGAGCACCACGGCGGCCGTTGCCGTGAGGAAGATCACGTGCGCGCCCACGGACTGCACCGGGTCGGAGCTGAAGGCTTCAAACGCCGCGCGCATCGTCGAGGGGTCGGTGACGGTCGCGCGCCCCATGAGCGCCTCGATCAGGTAGTGGGCGCACCAACCGCCCACGACCGAGTAGAAGCCGAGGACGAGCGCGCCCGTGATGACCGAGATGAGGCCCACTGGCCGCCAGAGGGGGCCGCCGAGCTTCAGGTACGCCGTTCCTGCGCCGCCGCGGGCGGCGCGCCCCATGCACATTTCGGCCGTGAGGAGCGCGAGCCCGATCGTGAGCGAGAAGGCGATGGTCGGGAGCATGAAGATCGACCCGCCGTTCGTGCCGGCCATGTAGGGGAACTTCCAGATGGCGCCGAGCCCGACGGCGGAGCCCGCCGAGGCGAGGATGAAGCCGAGCCGCGAGGACCAGGCGGAGCGTTGTTGAGCCTGAGGCATGTATGAACTTCCGAATTTTTCGGGGAGAAGCCGCAGATTGTATTCGGGCGGCCGGAGGTGAAGCGCGGCCCGGCGCGGGGAGCCCCGGAGACGCATCGGGCCGCTGCGCGGCGAGGCGGGCGGCCCGGGGAGGGAGGGTGCGGGGAATCAAAGAAGGCCCGAGATCAGCACCGCGATCACGAGGATGGGCGAGAGCACGCACATCGTGAAGCGCAGCGCCCGCATCCACGCCTCGCTCACCGGCATGCCCCCCGTGATGTCCGCGCTCACGCGCTTCCAGCAGTGGTTGCCCGCGAGGAAGAGGATCACGAGGCCGCCGATCGGCAGCGACAGGTTGCTCGTGAAGAAGTCGAAGACGTCGAAGAAGGTCTTCGAGCCGAAGAACTTCACGTCCGAGAGGACGCCGAAGGAGAGGCACGGCAGCGCCCCCACGACCGCGAGCGCGATCGTCGAGACGACCGAGGCCTTCGGACGGCTCATGCCCTTTTCATCCACAAGGTAGGCGACGATGATCTCGATCATCGAGACCGAGGAGGTGATCGCCGCGACGGTGAGGCAGAGGTAGAACATCACCGCGAAGAGCTGTCCGGCGGGCATCTGCGCGAAGACGGCGGGCATCGTGATGAAGGTGAGGCCTGGGCCCGCGGTCGGATCAAGCCCGAAGGCGAAGACCGAGGGCATCACCATCAGGCCGCCCATGAGCGATGCGACGACGGCGAGGAAGGCGATCCAGACGCACGAGCGCACGAGGTTCGTCTTCTGGTCGAGGTAGGAGCCGTAGGTCATCATGCAGCCGCACCCGACGCAGAGCGAGAAGAAGGTGAAGCCCATCGCCTGCAGGAGCCCCGCGAAGGTGAAGGCCTCGGGGTCGAACTTGAAGAGGAACTTCACGCCCTCCATCGCTCCGGGGAGCATCAGCCCGCGCACGATGATCACGAGCATCAGGATGAAGAGGAGCGGCATCAGGATCTTCGAGACGCGCTCAATCCCCTTCGTCACGTCGAAGGCGACGATGAGGCCGTTGAGGAGCAGGAAGAGCCACTGGAAGCCCAACGCCGTCACCGGGTTGGCGGTGAATTCGGCGAAGTGGGCGCCGAGGAGCGACTGGTCCGTGATGAGGCCCTGGCCCACGAGCGCTTCGCAGAAGTAGGAGAGCGTCCAGCCGCCGA
Organism: uncultured Sutterella sp.; assembly: GCA_905198475.1. Lineage (GTDB taxonomy): Bacteria > Pseudomonadota > Gammaproteobacteria > Burkholderiales > Burkholderiaceae_F > Sutterella. Next base: position 538 of record CAJKCQ010000069.1, on the reverse strand, counting down.
TCGCGGAATAAAACGACAGGACGAGAAAGCCCGTGAGGACGCCAAGGTAGCCCGCGGGCAGAAAGAGCGGGCCGGCCAACCGCCGGTAGGTCGTGACGATGCCGCCGCGCCCGAGGCGCCCGAGGGCGGTTTCGGCGATGAGGAGCGCGAGGCCCACCGTGAATGTGAGGAGAATGTAGGGGAAGAGGAAGACGCTTCCGCCGTTCGTTCCCGCCATGTACGGGAACTTCCAGATGGCTCCGAGACCGACGGCCGCGCCCGCGCTCGCGAGCACGAACCCGATGCGGCTCGTCCAGGTGATGCGTTCAGTAGTCATTTCTTTTGGATCCTTGTTTTTCGTATTTCCCGCCGCGGACAGCGGCTCTTCGGGCGGAGGGCCGGCGCCTGCAGTCGTGCTTGACGCACTCCCCGCCCTGAAGGACGGGAATTCTCCACTTGACCAACGCTCAGCTTTTCCCGCCGGCCTGCAAGGGCTTTTGCCCTTCCGGTATCGGCGAGCTGTACCTAAAGCGCACAAGTGGTCTTCGTCTGCACCGGC
>CAJKCQ010000068.1 GCA_905198475.1 uncultured Sutterella sp. | reverse complement strand
TGACCTTTCTGCAAGTCTCATAGTGCTTGAGTGCAACTTTTCTGGGAAGTTAAGGCAAAAGCGTGCGGCCGACGTCGTTGGCCGCCCGTTTCCGGCCGCTTCCGAGCTCTGCTATCTTTCCTGCCCAACACCAAAGAAGGAGAAACGGCATGCGGCAGGCCTTCCGCACGCGGCCCTGGGTTTTTCCGCCCGAGCCGCAGGCGATTCGGGAGATCTTCGAGCGCGCGGGCGAGGCGCGGCGCTTCGCCAAGGGCGCCTTCATGCCGCACGGGGGCGAGAGGCCCGACGCCGTGGTGGGCCTTCTCACCGCCGGTCTCGCGACGGTCTCGGCCACCGACCCGCGCGGCGCGGCGCACGTCTTCGGACTCCTCGCGCCGGGGCGCTCGATGGGCGACCTTTCCGCCCTCAACCCCCACCGCGTGAACGTCGTGATGACGTTCCTGCGGCCCTCGACCGTCCTCGTCCTCCCGCGCGAGACCTTCCTGCAGGCTCTGCGCAGCGACGTCCGTCTGATGGAGATCTACGCCGACCTCGCGATCCTCAAGGAGGAGTCGGCGCTGGAAGGCATGCTCGTGCGCTTCACGCTCGAGCTCGAGGAGCGTCTGCGAGTCCTTCTCCTCACCGTCATCACGAGCTCCGGCGAACTCCGCCCGGACGACTGGAATCTCTGTCCTTTGGGACTCACCGTGACGGAGGCCGCGCAGTTTCTCTCCGCCGACCGCTCGTGGGTGAGCACCAAGCTCAACGCCTGGGTGAAGGCCGGGGACGCCCGGAAGGACGGCCGCCGGCTCTACGTTCACGGGCGGGTCTTCGAATCCGTGCGAGACTGGGGCAACGGAGCGCCCGCGGGCCTCACGGCAGAGCCCACACCTTCGGAACACTATGCTTCGCTCGCCCGCACCCAAATGTGAGGCCCCGAGCGCCCAGGCTGAAGCGCGCAGAGGAGAGCAAATTCTCTGGAACTGTTGAGCACTCAACAGCAGCGCAGGCGAAAGCGGTGTGAAATGCGGCTCCCTCCCGCGAAACGCCTGACCCGCAGCCTCCTCTAGATGTCCTCCTCCACCCGCACCCGCTTCCAACACCTCTTCGCCCGCTCGGCGCTTCTCACCGCCGGCATGTTCCTCGCCTCGCTCGGCATCGCCTTCACGACGGTGGCCGACATCGGTACGACGCCGATTTCGACGGTTCCCTACACGGCCTCCGCAATTTCGGGCCTCACCTTCGGCACCTGCACGATCCTCCTCAACTTCTTCTTCGTTGCGGGCCAGATCCTCGTCCTCGGCCGCCGCTGGCCGGTGACGAACCTCATTCAGCTCCCCGTCGGCTGCGTCTTCGGGTTCTTCATCGACCTCTCGATGCGCCTCCTCTCGGGAGTGCACCCGGCGAACTGGCCCCTCGCCCTGCTCCTTTCCGTCTTCGGGAACCTCGTCCTCGCGTTGGGCATCGTGATGCAGATCCGCTCGAAGACCATCGTGCAGCCGGGTGAAGGCTTCGTGATCGCGGTGGCCGCGCGCTTCAAGAGCTCCTTCGGCGCGATGAAGATCGCCAATGACCTCACCCTCGCCGCCGTCGCCGCTGCGTTGGGCCTCTGCGCCGTCGGGCACGTGATTGGGATCCGCGAAGGCACGCTCGTCTCCGCGGTGATGATCGGACTCTTCGCCAAATGGATCGACCGGCTCGCGAACCGCTTCGTCTCTTCCCGCTCCGCCGAGGTCGAGGAGCCCCGCGAAGTGGACCTCTGCGCCCGCGCGACGCCCAAGGAGCCGGCGGCGGATGCCTCGCAGAGCGCCCGCCAAGAGAGCGGCCTGGAAGCCTGACTCCATCTTCCGCTCCTCCGAGGTCCCGTACGTCGAGCGCGGCGGGGCTGCGGGCTTCTCGACGATCCCGCCGCCCTCCTTGATCACGCCTTCTCCCGCTGCGCCGAAGACGTCCGCGGTGATTCGAAAGTAAACGCAAAACGGCCGGGAAGCCCGCAGGCGCCCGGCCGTTCTTGGGTGAAGGCGTCCGGTCCGCGGACCCTAGAAAAGGATGGTCCGCGCGCCGGAGGCTTCCGCTCGGTCAACTGATGAAGAAGAGGAAGGCGAGCGTGCAGATCTGCACCGGAGCGCTGCGCTTGATCACCTCGATCGGGCTCACGCCGGCGATGCCGGAGATGACGATCACGCCGGCGGCGAGCGGCGAGGAGACGCGGCCGAAGGTGGCCGCCACGCTCGCGAGGTACCCGAGGTCGGGGATCGTGAGGCCGAAGGCAGCGGCGTGCGGGGTGACGGCTTCATTGAAGGCGAAGGCCGCGGCGTCGCCCGAACCTGTCATGACGCCGAGGATGTAGGGGCCGACCGCGGCGCCCAACTTCGCGAGGTCGGACGAGCCTTTAAGCGCCTCGACGAACACGTCGATCACGCCGCAGGCGCGCAGACCGGCCGCGAAGACGCCCGCGGCGATGATGAGGCCGAGGATGGAGCCGTAGCCGTGGCCCATGCCGTCGAAGAAGCGCTTCGTGAGTTCGGCAGGATTCACGCGGGTGACGAGCATCGTGTAGATCACGCCGATCAGCATGGCGGTGGCGACCGAGACCTTCACCTCAGGGAAGCAGATCGCGACCACGAAGAGGAGCACGACCGGAAGGAGCGGCGCGAAAGCCCAGAGGAGATTGGGCGTGGCGGGAAGCTCCACCTTCTGCGCGCCGTCATTGACGCCGTCGTTCTCAAAGCCGCCCTTCTTGTAGTCGCCGAAGATGAGGCAGCAGAGGACCATCAGCACGATGCAGACGATCGAGATGAGGAGCGTGCGGGTGCCCGTGTAGGTGAGGTAGTCCATGATCGGCCATTCGGCGATCTTCGCGACGAAGCCGTTGTGCGAGGATCCGGGCGACCAGAAGGACGGCAGCGTCGAGGCGATCACCGTGCAGGCGGCCATCGCCGGACGGAAGCCCGCGCGGATCATGAGCGCGCAGATCGTCGGGCCGATGGCGGCGCACATGCCCGCGAGCGAGGAGATCGCGAGCGAGACGATGCCCGTGACGATCATGCAGCAGGGCAGAAGCACGATGCCGAGGCGGTTCAGAGGCTTCGTCAGAAGGCGCACGAGGTGCAGGTCGCACCCGGTGATCGTCATCACGCGCGCGAAGCCCATCGCCGAGCAGATCACGACGATGAGCGAGGCGTTCGTCATCGACTTGTCGAACTGTTGGAAGGCCGCGACGGGGTTGAGCGCGAGGAGGCACATCGCAAAGCCCGAAGCGAGGAGAACGAGGCGCGTCTCCCAGCGCTTGAGCAAACCGTAAACGGTAACGCAGACGACCGCTATGGCGGCCCACATTTCAAACGTCATGATTGGAGGTTTCCTTTGGTCGGTATTCGGGTGGGTGTTTTTATTCCCGCTCTTCTAGGCGGATTTCCGTATTCTAGGTACGACTTAAATGCGTTCAATGGGCGAAACTCCCTATTTAAGGGAAAACCGCACCATTTTGGTGAATAAGCCGCACACCCGCACAGCACTAGGAATCACAGAGGTCGGCGCCATTGCGCGGGATTTCCCGGTGGGGTTTCCGTCCTTTTTCCGGCCAAGGGCGTTCCCGGACATCATACGCATTCATGCGTAGGTGGAAACGAGGTCAATGGATGCGCCTTCATTCGGAATGCGCCTTTTCCCGCTTGACGCAATGGTGACGAAGAAGGAATGCGCCGGGAGAACGGACCGGACCGGTCCGCCCTGCTCTTGGCTCTTGAGCTGCGGGCGCAGCGGATGGATGGATGGGCGGCGGCCCTCCGATCGGGCAGACGGGAAACTACGCCGCAGACCGACGGACGGGCGTGAAATGCGCAAACGCCGCCGATGCGCTTTGAGGCTTTCCGGAAGCGTTCAGAGGCGCTCAAAGCGGCTCAAAGGAGCTCAAAAAGAGGAGGCCTGGGCTGTCAATGGGCCGCGCGCTCAAGGACGCAGGCGACGAAATCGTCGGGGAGCGTCTTGAAGGCGACGGGCGGCTGCGGATCAAGGTCATGCGTTCCGAGGAACTTCTGGAACCAGCTCACCGAATGCCATTGGCCGTTCTTCCAACCGGCCAACCTGTACATGCCGACGAGCTCAAAGCCGAGGCGCAGGTGGAGGCGCTCCGAAGGCGGGTTGGGCGACGTGACGCAGCCGAAGGCCGAGCGCACGCCCTGGCGCTCGAGAAGCTCAAGAAGCGCCCGGTAGAGCCTCGTCCCCAAGCCCCGGCCGGCCGCGGACTTCGCGAGATAGACCGAGAGCTCGGCATTCCACTGATAGGCGGCGCGCTCCATGTGGCGGTGCGCGTAGGCGTAGCCGAGGATGCGGCCCTCCTCCTCGGCGACGAGGTAGGGGTAGAACTCAAGAATCCCGCGGATGCGCCCGGCGAACTCCTCGACCGAGGGGAGCGCGTAATCGAACGTGATGTTGGTGTCGATGTACTCGGCATAGACGGCGAGGAGCGCCTCGGCGTCTTCGGGGGTGGCGGTGCGGAATTCCATGGCTAGGCTTCGGGTGCGTGAAGGGGTTCGGGAGGTTTCCATTCTATTAGGAGGGACGCCGCCCTCCGGCCCGCCCGTCTGAGCACTCCGCCGGAGTCCCTCTGCGTACGGGCAGAGGGAGGCGGGGCGACGGAGGACGAGGCTTCAAGGGCGTCCCGCCCGGGGCGCACCCCGTCGGCAAGCCCCGTTGAAATCCCGGATGAAGGCGCTTGAACCGTAGGGCGCGCGCAACCCATCAACGCCGTCCAAGAACGGGGAGATCCGCGCCGCCATGGGACGCATTGGGGTTTGACCAAGGACCAGCCGCCCTCGTCTTAAGGCCACCAGGAGCCCGCCTGAGGTATCGTTCGATTCAAAGACCTCTCTCAGAAAACCCTCAATGGCTCTCTCGACGCTCTTCTCGTTCTTCGACCGCCGTCAGCCCGCCCAACCGTCCCCGGACGACGAGGCCGCGCAGAAGGACCGCTCCGAAGACCACAAGCCGATGCCCGCGCTCGCGATGGAGCCGGCGGACCCGCCGCCCGCTCCCTCCCCAGCCGCCGCCCCGGAGTCCACGTCCTCCGTGCCCCCTGCGCGTCCGCGGATCCTCAAGGACGCGCTCTCGATCTACGGCGTCGGCCGGGCGCCGGAAGTCGAGAAGACGGAGAACTACACCCCCGACTCGCCACTCCTCCATACGCAGACGCCCGAGCCATCTGAGAAGCCTCAGGCGCCTCAAATGCCTGAAGCGTCTGATGCGTCTCAGGAAGCCCACGCTGAAACCTCCGGTTCCGTTGAAGCGCAGCCGGAGGAGCTGCCGGAAGGGACTGCACCGGAGGTCCGTCACCCGCCCGTCCCCGCCGCCGCGCCCGTCGCGGAAGCCATTCCCTTCGGAGACCTCGCCACCGAAGAGGCCTTTGCGGCCGAACACCCGGATTCGGCCCCGAAGCGCCGGCGCCGCAGGGCGACGAAGGAGAAGTCTGAGGCCGCGGCGACGAAGGCGCCGGGGAAGCGCCGGACGCGCACCTCGAATGCCGTGGGAGAGTCTCCCGCGGCCGGCTCTCCGAAGAAGAAGAGCCGCCGCCGCAGAAAGCCCACCCCCTTGGACGACGCCCTCAAGACCGAGGCGCTCGCCGCCTTTCAGAAGGGCGGCTCCGTGGAGACGGTCGCCCGGACGCTGCAGCTGCCGCGCTCCGTCGTCTCATCCTGGATGGATGAATACCTCGCGGGCACGCTCCTCTCGAAGAAGGAGGAGCGCCCCGAGGACGCGCCGCAGCAGGGCGCGCTCTTCTGAGCCTCCATCCGCCTCTGACCGCCCATCACCGGCGGGCCGCGCCCGTACCTCGAAGGGCACGCACCAGAGGCGTGCATCGAGTGCCCGGGTGAGGTTCATCGCACATTCTTCGGGCCGCCCGCCTCTCCTGAGTTTTGCGTCAATTTGAGCATGTTCCCACTAAGAAGTCGAAATGAGTACGTCTGAATCATTATCGTTGGGATACAATGAAGAGATTCGTAATTATCTAAATACGAAAGTAATGACCAAATCTTCCGAGCACCCCAAAAACGGAGCCAAAATCGGGCGCCCTGTTGTTTATCCTCAAGGTCGCCGTATCGTGACGCTTTCGTTGCCTTCTGATACGGCAGCGAAACTGAAGGCGCTCGGCAATTCGAAGTTTGTGAAGACGGCGGTGGATGCTGCATATCTTTCCGACCACGCCGACCTCGAAGTGACACGCGTTGTGTCTCTGGCATTTACCGAGGTCGAGTATGAGCGGTTTATCGCGTTGGGTGGCAAAGCGTGGTTGCTCGCATGCCTCAAAGAGGAGATTCGCGAATGCTTGACCTGAAGACCTACGACAATGTTGATCTGAAACTCGTTGACGGACTTCGCGAATCGATCAGAAAAAGTGGCCGACTCGCTATCGCCGGCGCGGTTTTCTCGATCTATGCATACGAAGCATTGCGTGAAGAACTGTCGGGTGTCGAGGAGCTGCGTTTTCTGTACACCTCACCAACGTTCTCTTCGGACAAGGCAACAAAAGCATCGCGCGAATTCTTCATTCCGCAACTCGGTCGCGAACGTGCGCTTTTCGGGACAGCCTTTGAAATCAAACTGCGCAATCAGTTGACGCAGCGCGCCATTGCGCGCGAATGCGCGAACTGGATTCGCCGATCGGCCCGCTTCAGAACAAGCCTTATGGACGGCGCTATGGTGGGGGAAGTCATTTGCGGTCGCGGCGATGAGGCCCTTCAGTTCTTTCCCGTTCAAGACTTCACGACGACAGCTTTGGGGTTGGAACGCGGAGCCGCGTATGCGACGCAGATTCTGCGCCTCTCGGCGCCGAATGCGACCGTGGCGCTCGCCACGTTCGACTCCGTGTGGAACGACCCCTCCAAGGTCCGTGACGTCACCGAAGAAGTACTCGAAAACATCGAGACGCTCTATCGCGAGAATTCGCCCGAGTTTCTCTACTACGTCACGCTTTCCAACGTCTTTAGCCGCTTTTTGGAAGATCTCACCGAAGACGTTCTACCCAACGAGGATACGGGCTTTCGTAAGAGTCTCATATGGCATAAGCTCTACAACTTCCAGAAGGACGCGGCGTTTGCCCTCATTCAAAAGCTTGAGAAGTACAACGGGTGTATTCTTGCCGACAGCGTGGGTTTGGGTAAAACCTTCACTGCGCTTGCGGTCATTAAATACTACGAAAGCCGCAACCAGCGCGTGCTCGTGCTGTGTCCGAAGAAGTTGAACAACAACTGGACGACTTGGAAAAACAACTACACAACGAACGTCTTGGCTGGAGACCGGTTTCGCTATGACGTTCTCTACCACTCGGATCTTTCGCGCCGCAAAGGCGAGTCGAACGGTTTGGATCTCTCCCTCATCAACTGGGGGAATTACGACTTGGTCGTAATCGACGAATCGCACAACTTCCGTAACGGCTACTCGACAAAGGCGAATTACGAGAACCGATACGAGCGCCTGATGACACGCATTATTCGAGAGGGCGTCAAGACCAAGGTCTTGATGCTCTCGGCGACGCCCGTCAACAATCGTTTTTCCGACCTGAAGAACCAGTTGCAACTTGCTTACGAAGGTAAGGTCGAGGAAATGGACGAACGGCTTGAGGTCCGCAACGGAATCGATGAGACGTTCCGTCAGGCCCAGGGTGCCTACAACGAATGGACAAAGCGTCCGCCCGAGGAACGCACGGCCAAGGCGTTGCAGGAGGCATTGCCTTACGATTTTTTTGAGATTCTCGACGCAGTGACGATAGCGCGCAGCCGTCGACACATCGAGCGTTATTACGATACGACCGACATCGGTCGCTTTCCGAAGCGCCTCGCGCCGCTTTCGCGCAGTCCGAAACTCACCGATCAGCCGGGAGCTCCCGACTATGAGGAAATCTTCGAGCTCCTTCGGCAATTGAACCTTGCCGTTTACACGCCGTCCTCTTTCATTCTGCCTTCGCGCGTTTCGGTTTATGCCCAAATGGGCGGGGCGCGGGGCTTGAGCCTCGAAGGGCGAGAACTCGGGATTCGCCAGCTTATGAGCGTGAACCTCCTGAAGCGTCTCGAGAGTTCGGTAAATTCGTTCCGGTTGACGCTTGAACGAGTTCGCGATCAAATCTGCGTTTGGCTTGATCGAATTAAAGAAGCAGGGTATGCGGAACGTTCCGGCCTCCGCGTCACGACTGCACTCGAACCCGACGGCACGATCGAAGCCGACGAAGCCGAGGCGTTGGAAGAGACGCTGACCGTTGCTACAAAGTCGATGACGATTGCGTTGTCAGACATGGACTGCGTCCTTTGGTCCGAATACCTTCGTCAGGATTTGGAGCTCTTGGATCAGTTGCTCTCACGCATCGCGAACATCACACCCGAGCACGACGGGAAGTTGCAACAGTTGAAAGCGGACCTGGCGACCAAGATTGCCCGCCCGATCAACTCGGGCAACAAGAAGGTGATCCTCTTCACGGCCTTTGCGGATACGGCTCAGTATCTCTACGATCACATTGCGCCCTTCATGTTGGCGAATTTCGGCCTGCACACGGCGCTTGTGACCGGGCAGATCGACTCGCGCACGACTCTGAAGACGAAAACAAAGCTCGACTTCAACACGACCCTTACGCTTTTTTCTCCCCGCTCTAAGGAGAAGGCCGTGGCGTGCCCGCAGGTCGAAGGTGAAATCGATCTCCTGATTGCCACCGATTGCATCAGCGAAGGCCAAAACCTTCAGGATTGTGACTATCTCATCAATTTCGATATTCACTGGAATCCGGTGCGCATTATTCAGCGCTTCGGCCGCATCGACCGAATCGGATCCGCCAACGAGGTAATCCAGCTTGTCAACTACTGGCCCGACATAGAGTTGGACGAGTACATTGATCTGAAGGCCCGTGTTGAAGCACGCATGAAGGTTTCGGTTCTCACGTCGACTGGGGACGAGAATCCGCTTTCGCCCGAGGAGCAAAACGACATTCACTTCCGCGAGCAGCAGTTGAAGCGCCTCCAGCACGAGATTCTCGACCTTGAAGACATGAATAGCGGCATTTCGATCATGGATCTTGGCTTGACTGAGTTCCGTATGGATTTGCTCGCCTACATGAAAGAACACCCGGAGACGGAGCGAGCACCGCACGGGCTACATGCTGTCCTTCGCAGCGACGACGAGTCTCCCGAAGGGGCGATCTTTGTGCTTCGAAGCATTAAGGAGGACGAACCTCTCGATGTACGAAACCGCATTCACCCCTTCTACATGGTCTACGTGGACGCGACGGGCGAAACGGTCGTTAATCATCTTGACCCTAAAACACTTCTCGATCGGTTGCGTCATCTCGCCAAAGGGCGGTCCGCTCCTGACGAAGCCCTTTGTCGTGCTTTCAACAAGGAAACGCGCGACGGAAGCCGTATGGGGCCCTATTCGGACCTTCTCAACCGTGCCGTCTCGGCGATTGGCGAGGGGCGCGAAAAGAGCACTCTCGACGCCTTCCTTGAGGGGGACGACGAGCCGATCTTTGGTCGGGAACAAAGTACCGTGAGCGATTTTGAGTTGATCAGTTTCTTTGTCGTGAAGCGAGGTGAATGATGCTCGGACTACCCGCCTCGACGGAGATTCATAAACAACTACCAAAGACCGCCCTTGCGAACAAGTTCAATCTGAAGCCCGATGAACGGCGTTTGCTCGACGCGAATGTGAGTCGACTCGAACTCGTAAACCAGATTTCGCCGCAGACGATCCCGGCCCTGGCAGCAGGGCCGGGGGTGAAAGGGATCTACGTCCTCAAGGTTACCTTGAAGGTGCGCGACTACGACGAACGGGTGGCGCGCCTGATCCTTCGTCTCATTCCGCAAAAGGTTGTGCTGTGCCTCGCCTTTGAAGAGGAAGCGCAAATGGCCGTTCTTCACGAAAAGCTTATCGTGTCGTCCTGGCGTTCGGTTGCGACATATGGAGACACAACCTCCCTTAAACTCGAAGGTGTGGATCTTGATGCCGTTTGGCTCGGCTTCAAGCGTCAAATAGCTGACATTGTGTTTGAAGATGGGACAGAGGTTTCGGAGAGTACCCTCTCGCAGGCGCTGAAGAGGGCTGAGGAGAGTGAGAAGCTAGAGAAACAGATCACGTGGCTAGAAAAGGCTATGTATGCGGAGAAGCAACCGCGGAGAAAGTTTGATCTTCATCGAGAAATTCAAAAACTAAAAGCCGAACTACAACGTAACTAGTTTGAGGAACTTTAATCATGTTTATTCCGGATAAAATTGACGAAACGCCTATAAATTCAACGGAAATTAATGTTGAAAAGATAGGTGCACTCTTTCCGTGTTGTATTACCGAAGGTATTGGAGAAAACGGCAAATTGGAGAGAATGATTGATTTTAATAAGTTACGTCAGGAACTTTCCAAGGTAATAGTTGATGGACCTCAAGAACGTTATGGATTAAACTGGCCAGAAAAAAAAGGAAAGCTATTTGTATCGCAAACGCCCCTGCAGAATCAACACTTAGACCCAATCGACTTGATAGCATTTGCTTTGATGAAGCTAAAAATATATACATTGAAGGTGACAATCTTGAGGTTTTGAAATGCCTCAGAGAGTCCTACCTTGGTAAGGTTAAGGTAATCTATATTGATCCGCCGTATAATACGGGAACAGATTTTATTTACAAGGATAGCTTTTCTGAAAGTAAAGAAGGATATATCTCGAGGAGTGGCCAAATTGATAAACAAGGTAATATTCTGGTCAGCAATCTAGAAACTAATGGAAGATTTCATACTGACTGGTTAAACATGATCTATCCTCGCCTAAAGGTGGCTCGCGACTTTTTGAGCGACGATGGGGTAATCTTTATTTCAATTGACGACAATGAGCTTTATTCAACCAAGCTAATCTGTGACGAACTGTTTGGTAGTTCTAATTTTCTTGGAAACTTGGTAATACAAACGGCTACAGATAATAATCCAACACAGGTTAAAGTGGAGCATGAGTATATTATCTGTTATGCAAAAAATAAGGTAGTCCAGCAACCGTGGTCCGCTCGCAGCGAGAAGATCGAAATCATAAAGGGCACTGCTATAAATCTAAGTCTTCGATTTGATTGTAAATTTTGCCCCTTATAGACGCAAAAATGGGCGTTTTGTGATATGATTGAATCTGTTCAAAAACAACACACACAAAGCACCCATTTTATGAAATCATACATTACCTCCCCGGATGCTGTCAACCCGGCTCTTTT
>CAJKCQ010000067.1 GCA_905198475.1 uncultured Sutterella sp. | reverse complement strand
GAGCAGGGAAATTGGTGCAATGTCAGCTCAGATTTAGGGCTTGAGTGCACTTTCTTCTGGGAAGTTCAGGTCCGAATATGGAGCCGCACCAACTTTCGAAGGGGGTGCGCTCCGAGCGGTGTTCCAGAAGCTCGAGGCTGGAGAAATCGAACCCTTGCTTGTGTTTGTTTCCGAGAGGCTGCAGAAATCATGCGGGCTTCATGTTCTGACGCATTTTTCGGAAACGGCGCTGCAGGTGGCGTTGAAGTTCGCCATGCTCACGAATTCGGACTATGAAGTGACGCTCGAAGATGAGGCGCGCGGGAGAGGATTTTGCGACCTGCTTTTGCGGCCGAAGAATCCGACGTCCGGCGCGGCTGCGTATCTCCTCGAGCTCAAGTACTTCAAGCGATCGGATGCCTCCGAAGAAAACATCGCGCACGCACTTGAGGCGTCGAAGTCGCAGCTGCTGCGCTATGGCGCGGTCGAACCGGCGGCGGCAATTGAAAACCTGCGGAAAGTCGCCGCCGTCTTCGCCGGACTGCAGCTCTGCAGGGTGGCGAAGGTGTGATCGCCGGCTCTTGCGGTGCAGTTGTGCGGAAGCTTTTTTCGGAAGGCTGCGGAGCAGCCGCGCTCTGGGCGCACCGCTAACAAATCGGCCGCCGAACCCGCATGAGGATCCGGCGGCCGCAGGCTCATGAAGCACGCTTCAGAGCGGGCGCTTCACAGAGTCACTTGATCTGCTTCGCGGCGCTCTCGGCGGCAACGACGCCCGAAACAATGGCCCACGAATTCATCATCGCGGTCATCGAGTCGGCGCCGTTCGCACCGCCCACAACGCAGCCCGCGCCATAGAGGCCCTGAATCGGCTGTCCCTTCTTGTCGAGGATCTGCATGGAGCCGTTGGCCTTGAGGCCACCGAGAGTGGTCTGGTAGCGGACCTTCTGCTCGACGATGCGCCACGTACCGCCCTCGGCGAGACCGCCCGTGATGCGGCGGCCGAAGTCGGCGTCCTTGCCGGCCTTCACTTCGTCGTTCCAGTGCTTCACGGTTGCTTCAAGCCCCTTCGGGTCGATGCCCATGGTCTTTGCGGCTTCTTCAAGGCTCTTGGAGACCGCCATCACGGGGTGCCCGTTGTTGACGATCTTCGCCCACTGGTCGAGCGACTCGGCCGACGGAACGAGCTTGTCTTCAAGGGACTTCGCGACGTACTGCTTCCAGGCCGCCTCGTCCATCACGATGTAGGCGATCGAGCCGGGCTGCTCGACCGTCTTGTCGGTGAGCACGCCGAGGCCGGCGTTTTCATCGACGAAGCGCTGCCCCAACTTGTTCACGTAGATCGCGCCCGACTTCTTCATGGTGTCGGTCGAAGAGGCCGTCGCGGCGAGGCCGTGATGCGGACGCGTCTCGACGCCCTGCGGATACATCTTCACGAGGTCGAGGTTGATGGTGCCCGCGCCGATCGCTTCGCCCATCTTGAAGCCGTCGCCCGTCTCACCGTCAACGCCGTAGAAGAGGTAGTTCTTCATCTTGGACGGGAGCTTCGACTGGTCCGCACCGTAGCCGCCCGAGGCGAGAATCACGGCCTTCGAGGTGAGTTCGACCGTGTTGCCTGCGGCATCAACGGCCTTGACGCCCACCACCCGGCCGTCCTTCTCAATGAAGGACTGCGCGCGCGTCTCAAGCATGAGCTTCCCCCCCATGCCGAGGAACTTGTCCTTCATAAGATGGAGGAAGTTCACCGAACGTCCCTCGACGCCGAGCTGCCGGTTCGCGGAATGGTCCGGGTACTGCGTGGCGGCCGGGCCGTACGGGATCTTCATGTCGTAGATGAGCCAGTCGACGACCCCGCCCACCTTCTCGGTCACCATCTTCACGAGCACCGGGTCGTTCTTGTTCTTGCCGACGCGGAAGATGTCCTTGTAGGCGAGCTCGGGCGAGTCCTTCGTCTCCTTCATCACCTCGCGCTGGTAGCGCGAGCCCGTGGCGATCAGCGTGCCGGCGTTGAGGACCGTCGCGCCACCGATGGTGGGCATCTTCTCGATGAGGATCACGCTCTTGCCGAGCGTCTCGGCCTTCACGGCCGCGGAGATGCCCGCGCCGCCCGCACCCACGACGACGATGTCGGCGGACTCCTTGATCACCTTCTTGGCGGTCTTCTTCGGCACGACCGCAGCGGCGAAGGCGGCGGGATCGCCGCCCGCGGCCTTGATCGCGGAGGCGACGGCGGCCTTGATGCCGTTCGTCGTCATCGTGGCGCCCGTCACGGCGTCGATGCCGGTGCTCTGCGCGGCGACGATCTCGCCGGGAGCGCGCGCGAACGCGGCGTCCGAAATCCCGGGCGTCTCGCCGTGCTTCACGACCTTGACGGCCGTGATCTTCCCGTTCGCGGTAGTCATCTCAACCGTGATGGTGCCGTTGCGGCCCTGGCCTTCGCCCGTCCAGACGCCGTCCTTGAGTTGGGCGGCCGAGGCGGCGGAAGCGCCCGTGAGGGCGGCGACGACGGCGGCGGCGAGGCAAAGCTTGCGCAGACTCATGATGCTTCTCCTTTCCAGAAAGCTTCCCGGAAGGCACGCCTTGAAGGGCGGCTTCCGAATGAAGAAGACGGCCGGAGCCCCCCTTTCGGTCAAGGGTGGAGGTACGTCTTTTGGCGGAGGAAAGTGTAGGTCGGCGATTCCGCGTGGCCGAGAAAAGAGAGAGGTGCCTTTTGACGGCGGTCAGGTTTCAGCGGCGTGAAGCGTTTTCCGGGCAGACGGCGGGATCGCCCCGCGGCCCAGGCGGATGCGCGAAAAACCTCCTATATGGAGACGGAGGCGGAGTTATTACAATTCTGTGACGCCCGGCCGCGGACCGAGCCGCGCCGGATCCATTCATCCATACTTAAGGAGAAGCAGCCATGGGCTTCGCGAAACTTCCCGTCCTCCTTGCAGGTCTCTGCCTCGTCGCCGGCGCCGTGAACGCCGAAGAGTTGAACGCCTATTCGATCATGCCGGAAAAGTATGCGTCCAAGATCTTCGCGGAATTCACGAAGGACACGGGCATCAAGGTGAACTTCCTGCGCTTCTCCTCGGGCGAGGCTCTCGCGCGCCTCACGGCTGAAAAGAGGAACCCGCAGGTGGACGTGATGCTGGGCGGCCCGGCCGACACCTATGCTGCGGGCATCAAGGAGGGCATTTTCGAGTCCTATCGTCCGAAGGACTCCGACGCCATCCCGGAAAACCTGCGCGACCCGGGCAACCACTGGACCGGCATCGGGGTGATTCCGCTCTGCTTCCTCACGAACACCAAGTTCCTCGAGAAGAACGGCATGCAGGCGCCTACGAAATGGGCGGACCTCCTTGATCCGCGCTACAAGAACGGCCTGCAGATGGCCGACGCGCGCACGTCGGGCACCGCGACCGAACGCATCTATTCGCTCGTGAAGGTGATGGGCGAGGACGAGGCCTTCAAGTTCCAGAAGCAGCTCAACGCCAACATCCAGATGTACACGAAGAGCGGTGCGGGCGGCGCGATGCCGATCGCGACCGGCCAGTGCGCTTCGGGCATCTTCTACATCGTCGACGCCCTCGACATCGCGCAGCAGGGGTATCCCGTGAAGATCACGTATCCGGAGGACGGCGTGAGCTTCGGCATCGAGGCCACGGGCGTCATCGCGGGCGGCAAGAACAACGAGCAGGCGAAGAAGTTCGTCGACTGGGCCGCTTCGAAGAAGTTCGCCGAATTCATCGTCGCCAACAAGATCAACTACGTTCCGACCCGCACGGACGTGAAGACCGACAATCCGATCCTCGACCTCTCGAAGATCAACGTCGTCACGACCGACGTCGCCTGGAAGGGTGAGAACCGCAAGCGCTTCACGCAGAAGTGGATCAACGAGGTGATCCGCTGAGCCGCTCAGGCGGCTTGACCGGAGGGGGCGCGCGCTCCAGGAGCGGGCCGCGCGCCTCCCGCAGCCCTCCGACCACTCTCCCTTTCAGATCTTCATCTCATGGCACAAGCACACGCGCTCACGCCGCGCGGCGATGCGGCGTCCCGGTTTGCGGTTCTCGTTCTCTGGGTCCTCCTCGCGCTCTTCGTCGTCTACCCGCTCGTGCGGCTTCTCCTGATGGCCTTCACGGCCGACGGAAGCTTCACGCTTGAAAACCTCCGCCCCTTCATCGAGAGCTGGTACGACCGCCAGGCGGCCGTGAACAGCATCCTCCTCGGGTGCTCCGTCGGCCTCGCCGGCACCGTGCTCGGCTTCATCTTCGCCTTTGCGGTGACGCGCCTCAAGCTTCCCAAATGGGTTGCGGCCGCGGTGAGCGCCGTGACGCTTCTGCCGCTCATCTCGCCGCCCTTCACGAGCAGCATCGCGCTCACGCTTTCGCTCGGCCCCAACGGCATCCTGCTCGACTTCTTCGGCCTCGGGAACTTCAACTTCTACGGCTTCTGGGGAACGTTCATCTCCGAGACGCTCACGTTCTTTCCGGTCGCCTTCATGACGCTCTCGACGATTCTCGCGCGCATCGACCCGAATCTCGAGGATGCGGCGTATTCGCTCGGCGCGTCGAGCTTCAAGGTGTTCCGCACGGTGACGCTGCCGCTCGCCGCCCCGGGCATCGCCAATGCGTTCCTTCTCGTCTTCTCCTGCTCGCTCGCGGACTTCGCGACCCCGCAGGTGCTGGGCGGCCACAGCTTCCCCGTCCTCCCGACGCAGGCCTACCTCGTGATCACCGGCAT
Source organism: uncultured Sutterella sp. (assembly GCA_905198475.1). Classification (GTDB taxonomy): domain Bacteria; phylum Pseudomonadota; class Gammaproteobacteria; order Burkholderiales; family Burkholderiaceae_F; genus Sutterella. Next base: position 6,926 of record CAJKCQ010000067.1, on the reverse strand, counting down.
GTACGACTTCAAGGGTGGCGCGGCGCTCTCCTTCATGCTCCTCATCCCGGCGATCATCGTCTATTCGCTGCAGCGCTGGTGGGTCGGGCGTAAGAGCTACGTGACGGTTTCGGGCAAGGCGGGCGGCCGGAGCAGCGTCAAGGGCCCGGGCCCGGTGCTCAGCACCGTCATCCTCGGCTCCGTCGCCCTCGTCGTGCTCTTCATCCTCTATCTCTACGCGATCATCCTCTCGGGGTCGCTCGTGCACGTCTGGGGCGTCGACAACACCTTCACGCTCGAGCACTACGACTACGTCTTCACCCACGGCGCCAAGGCGATCAAGGACACGCTCCTCATCGCCTGCATCGGCACGCCTCTGGGCGGGCTTCTCGCCGTGCTCGTGGGCTACGCCGCGGCGCGCCTCAAGGTGCGCGGGAGCCGCATTCTCGAGACCGTCTCGCTGCTCAACTACACGCTTCCCGGCACGGTGGTCGGCATCGCGTACATCATCGCCTTCAACGACTATCCGATCTTCATCACCGGGACGATCTACATCCTGATCGCGGCCTATCTCTTCCGCTACTCTTCCGCGGGCATCCGCAACGTGATCGCGGCGCTCTCGCAGATCGATCCGTCGATCGAGGAGGCGAGCCGGAGCCTCGGCGCCTCGTCGGTGAAGACCTTCACGTCGATCACGATCCCGCTCGTGCTTCCGGCGATCCTCGCGGGCATGCGCTACCTCTTCATTCATTCGATGACGGCGATCAGTGCGACGATCTTCCTCGTCTCCGTGCACTGGACGCTCATCACGACGCGTATTCTCGAATGCATGACGGAGCTGCAGTTCGCGCAGGCCTGCGCCTTCTCGATCGTCCTCATCATCCTCGTCTTCATCGCGTCGGGCGTGATCAAACTGATCGCCCGGCTCATCTGCCGCAACGGCGACGCCATCGGAGTCCATTAAAAAAATGTCCATCTCCCTCGAACTTCGCGGCATCTGCCGCACCTACGTGAAGGACAACGAAACGTTCGCTGCGGTCGACGACGTGAACCTCATGGTGAAGCCCGGCGAATTCCTCACCTTCCTCGGGCCCTCGGGCTGCGGGAAGACGACGACCCTGCGCATGGTCGCGGGCTTTGAGACGCCTTCGTCGGGCGCGATCATCGTCGACGGTGCCGACATCACGCACGTCCCGGCCAACAAGCGCGACATGGGCTTTGTCTTCCAGAACTACGCGCTCTTCCCCCACATGACGATCTTCGAGAACGTCGCCTACGGCCTGCGCATCCGAGGCCTCTCGGGCGACGCCCTCGCGCGGAAGGTGAGGGAGGGCCTCGAGATGGTGGGGCTCGCAAAAGCCGAGCATCGCCATCCCAATCAGCTCTCCGGGGGCGAGCAGCAGCGCGTCGCGCTCGCCCGCGTGCTCGTGCTCAGCCCCAAGATCCTCCTCATGGACGAGCCGCTCTCGAACCTCGACGCGAAGCTGCGGCTTCACATGCGCACCGAGATCCGCCGCATCCAGCAGGAGCTCGCGGTGACGTGCCTCTACGTCACGCACGACCAGAAGGAGGCGCTCACGATGTCCGACCGCATCATGGTGATGAACCGCGGCCGGATCGAACAGGTGGGCACGCCCATGGAGCTCTACGAGGACCCCGCCACCGCCTTCGTCGCGGACTTCATCGGGCAGGCGAACTTGATCCCGGGCGTGCTCGCCGGGCGGGAGGACGGATTCGCGCGCTTTGAGGTGGGCGGCGTCGCTCTCAGGGCCCGCATGGGTCGGCAGAACCCGCCCGCGGCGGGCGAGAAGGCGCTCCTCGTGGTGCGCCCGGAAAACCTCGGCTTCACGACGGATCCCGCCGGGATCCCGATCCGGATCGTCAACCGTCTCTTTGAAGGCGACCGCATCAACTATGAGGTCGAGATTCCGGGTCTTGAACAGAAGAAGCCCTTCTCGATGTCGGTGCCGTTCCTGCCGGGCACGCGGCTCGTTGAGCCCGGAGCGCTCCTGCGCGCCGCCTTCACGCCCGAAGCGGGCGTCGTGATCCGCGGATGAGATGCGGGCGTCGGAGCGCCTCAAGACGGGGAGCTCCGACGCTTGTGTACAAAACGAGCTCCGTGTACACGCGGGGAAAAGCCGCACGTGAGACATGGGGCGGCTCCGGCACAAGCAAAACGCCGTCCGAAAGGCTGACTTTCGGGACGGCGTTTGGGCGCGGGGCCGCTTCGGACGCAGCTCCCCGAAGCTTCGAGGCCGATTATTTCGCCGGAAGCGCCGCCGCCCAGGGGCCGTCGGCGAAGCCCGCCGCGGCCTCGCGCGCCATCGTCACGAGCCGCATCAATGCGGGGGAGGCGGTTTCAAGCGACGGGAGCGCGAGCCCGAGCGTCACGCGCTCCTGCGGACGGAAGGGCCGCAGCACGACGTCGCCCTTGAGGTTGATGCTCTGCAGGCGGTTGTTCACCGAGACGCCGAGCCCGGCGTTCACCATTGCGTAGGCCGAATACGGGTCGTTCGTCTGCAGGTGGATCTTGGGCGCGGTCTTGTGGCGCGCGAAGAAGTCGTCGATGTCCGTGTTGTGGTGCTGCCGCGGGTAGATGAAGGGCTCGCGCGTGATCTGCGAGACGGTGACGGATTCGTTCTCGGTGAGCGGGTGCCCGGGCGGGAGGAGCGCGACGAACTCCGTCTCCATCAACGGGAAGAAGTCCCCGTCGTAGGAGTGCTGCGAGAGGAAGGCGCAGTCGAGCGAACCGTTTCTCAGGCACTCGATGAGCTCCGCGTCCGAACCTTCGACCGTGGAGAGCGAAATCGCCGGATAGGCGTCGGAATAACGCTTCAGGAGGGGCGGGAGCCACGTCGTGGAGATGCTGAAGTACGACCCGATCGTGAGTTCGCCCGTGAGGAGCCCGCGCACGGCCGCGATCTCCTCGTACACGCGCTTCTCCGCGGCCATCAGGTCGCGCAGGCGCGCGATCACGGATTCGGCTCCCTTGGCCGGAACGACGCCCCGCCGGCCGCGCAGAAGCAGCGTCGTCTTGAGCTCCTCCTCGAGGGAGGTGATCTGGCGGTTGAGGCCCGACTGCGTCATGCCGAGCTTGTCCGCGGCGAGTGAGAAGCTGCCGCACTCGATGGCGGTGAGAAGGTACTGGACTTTTTCGAGATTCATCCTGAGCAGCTCCGCAGTGTGTCGAAAGTGACTCTTCATCACTTATTTTGTTACATCAGGTTATTTTACTCACTGATTGAATCGGCATAGACTTTCCGCCCATCAGAATTATCCCGGATTCATTCCCTCACCCAGAGGAACAACCAACATGCTCAACTTTGCCTGCGACTATCTTGATGCCGCTCATCCCAAGGTGCTCGAGGCCCTTTGCGCCAACAACTTCGTGAAGACGGGCTGCTACGACGAGGCCGGGAGCGACTGCTTCTGCAACGCCGCACGCGACAAGATCCGCGCGGCCTGCGGCGTCCCCGACGCGGAGGTGCGCTTCCTCTCGGGCGGCACGCAGACGAACAAGGTCGTGATCAGCACGATGCTCAAGTCCTGGCAGGGCGTCGTCGCCGCCAAGACTGGCCACATCGCCGTGCATGAGGCCGGCGCGATCGAGGCCTCCGGCCACAAGGTGATCGAGCTCGCCGAGCGGCAGGGCAAGATTTCCGCAGAGGACGTGGACGCGGTCTTCGCCGCCTGGGAGGGCGACGGCAACCGCCTGCACATGGTCGAGCCCGGCATGGTCTACATCACGCAGCCCACCGAATACGGCACGCTCTATACGCTCGAGGAGCTCACGGCCCTCTCGGAGGTCTGCCGCCGCCGCGGCGCGCCCCTCTACGTGGACGGCGCGCGGCTCTTCTACGGGCTCGGTTCAAAGACGAACGACGTGACGCTCGGCGACCTCGCGCGCCTCGCGGACGTCTTCTACATCGGCGGCACGAAGTGCGGCACGCTCTTCGGCGAGGCCGTGGTGTTCCCGAAGGCCGGCACGGTGCCGGGGTTCTTCACGCTCATGAAGCAGTACGGCGCGATGCTCGCCAAGAGCAAGGTGCTCGGCATCCAGTTCGACGCGCTCTTCACCGACGACCTCGGGCTCGAGCTCGGCCGTCACGCCGTCCGCGAGGCCGACCGCATCCGCGCGGCCCTGACGGAGAAGGGCTACGACGTGGTCTTCGGGAGCACGACGAACCAGATCTTCGTGCGGCTCACGAATGAAGCGGCCGAACGGCTCGACAAGGTCGTGCTCACGAGCTTCTGGGAGCGGACTGACGCGCAGCACGTCGTGCGGCGCATCGCCACCTCCTGGTCCACCGACCCGAAGGACGTGGACGCGCTGATCGCGGTCCTCTGAGGGCCGTGGCGCTGCGCGCCGGCGTCCTCTCCTGTCAGGAACTTCCTCGGGGCGCTCTTCGTCGGCAGGGCGCTCGTGAAGCAGGCGGGCATCTTCTTTGAATCCGTCGACGGCGCCATGCCCTGGGCGAGCTTCATCGTGAAGCTCGCCAACGCCAAGACCTCGCTCGACGGCTGGGAGGCCTTCTGGCGCGGCGTCGGCTGCAACTGGGTGGTCTGCCTCGCGATCTACGCCGCGGCCTCCGCCAAGGAGACGATCGGCAAGATCGCCGCGCTCTGGACGCCGACCACGGCCTTCGTCGCGGGCGACCCGCGCTACGCCGCGCTCGTTGCGGTCGGGAAGGCCTCCGCCGCGGTCTTCTCCTGGCAGGACGTCGTGGTTGGGAAACTCCTTCCCGTCACGTTGGGCAACATCGCCGGGGCGCCCGTGGGCGGCGGACCTTCCCGACGCTTCGGGCGCGCCGCACTTCCTGAGCCGGCTAGAATGCGGGATGCCTTTCGGGGAGGGCCGCCCGTGCGCCGCGTTTGCGCCCGAAGCCGCACTCCGCCGGGGTGTTGATCCTGTTAGCAGTCCGGGGCCGGCGCTTCATGCCGGATCCGGAGAAATGAGAGTGCCCGTCCGCCATGCAAAACCTCCGACAAGTAATCGCCTCGGCCATCCTGCAGACGAAGGACGAGGAGGGCTGGGCGCGCTGCCAGGATGTCGGAAACCTCGTTCGCCGTGAAGTGGGCGAGGTCAACTGGCGCCTCTCGGGCACGCGCGGGCTCCTCGACTACCTCAGGAAGCATTCGGCCACCTTCCGCTGCGACGTCCGCCCGGACGGGCGCGGCGGGAACGACTGCCGCGTGCGGCTTCTTCACGACGAGACGGCCGAGGAGGCCAGGCGCCTTCATGAGGCGCAGACGAACCCCGAGGTGACCGAAGCCGACCTCCACGACATGGTGCGCGGCGTCGTCGCCCGCGAGAGCCTCGAGGGCGCCCGGTTCGTCGACCTCTCCCGCATCAACGACGCCGTGAAGAGCGCTTCGCCCGACTTCGACTGGGCGGTCTTCGGCGTAAGGAAGCTCTCGAACTACTTCAAGGGGCTCGCGCAGACGTACGCGCTCGAGACGGAAAGGCTTCCGAACGGCGCAAGCGCGATGCGCGTGCGCGTGCTGACGGAGGAAGAGCGCGCGGCGGCTCAGGCCGAGGCGGCTGAAGCGGCTGAGACGGCTCAAGTGCAGGAGGCGCTGGATTCGCAGGAGACGCAGGAAGTCTCTCACCCCATGGACAGGCCGGACGGCACCGGGGCGTCCGCCGCATCCGTTGAATCTGCGGCGGCGTCGGGAGAGGTGCAGGCCTCTGAAACGGTTGAGGCGTCTGAGGCGCAGGAAGCGTCCGCCGCTCCCTCGGCCGGCGCAGGCCGCGACGCACCGGAGCATCGTGAGCTCGAGGAGAAGAACATGGTTGAGAAGGACGGGTGGCGGGGCGCCCCCGAGGCCGCGGCTGGCGAAGCGTCAGCCGCTCGTGCGGACTGCGCATGCATGAAGATGATTCATCCGCTCGATCCCGGGCTGAAGGGCGTCGCATTGGTTTCGCCCCTGAGTCAGGCGCTCTCGGGCGTCATGGGGCGCTCCACGGCTCCCCTGGAGGCGACGGCGGGAATCCCCGACGAGGTGGTCGAAGCGGTCGCGGGCGTCGCGCCTGCAGCCCCCGCCCGGGCGGGAGCGGGCGCTCAGAGGGGCTCCCAGGACGCCGGCGGGGATTCGGCTCTGATGCAGGGTACGGCGCAGAGTCCGGATCAGGACACCGCTTCCGACGGCCTCGAAGCGGAGCGCGCCCACTTCCGGGCGTTTCTCCCAAAGCTCGAGTTCCCCTCCGAGAGCCTCTTTCTCGACGACTACATGAAGCTGCTGCGCTTCGCCTTCGAGACCATGACGCAGTCCGAGCGCGACCGCATCCAGAAGCAGCTGAAGCGCCACGTGAAGGTCGTGAGCGTCAAGGGACGTTGGTGGCTGCGCGACGAAGTGACGCGCATGCTCGCCCGACACGCCTTCGCGTCGGACGTCTCGAGCTGGATGCCGATCGTCTTCTCGTCCTTCACGACCGACGATCCGCTCGTCGCGCCGCTCAAAACCGACGCGGGGCTCTGCGCCGCGCTCGGCCGCGCCGAGACCGCGGCGGCGGAGATCGTTCTTCCGCCCTTCGTGGGCGAAGTCTTCACGCGCCGGCGTCTCGCCGACCTGATCATCGCGTTCGCCAAGGAGAAGGCGCTGCGCCTGATTTGGCCGATGTTCGCTCTCCTCGCCTCCGCCTTCGTGCCCGGGAACGGGAATCCCGCCTCCATCGTGCTGCCGCTCAAAGAGGCTGAGGACTTCTTCTCGCACTTCCTTCCGGATGCCTCCAAAGAGCCGGATTCGGACGCGAAGGCCGCTCAGGCGCCCGGAACGGAGGGCAGTGAAGAGAAGGAAGAGAGCGGCGGGAGCGAAGAGAAGAAAGAAATGGGCGCAGAGGCCCTGACCCAGGCGACGGAGGACGTCGAAGAGAAGGAAGCGGGCAAGAAGGACGAGAAGGCCGCGCAGAACGCGCGGAACGGAGCCGCCGAGGCGTGCGCGCTGCA
>CAJKCQ010000066.1 GCA_905198475.1 uncultured Sutterella sp. | reverse complement strand
ATGCAGGTGGGAGTAGTGGTCTTCATGGGAATAGATTATCCCACAAACATTTCGGTCTCGCTAACCTCGCCCTGAAGGACGGGGCTTGCGCGAGGCCCATCTTTTGGTCAGTTGCGAATGCGCCACCCCTTTGAGAGGAGCACCACGGCGAGCGCCATGACGGCGGCGGCCGTGACGCCGACGATCAGAAGCGACGCCCACGGGTCGGTGCCGCCCGTGCCGAAGAACCCCTGTCGGAAGCCGTCCACGAGATAGAAGAAGGGGTTGAGGCGGCTCACCGTCTGCCAGAGGGGCGGGAGCGACTCGACCGAGTAGAAGACGCCCGAGAGGAAGGTGAGCGGCATCACGACGAAGTTCATCACCGCCCCCATCTGGTCGTACTTCTCCGCCCAGAGCGCCGTGATGAGGCCGAGCGCGGCCATGATCATGCAGCCGAAGAAGGCGAAGGAGACGAGCAGCCAGGGCTCGCGCACCGGAGGCGCGGCCCAGTAGGCGCAGAGGAGGTAGAGTCCCGCGCCCGCGAGCATCGAGCGCACGAACGACGCCCCGATGTAGGCGGCGGCCACCGCGGGCCCCGGAATCGAGGGAAGCAGGATGAAGACGAGGTTTCCCGAGATCTTCGACTGGATGAGCGAGGAGGCGGTGTTTGAGAACGCGTTCTGCAGCACCGTCATCATGATGAGGCCCGGGATGATGAAGGCCGTGTAGGAGACGCCCTCATAGACGGGGAGGTGCTTGGAGAGCGCCTCGCCGAAGACGACGAGGTAGAGGCCGCCCGTGAGCACGGGGGCGAGCACGGTGTGCAGCCACACCTTCATGAAGCGGACGACCTCCTTCTCAAAGAGCGTCCAAAACGGAGTCCACATCTCAATTCGCTCCCATGAGTGCAAGGAACACGTCCTCGAGGTCGGGCTGCCCGACCGTGAGGTTTTCAATCTTCACGCCCGCCGCGCGCATGCATTCGAGCTTCGCGAGGACGTCGTCGGCGTCGGTGAGCCGAAGCGCCACGTCGGCGCCGTGGCGGCGCACGACGTCGGGCTCCAGGGCCGCGGGCAGATCACCCGAAACGATGCGGCAGCGCAGCACCCGGCCCTCAAAGCGCGAGAGGAGCGTTTCGGTGCGCTCGAGCGCGGCGACCTCGCCCAACTTCATGATCGCGATGCGGCTGCAGAGCTGCTGCGCCTCGGCGAGGTAGTGGGTCGTGAGGATGATCGTGCGCCCCTCGCGGTGCAGCCGCCCGATGAAGTCCCAGAGGTGTTCGCGCAGCTCCACGTCCACGCCCGCGGTGGGCTCGTCCAACACGATCACGGGCGGCTTGTGGACGAGCGCCTGCGCGACCAGAACGCGCCGCTTCATGCCGCCCGAAAGCGCCCGCATCGAGGCGTCGGCCTTGTCGGCGAGCCCGAGGTTCTCGAGGATCTCGTCGATCCAGGCGTCGTTCCTGCGCAGCCCCCAGTACCCCGACTGGAAGCGCAGCGTCTCGCGCACCGTGAGGAAGGGGTCGAAGGTGATCTCCTGCGGGACGATGCCGAGCGAGAGCGACGCGCGGCGGCGCTCCGCCGCGCAGTCCACGCCCCGCACGACGATGCGGCCCGCCGTCGGGGTGGTGAGCCCCGCGAGGCAGGAGATCAGGGTGGTCTTGCCGGCGCCGTTGGGGCCGAGGAGACCGAAGAACTCGCCTTCTTCAACGGCGAACGACACTCCCTTGAGGGCCTGAGTGCCCGAGGCGTAGCGTTTTTCTACGCCTTCGAAGCTCACGGCGGGCGTGGTGGTCTGAGTCATGATGGTGGTGGAGGTTGTTGGAAGAGAATGAAGGGCGCCGCCTCGATGTGGGAGAGCTCCCTCCCGGTCGGCGCAGGAACGTCCGCTTGCTCCGGGCGAAGCCCGACGGAGGGCGCCCGCTAGAAATTCATGCCAAAAACGCTCCGGAAGAGCTCCGCGCCCTTTTCGAGGTCGAGCCGGTCCGGGTGCGTGTCGCTCGCGCGGCGCTTCTCCTCGCCTTCGAGCCCCGGGCGCCCGGCCATCATCGTGGTGATGCGGCCGAACGCCTCCGGGTCGAAGCGCCCACGGCAGAGAAAGGTCTGCGCGAGCGTGTTGCCGCGCCCGGCCTCGACGAGGCGCTTCGCGGTCTTCGTCATCCAGTCGCGCGCTTCGGGGCTCTGCGCGTCGCCGCCCATCGTCGCGAAGCACCCGATGGTCTTGCCTTCAAAGCGCGGCGCCACGGCGCGCATCTCTTCGGGCGCGTCGTCAAGATCGCGCCAGAAGCCGAGCAAGACCGGGTTGTAGGGCGCGAGGTCCGCGGGCAGGTCCTTCGGGCGCACGAGCACGGCGCCGGGAAGCGCGTCGCAGATCGCGTGCCCGAGGATCATCGTGTTGCCCGTGCGCGAGCTGATGACGATGAGCGGTTTGGCGGCGGTTTGGGTCTCGGCCATTTCAATGGACCTTGAGGTGGATGTCTGTTCTTCTTCATTGAAGCGGGCGGCGCCCGTGCGCAGCCGCCCGCTTTTGCATCAGGAGCCCTCGCCCTCGGCGGGCTCAACGGCCGGGTGCCCCGGGGGCATGGCGGCCGGATGTGCGCCGGGGTGGCCGGCGGGCATGCCGGCGGGCGCGTCGGCAGCGACGCCGCCCTCGTGCTGCCGCCAGAAGCTCTGGTGGAGCGCGATGTGGCCTTCAAAGCGGGCGAGGCGGCCGAGAACGGCTTCGGAGATCACGTGCTCGAGCTCGCAGGCGATCTTGTCGGCCATCTTCTCGTCAAGGTCGAGCACCGAGCTGAAAAAGTGCTTGATGATCTTGTTCTTGCGCACGAGCTCCGCGGCGATCGCGCGCCCCTTTTCGGTGAGGCGGATCGGGCTGTAGCGCTCGTAGGTGATGTAGCCCCGCTCCTTGAGGTCGCGGAAGGTGAGGGCCACGGTCGAGCGCGTGACGCCGAGCGTTTCGGAGAGCTTGCAGGCGCGTGCGTACCCCTGCGCCTCCTCCTCAAGGTAGATGTACTTCAGGTAGTTCTGACGCGTGGGCGAAAGGCCCGCGGCATGCTTGTCCGCGAGGGAGGGCGCAGGCGCGCACGCGGACGCTCCGCAGCAGTGCGGCGCATCCGGATGGTCGGCCGGCGCGTCGGGACGAACGGACGGTTCTTCTTGGTGTGGCGTGGTCATCGGATTTGCGTGAGGTCGTCGGGACAAAGTGGAGGCGGCCCGATCCGCCTGCGTCCTGAGTCGTGCGGGGCTTCCTAAAGCGCGAAGAGATTGAGACGCTCAAGAGAGATTGAAGCCCCCCGCCAATGTTTGACAGCTCGAACATTATACCGATATACTCCGCGCCGAGTGAGAATCATTTTCATTATCTCTATTGAAATGATTTTCATTGCTCTTCAAAGACGAACGCCCCGAAGCCGCCCGCCCAACCGGCGGAAGCGGTCTCCCCGGGCACCGACACCCCACACCCTTGGCCGCCACAACCATGATGCACTCCTCCTCCGGCGAGGCGAAGAAGCCCGCTGCCGCCACCTTTGAGGCGGGCGCCCGTGAAATGAGCGAACGGGCGAAGTCCCACACTCCGGAAGCCTTCTACGCCAACCCCGCCGACCCGCTGCACGCGGCCTTCACGGCGAAGGCCGTGATTCATTCGGGCCCGGGCGGCATGCCGAAGACCGGAGAAAATGCACGCAGGGCCCTTGAGGCGCTCGCCGAGCGTCCGCGCACGGGCAAGTCGCTCGCCTACATCCACGTCCCCTTCTGCGAGACGCGCTGCCTCTACTGCATGTTCTACCAAAACCCCTTCAAGGAAGAGGCGGTGCATGCGTACGCCGAGAAGCTCGTGCGCGAGATCCAGATGTGGTCCGACCGCGCGGCTCAGAACTCCGCCCCGATCCACGCCGTCTATTTCGGCGGCGGCACGCCGACGGCCTTCTCGCCCGACGACCTGCGCCTCGTGCTCGGTGCCCTGAAGAAGTACCTGCCGCTCGCCAACGACTGCGAAATCACGCTCGAAGGGCGCATCCACAACTTCTCGAACGAGAAGATGGAGGCGGCGCTCGAAGGGGGCGTGAACCGCTTCTCCCTGGGCGTGCAGACCTTCAACACCCAGGTGCGCCAGTCGATGATGCGCGTCGACGGGCGCGATGCGATCATCTCGCGCCTCGAGCAGCTCTGCTCCTACGACGACTCCGCCGTGGTGCTCGACCTGATCTACGGGTTCCCGGGCCAGACGATGGAGATCTGGGAGGACGACCTCAGGACCGCAACGTCGCTGCCTTTGGACGGCATCGACTGCTATCAGCTCAACGTCTTCGAGAAGTCCCCGCTCGCGCGCCGCATTGAGTCGGGCAAGCTTCCTCCCGCGGCCGACCAGGCCCAGAAGGCCGACTTCTTCGCGAAGTCGGTCGAATACCTCACCGAACAGAACTGGCGCCGGCTCTCGAACAACCACTGGGGCAGCTCCACGCGCGAGCGCAACATCTACAACGCGCTCGGCAAGAGCGCCTGCGACTGCCTCGCCTTCGGCTGCGGCGCGGGCGGGCGCCTCTTCGGCAACGCCTTCATGATGGAGAGGAAGCTCGAGGACTACTACAAGATCCTCGAGGCGGGCGAGAAGCCCGCGGCCTTTCTCATGGCCCCGAAGCCCAACTGGTACCTCCTGCGCACCCTCTCGGCCGACATGGAGTCGGGCGCGATCAACCTGAAGAAAATCGGCGCCGCCTTCGGCGGCCTCGACCTCGAGGCGATGGCCGCCCCCGTGATCAAGCAGTGGGGTGAGGCCGGTCTTCTCACGAAGCGCGGCGACTGGTACTGCCAGACGGTTGCGGGCCAGTACTGGCACACCACCCTCGCGCAGCTCCTCATGAACTGGCTCGAGCCCATGCTCCCGGGCGCCATGCCCGCGGGCGGCATGAAGAAGGTCATGGGGGCGCCTGCGATGGAGGGGCGCCCCGGCGCGATGCCGGGCGGCCACCCGCACGCCTCGGGAGCGAACGCCCCCGTCTCGATCGCCGGCATCGCCCGCATGCTCGCGATGGTGCCCGCCTCCGTGCGCGACATGGCCCGCATGATGCCGCGCGCCATGCTCATGAACAAGCTGCGCGGCATGCCCGCGGAGCGCCTCGCGCACATGGGCCCAAAGATCGACCGCGAAGCCGTGTTGAAGCTCATCGAATCGATCCCGGACGACGAGTTCAACGCGATCCTCAAGAACCCTGAAAAATACGCCGCCAAAGAAGCGGCGGACGACAAGAAGGCCGTGCCCCCGCACCTCGGGTGAGCCACGCCGATCCATGAGACCCCAGACCGCAAGGCCCTGGAACCTTTCTCAACACCTCCTCCTTCTGGAAAACATAAAAATGCACTGTCAGAAGCGCATTCTTGCCGCTGCCGTTGCGGCCGCCCTCTTTGCCATCGGCGCCGGCGCCGCTCAGGCCGATGAATACACCACGCTCGCACCCGTCAAGGTGACCGCGAGCCGCGTGGAGCAGGAGCTCAAGGACGTCAACATGTCCGTCTCCGTGATTACGCAAGAAGAGATCCGGGAATCCAATGCCCGCACCGTCGGCGAACTGCTTGAAAACGTCCCCGGCGTGCGCATCAACAACGATGGCGGGCAGGGCGTCAAGCGCGTGAAGATCCGCGGCGAATCCGCCTTCCACACGCTCGTGATGATCGACGGCCAAAAAATCGGCGAACAGAAGTCGATGTCGGGCTCGCCCCTGCTGATCTCTCCGTCCGAAATCGAGCGCATTGAAGTGATCAAGGGACCGGCCTCCGTCCTCTATGGTTCTGAAGCCATCGGCGGCGCGATCAACATCATCACGAAGAAGGGCGGCACGAAGCCGATCGGCGGCGAACTCTCCGCCGGGATGAACACCTCCGCCTCCGGCAAGAGCGCGTCCGGGTCGGTCTATGGCTCGACGAACGGCTGGAACTACCGCCTCTCCGCGAGCGTTGAGGACGACGGTGAGCTGAAGACGCCGGCCGGCGACATGTTCAACACGTACTTCACCTCCCGCGCCGCCTCCGGCTTCGTCTCCTACGACATCACCGCGGACGCTCAGGTGGGCGGCCGCCTCGAATACTACGACCTTGAATTCGGCTCCTCCGACGTTTCCGGTGGCTACCCCTACTTCACCGTCGACGTGCCGAAGTGGGAGCGCTACAAGGCCGGCGTCTTCGCCGAAGTGAAGAACATCTCTGACAATCTGGTTCGTGTCCGCACCGACGCCTTCTATCAGCGGGGCAACAAATCGATGGCGAACACCATCGGCACTTCTAACGGCAGGGTTCCGAACAGCACCAGTTACGTCTCTCCTCTTGCCGACAACAAGCTCAATCAGTACGGCTTTTCCGTTCAGACGGACTGGCGGTTTGGACAGAACCACTACCTCATCGCGGGGTATGAGTTCAATTACGACGACCTCGATGCCACCAGCCAGATGTGGATGCTTCGCTCTCCCGGCGTGCCCCTTATGAAGGTCACTGACAAAAATTACGACGGCTACCAAATGACGAACGCCGTGTTCGCCAGCATGGAGACGACGCTGCCCTTCGACTTGACGGCCAATTACGGCGTCCGCTACACCTGGGTCAAGTCTGAAATGGACCAGGTCACCTGGGGTATGAGGTCAGGCACCGCCTCGAAGTCCTTCCCCTCGCTTTCCGACGGCAAGGCGGTCTTCAACTTCGGCCTCCTCTGGAACGGCATTGATGATCTGACGCTGCGCGCCGCCTATTCGCAGGGCTATCAGTTCCCGCTACTGCAGAACCTCTACATCGACACCGCCATGGGTACGGGTTCTTCGACCACTCTTGCCAACCCCGATCTGAAGCCGGAAACGTCCGACAATTTCGAACTCGGTGCTCGTTGGTCCAAGCACGGCGTTGAGCTTGACGCCACCACCTTCTACTCCGATGCCGACGACTACATCGCAGTGGTGGCGCTGACCGGAGGGACGACCACGCAGTATCAGAACATTGCCAAGGCCAAGACCTGGGGGCTTGAAATGTCCGCTTCCTGGGAAATCGGTGCGACGGGCTTCGAACCGTACGCCAACCTCACCTGGATGCGCCGCCAGTTCAACCACAACGGCATGAAGACCTTCAAGTCCGGCACGCCCGACTTCTATGGCCGCTACGGCGTGCGTTGGACGGACGAGTACAACGGTCTTGGGCTCCGCACCGACGTCTACGGCTTTACGCAGACCGCGATGAAGACGTTGGAGAACAACGACCCTGACAAGGAGCTTCGCTATGGCGGTGCGACCACCTTCAACATGACGGCGGGCGTCTCCTTCGGTCCTGAGAAGCAGTACTCGCTCGACGCGGGCTTCTACAACATCTTCGACAAGAAGTACCAGAACGAAGGCTCCATCTATGAGCCGGGCCGCTACTTCAGCATCAAGATGAACGCCCGCTTCTAACCCCTTGGTCCTGTGAGCATCCCTCGTCCGTCCGGGTCCGCCCGGTCGGACGAGGCGAAGCTCCTTCCCTTTTCAACACCATTGAGCACGATTCATGGATCGTCCCATCAACCGCTACTGGGAGGCGCGCGAACTCTGCCTGGTCGGCGTCTTCGCCGCGGCCGCGAAGCTCTCGAGCCTCCTGATCGCCCTTGCGGGCGGCGGCATGAACCCCGCAAGCCTGATCGCCAAGAACCTGGTCTTCACGACCTTGATGATCGTGCTCCTCACCAAGGTGCCCAAGCTCGGCACCCTCACGCTCTTCACGATCGTCTCGATGATCGTGAGCGTCTGTCTTCTGGGCGGGAGCCTCACGCTGCTCCCGGCCGCCCTTGCCGGCGCCCTGGCGGGCGAACTTTTCGTCTGGATCTCGGGCGGAGCGAAGAAGCCCTGGGCCCCCTGGGTCGCCGTCGGCGTCTACGACCTCATGAGCAAGGGGCTCTCCCTCGGGGTGTCGTACCTCTTCCTGCGCGAAAGCCCGCAGCTCATGACGGTCATCATTCCGATCGTCCTCTGCGGCTATCTCGGATCGCTCTTCGGCCTCTGGTTCGGCTGGAAAACTGTTGGAGAATTGAAGCATGCGGGCTTTGTTCGCTAAGAAGCCGGGGGCGGAAGCGTCCCCCCTGCAGCACCTCGACGCCCGCACGAAGCTCATGGTCACCCTCGCCGCGGCCGTACTCACGGTCGCCTGCGGGGGCGCCCTTTCGCAGCTCGTTCTCTTTGCGGCCACCCTCGTCTACGCGCTCTTTCTGAAGCGCCCGGGGCTCCTCGCGGTCCTCTACGGCGCCATGGCCGTGATGATGGCGGTCGCCGCGCTCTTCGGGCTCCTGCTCGAGCAGTGGTTCCCCGCGATGGGGGGACTCACCTTGAAGGCGCTCTTCATTCCGTTCCTGCGCGGCCTCTCGATGATGAACGTCGTGATGGTGCTCGCCCTCACGACCCGCGTCGAGGATCTCCTCGCCACGCTCGAGCGCATCCGCCTTCCCTTCTGCATCTTCCTCCCGACGGCGGTGATGCTGCGCTTCATCCCGACCTTCACGAACGACATCAAGCAGGTCTGGGAGACGCTCAAGATCCGCGGCTGGCCAGTGGGTCCGGTGATGATGACGATGCGGCCGCTGCTCTGCGCCCGCCTCGTCCTCGCGCCCGTGCTCTTCCGCGCGTTGAAGTCCTCCGAGACGCTCGGCGTCGCGTCCGAACTCAAGGGCCTCGGCACCACCAAGCGCACGATGCGCATGGACGGGCGGACGATGACCCGTGCGGACGTGGTCGTGCTCGGCGTCCTCACGCTCACCGCCGTCCTCACCCTCCTCGCCGAAGTGTTCCTCAAGCACATTTGGGCCACCCCCGTCGCCATGCCCTAGGAGCGCCTTCCCCATGAAGATGATCGAATTCAAGAACGTCTCCTACGTCTACGCCAACACGACTCAGAAGGCGGTCGAGAACATCTCCCTCACGGTGAACGCGGGGGAGCTGAAGGTCGTCACCGGCGCCTCGGGGTGCGGCAAGACCACGCTCATGCGCCTCACGAACGGCATCTGCCCGCAGATCTACGGCGGCACGGTCTTCGGCACGGTCACGGTCGCGGGACTCAACGTCTCGACGACGCCCGTGGCGGAGCTCGCTGAGGTCGTCGGCACGCTCTTTCAGGACCCCGAGGAGCAGTTCTTCGCGCTCGCCGTGGGCGACGAGATCGCCTTCGCGCTCAGGAGCCGCGGCGTGCCGCCCGAAGAGATCGACCAGCGCGTCGAGCGCGCGGCGAAGAAGCTCGGCATCGAGCCGCTGCTCAACCAGGACATCCACGCGCTCTCCGAAGGCCAGAAGCAGAAGGTGGGGTTGGCGAGCATCCTCGCCCTCGGCCCCAAGGTTCTGATCTTCGACGAGCCGTCGGCGAATCTCGACCCGGAGGCGACGGAGTCGCTCGCCCTCACGATGGGGGAATTGAAGCGCGAAGGCGCGGCGATCCTCGTCGTGGACCACCGCCTCTACTGGCTCAAGGACGTCGCCGACGAGGTGATCGTCATGTCGAAGGGCCGCATCGAGGAGCGCGGCGCCTGGTCGATCCTCGAGGACGAAGGGATGCGCGAGCGTTGGGGGCTGCGCCGTGCGGACGTTGAGGATCCGCGCGAGACGCTGCCCTCGATCCCCGTGGTCTTCGGCGCGGCGCCCGACGAAACGGACGCGGTCTTCTCCGCGTCGCACATGAGCTTCGCCTACACGCCCGAGAAGCCGATCTTCACGGACGTTTCGTTTCCCGTCCCGGCGGGCGTCACGGCGCTCATCGGCGCAAACGGCACGGGCAAAACCACGCTCGCGCGCATCCTCACGGGCCTCAACAAGGCCGAAGGCGTCTTCGCCGTCTGCGGGAAGCCCGTCGGCAATGGCGGCCTCATGCCGCACTCGGGGCTCGTGCTCCAGAACGCCGACCACCAGCTGCAGATGCGCACCGTGCGCGAGGAGATCCGCTCCGCGATGGAGGCGGGCATCGCCGCGGAGCGCGCCAAGGAGGGCTTCTGGGCGAAGCTCAGGCGCGTGAAGCTCACCGATTCCGAGGCCGGGCGCTGCGAGGAGATCATGCGGCGCCTCAACCTCTCGCACCTCGCTTTTCGCCACCCGCAGAGCCTCTCGGGCGGCGAAAAGCAGCGCGTCGTCATCGCCTGCGCACTCGTGAAGAACCCGGCGATCCTCATCCTCGACGAACCGACGAGCGGTCTCGACGGCGCGAACATGGCCTGCATCGCCACACTTCTCGGCGAAGAGGCCGCCCGCGGACGCGCGGTCTTCCTCATCACCCACGACCTCGAGCTCCTCTCGATCTGCGACCGCGCGCTCGTGATGCAGCGGCTCCAGCCCGAGGGCTGAAGCCCTCAACCCATTCCTTCCACCCCATTGAAGCAACCATCCACCATAGGACACCCAAGCCATGACGATCGAACGCATCGAACCCACCGCCGAACAGGCCGCCGCCATCACCGAACTCATGAACGCCAAGTTCCCGGTGACGCTCGGCGTCGTCGCGCAGAAGCTCGGCCTCACGGAGCTTGAAGCCGCCAAGCGCCTCCCCGCCGACCGCGTCTCCTTCGTCACGGGCGACGCCGCGGAACGCTTCCCCGAACTCTGGGCCGCGCTCGCCGACTGGGCGAAGGCGACGCTCTTTCTCATTCACGGCGGCCACGTCTTTGAGATCGCCGCGAAGCTCTCGACCGGCAAGACCGCGCAGGGCTACTACAACATCCTCGCGAAGGACGCCGTCGTGGGCGGCCACATCCGCGTCGAGAACATCAAGGCCGCGGCCTTCCTCACGATGCCCTTCATGGGACGCGAGTCGCTCTCCGTGGCCTTCTTCGACGCCGAAGGCGCCGTGAGCTTCTCCGTCTACGCGGGCCGCGAAAACCACCAGATCATCGAGTCCGTGAAGACCGCCTTCTTCGCCGACCGCGAGAAGTTCTGCGCCTGAAGGGGGAGGAGCACCATGAAACCCCTAATTCTCGTAAGCTCCAAGACCGGCAACACCCGCATCATCGCCCACGGCGTCGCGGACGAAGTCGCGGGCGCCGTCTACATGAACGCGGCCGATCTTCCCGAAGACCTCTCGGGCTTCGGCCCCGTCGGGCTCTTCTTCTGGTGCGACCGCGGCATGGCCCCGGAAGACATGAAGGCGGCCGCGAAGCGCCTTTGCGGGAAGGAAGTCGCCTGCTTCGCCACGATGGGCGGCTGTCCGCAGGAGGAGCGCGCCCTCGCGTGGATGCAGAAGACCTCGGAAGAGCTCGTCGCTGCGGGCGAAGGGAACGTCCTGAAGGGCACCTTCCTCTGCCAGGGGCGCATCGACCCCGAGCTGATCGAGCGCATGAACAAGATGTTCGGGAACGGCAAGCCCGATCCCGCGCGCGACGCGCGCCGCAAGGCCGCCGAGACGCACCCCGACCGTCTCGACGTGCTCGCGGCCGTTGAGGCCTGGAGAAAGTGCTTCGGGTGAGACGCCCCAGCGCGCCGCCTGCTCAAGGCGGCGCACGGTCATGATGAAGGCCCGCGGTCTCCCGCGGGCCTTTTCCTTGGGGCCTTCTTCGAGCCTGTCCTTGACGGAAACCCGGCCGAAGGCCGCCGCTCTCCCGCTCGGGAGAGCCTTCAAGCCTTCATCCCAAAAGTCGGCTAATGCCTACTCAGAGTCTTCCGCCGGAAGGGTCTCTTCCAG
>CAJKCQ010000065.1 GCA_905198475.1 uncultured Sutterella sp. | reverse complement strand
GGTGAAGTCGTAACAAGGTAGCCGTACCGGAAGGTGCGGCTGGATCACCTCCTTTAAAGAGAGTCGGCCCCTTCGGGGCTCCGACAAGACTCTTTCGGCGTTCACACTTATCAGGTTGTTGAAGCTTGATTTAGATCTTTAAAAATTTGGAAAAGTAAAGATAGACAATTGAGATTGTCGTCGAGGAAGTTGAGATGCTTCTTCGGCAGCAAGACAGTCTCAAGGGTTGTGATTGCATTCACGAAAAACGATTCATGAAGTTCTCAAGAACCGCATGATTCAGAGAAGCAGCGCGTTACAGGTCGTCTTGCGCTCTGGAGGCAAAAGGCTTCAGAGTTATAGGATCAAGCGACTAAGTGTATGTGGTGGATGCCTTGGCGATCACAGGCGATGAAGGACCTGGCAGCCTGGGAAAAGCCGTGGGGAGTTGGCAAGCGAACTTTGATCCACGGATGTCCGAATGAGGAAACTCACCTCTTTGAGGTATCACAGAGTGAATACATAGCTCTGTGAGGCGAACGCAGTGAACTGAAACATCTAAGTAACTGCAGGAAAATAAATCAACCGAGATTCTGAAAGTAGCGGCGAGCGAAATTGGAGCAGCCTGCAAGTGATAACGAATTCGATACTGGAACGGTCTGGAAAGTCCGGCTACAGAGGGTGACAGCCCCGTACAGGAAATTGGATTTGCGGTACTAAGCTTGCGAAAAGTAGGGCGGGACACGAGAAATCCTGTCTGAACATGGGGGGACCATCCTCCAAGGCTAAATACTAGTGATCGACCGATAGTGAACCAGTACTGTGAAGGAAAGGCGAAAAGAACCCCGGGAGGGGAGTGAAATAGATCCTGAAACCGCATACATACAAACAGTAGGAGCCCGCAAGGGTGACTGCGTACCTTTTGCATAATGGGTCAGCGACTTACGTTCAATGGCGAGCTTAACCGAATAGGGGAGGCGCAGCGAAAGCGAGTCCGAACAGGGCGATTGGAGTCGTTGGGCGTAGACCCGAAACCAGATGATCTATCCATGGCCAGGCTGAAGGTGTGGTAACACACACTGGAGGGCCGAACCGACTAGTGTTGCAAAATTAGCGGATGAGCTGTGGATAGGGGTGAAAGGCTAAACAAATCTGGAGATAGCTGGTTCTCCCCGAAAACTATTGAGGTAGTGCCTCGTGTATGGCTCCAGGGGGTAGAGCACTGTTATGGCTAGGGGGACATGGCGTCTTACCAAACCATGGCAAACTCCGAATACTTGGAAGTCAGAGCACGGGAGACAGAGCACCGGGTGCTAACGTCCGGACTCAAAAGGGAAACAACCCAGACCGCCGGCTAAGGTCCCAAATATCGGCTAAGTGGAAAACGAAGTGGGAAGGCTAAGACAGTCAGGAAGTTGGCTTAGAAGCAGCCATCCTTCAAAGAAAGCGTAATAGCTCACTGATCGAGTCTTCCTGCGCGGAAGATGTAACGGGGCTAAGTCGATAACCGAAGCCGCGGATTCACTTTTAAGTGAGTGGTAGGGGAGCGTTCTGTAAGCCTGAGAAGGCGGACCCGCGAGGGCTGCTGGAGGTATCAGAAGTGCGAATGCTGACATGAGTAACGTTAAAGCGGGTGAAAAGCCCGCTCGCCGCAAGCCCAAGGTTTCCTGCTCTACGTTCATCGGAGCAGGGTGAGTCGGCCCCTAAGGCGAGGCTGAGAAGCATAGCTGATGGGAACAAGGTTAATATTCCTAGACCGACGACAGATGCGAAGGGGGGACGGAGTCCTGAAGATCATCCGGGTGTTGGACATCCCGGTTTGCGAGCGTAGGAGGCCGGCAGGCAAATCCGCCGGCGAATCTCCGAGGCGAAGCATCGAGGCTGAGAGATCAGCTGAAGTGATTGGATGGGCTTCCAGGAAAAGCCTCTAAGCTCCAGTCTGTTGTTGACCGTACCGCAAACCGACACTGGTGGGCGAGCTGAATATGCTCAGGCGCTTGAGAGAACTCAGGAGAAGGAACTCGGCAAATTGACACCGTAACTTCGGGATAAGGTGTGCCTTTGTAGCGTGAAGGAAGAAACATCCGGAGCGTGAAGAGGCCTCAGAGAATCGGTGGCTGCGACTGTTTACTAAAAACACAGCACTCTGCAAAGACGAAAGTCGACGTATAGGGTGTGATGCCTGCCCGGTGCTGGAAGATTAATTGATGGGGTGCAAGCTCCTGATCGAAGTCCCAGTAAACGGCGGCCGTAACTATAACGGTCCTAAGGTAGCGAAATTCCTTGTCGGGCAAGTTCCGACCTGCACGAATGGCATAACGATGGCCACACTGTCTCCTCCTGAGACTCAGTGAAGTTGAAATGTTTGTGATGATGCAATCTCCCCGCGGCTAGACGGAAAGACCCCATGAACCTTTACTGCAGCTTTGCATTGGACTTTGAACCGATCTGTGTAGGATAGGTGGGAGACAGTGAAGTCAGGACGCCAGTCTTGACGGAGTCATCCTTGAAATACCACCCTGATTTGTTTGAGGTTCTAACCTAGGAGCGTGATCCGCTTCGGGGACCGTGCATGGTAGGCAGTTTGACTGGGGCGGTCTCCTCCTAAAGGGTAACGGAGGAGTGCGAAGGTACGCTAGGCACGGTCGGAAATCGTGCTGATAGTGCAAAGGCAAAAGCGTGCTTGACTGCGAGTCCGACAAGACGAGCAGATACGAAAGTAGGTCTTAGTGATCCGGTGGCTCTGCATGGAAGGGCCATCGCTCAACGGATAAAAGGTACTCTGGGGATAACAGGCTGATACCGCCCAAGAGTTCATATCGACGGCGGTGTTTGGCACCTCGATGTCGGCTCATCTCATCCTGGGGCTGTAGCCGGTCCCAAGGGTATGGCTGTTCGCCATTTAAAGAGGTACGTGAGCTGGGTTTAAAACGTCGTGAGACAGTTTTGTCCCTATCTGCCGTGGGCGTTGGAAGATTGACGGGGGCTGCTCCTAGTACGAGAGGACCGGAGTGGACTCACCTCTGGTGTACCGGTTGTCACGCCAGTGGCACCGCCGGGTAGCTATGTGGGGAAAGGATAACCGCTGAAAGCATCTAAGCGGGAAACCTGCCTGAAGATAAGTCTTCCTGAGGGCTAGACCCTCCTGAAGAGTCGTTCGAGACCAGGACGTTGATAGGTTGGATGTGCAAGCGCTGTGAGGCGTTGAGCTGACCAATACTAATTGCTCGTGAAGCTTGATCCTATAACCGTGAAGCTTTTCGTCGTGCGGACGAAGAGAACTCAAGAATCGAAAAGATGCGGTCGCAACCCGCAGAAATCTTTACTTTTCCACCCCCTTTAGCCTGGCGACCATAGCGTGGCGGTCCCACTCCTTCCCATTCCGAACAGGACAGTGAAACGCCTCTGCGCCGATGATAGTTGGTTGTATTTCCAGTGAAAGTAGGTCATCGCCAGGCTCCCTACAAAGAGAACCCCATCAGACTCCCGTCTGGTGGGGTTTTCGCTTTTTCGGCCCCGCGGCGGCCGGTAGAATCTCCGCTCGTGCCCATCCACCTCCATCGAGACCCAGAGCGACATGCCCGACGACTCCCTCTTTGGCAACGACGCGCCCGCCGCGGCGCCGCGCCCGCGTACCGCGCAGAAGCCCGTCCAGCCCATGCTGCAGCCTCTTGCCGAGCGCATGCGGCCGCAGACGCTCGACGAAGTGATCGGGCAGAAGAAGCTCATCGGGCCCGGCGCGCCGCTGCGGGTGGCTTTTGAGAACCGCCGTCCCCACTCGATGATTCTCTGGGGCCCTCCGGGCGTCGGAAAGACGACGCTTGCGCGCCTCATGGCGAATGCCTTTGATCTGCCCTTCATCGCGATCTCTGCGGTTCTGGGCGGCGTGAAGGACATCCGCGACGCGGTGGACGCCGCCCGGCGCACCATGGCGGCGACCGGGCGTCCCACCGTGGTCTTCGTCGACGAGGTGCACCGCTTCAGCAAGAGCCAGCAGGACGCGTTCCTGCCGCACGTCGAGTCGGGGCTCTTCATCTTCGTCGGCGCCACGACCGAGAACCCCTCCTTCGAAGTGGTGGGGGCGCTCCTTTCGCGCTCGACCGTCTACCAGCTCACGAGCCTCTCGACGGACGAAACGATGGAGCTCATCAACCGCGCGCTCGCGCGCGAGTTCCCCGAGCTCAAGGTCACCGACGAGGCGAAGGGCATCCTCGTCTCGCTCGCCGACGGCGACGCGCGGCGGTGCCTGAACGCTCTCGACGTCTGCTGCACGATGGCGCGCGAACGGCACGTCGCCGAGGTGGACGCCGCGTTCCTGAGGAAGACCACACCGGCCACGTTGCGGCGCTTCGACAAGGGGGGCGACAACTTCTACGACCAGATCAGCGCGATGCACAAGTCCGTGCGGGGCTCGGACCCCGACGGGGCGCTCTACTGGATGATGCGGATGCTCGACGGCGGGTGCGACCCCCGCTACATCGCCCGCCGGCTCATGCGCATGGCGGTCGAGGACATCGGCCTCGCCGACCCGCGGGCGGCGACGGTGGCGGTGGAGGCCGCGGAGATCTATGAGCGCCTTGGGAGCCCCGAAGGGGAGCTCGCGCTCGGGCAGGCCGCGGTCTACCTCGCCTGCGCCCCGAAGAGCAACGCCGTCTACAAGGCGATGAACGAGCTGCGCGAGTTCATCCGCAAGGACGGCTCGCGCCCCGTGCCGATGCACCTGCGCAACGCCCCGACGAAGCTCATGAAGGATCTCGGCTACAAAGAGGGCTACCGGTACGCCCACGACGAGCCGGGCGCCTTCGCCGCGGGCGAGGTGTACCTCCCCGAGGGGCTTGAGGGCCGCCGCTGGTACGTGCCCACCGACCGCGGGCTCGAGGCGAAGATCGCCGAGAAGCTCAAGGGGCTCGAAGCCCTGAACGAAGCCGCCCGGAAGGCCGGCCGCGGCCGCCGCCGCGGACAGGGCTGATTTGCATGCGGGCGTGGAAACCGCGAAAATGACAGTTTCCCGTGACGGCGGCTCCCGCACGCCGTCCGCACGACGTGAATTCCCGCGCAGCGGGGGCGCCCCGGTCGACGGGGGGCCCTCCACCGCGCTACTCAAACACCCTAGGACAAGAGAACATGCTCGATGTGACGATGCTCAGGAAGAACCTCCCGGAAGTGGTGGCTCGCCTGAAGACGCGCAATTTCGATTTCCCCGTGGAGGCCTTCACTGAGCTCGAGGACCGCCGCAAGAACGTGCAGCAGAAGACCGAGGAGCTGCAGGCGCTGCGCAACGCGCTCTCGAAGGACATCGGCATGAAGAAGAAGGCGGGTGAGGACGCGACCGAGCTCCTCGCCAAGGCCGCCGCCATTCCCGCCGAACTCGCCGAGCTGCAGAGCGAGCTCGATGAGACGCTCGAGAAGCTCCACGACCTGCTTCTGCGCGTGCCGAACCTCCCCTCGCCCACGACGCCGATCGGCAAGGACGAAACCGAGAACGTCGAGGTTCGCCGCTGGGGTACCCCGCGCACCTTTGACTTCGAGATCAAGGACCACGTGGACGTCGGCGCCCCGCTCGGGCTCGACTTCGACACGGCCGCGAAGCTCTCGGGCGCGCGCTTCTGCTTCATGAAGGGCGAGGTCGCGCATCTGCACCGCGCCCTCGCGCAGTTCATGCTCGACGTCCATACGCGTGAGCAGGGCTACACCGAGTGCTACACCCCCTACATCGTCACCGCTTCGACCATGACGGGCACGGGTCAGCTGCCGAAGTTCGAAGAGGACCTCTTCGCCGCGAAGAAGGGCGGCGCCTACAGCGACATGGAGCAGATGTACCTCGTGCCGACCGCCGAGGTGACGCTCACCAACTCCGTCGCCGGCAAGATGCTCAAGGCCTCCGACCTTCCCATCTACCTCACGGCCCACACGCCGTGCTTCCGCTCCGAGGCGGGCGCCTACGGCCGCGACACGCGCGGCATGATCCGCCAGCACCAGTTCGACAAGGTCGAAATGGTGAAGATCGTCCGCCCTGAGCACTCCTACGACGAACTTGAGAGCCTCACGCGCGACGCCGAGTCGATCCTCCAGAAGCTCGAGCTGCCGTACCGCGTCATGGCCCTCTCGACGGGCGACATCGGCTTCGGCTCGTGCAAGACCTACGACCTCGAGGTCTGGATCCCCGCGCAGAACACCTACCGCGAGATCAGCTCGTGCTCGAACTGCGAGGACTTCCAGGCCCGCCGCATGGGCGCGCGCTTCAAGGACGAGAACGGCCGCAGCCGCCTCGTGCACACCCTGAACGGCTCGGGCCTCGCCGTCGGCCGCACCTTGGTCGCCGTCCTCGAGAACTACCAGAACGCCGACGGGTCGGTGACGATCCCGACGGCGCTGCGTCCCTACATGAACGGCAAGGAGAAGATCGTCCCCGCCGGGGAGTAAGGAAGAACCTCCTCCGTCCGGGATCCATTAGGGCGCCGGTCCGGCGCCCGGGAAGAGGTCTCGAACGGCGGAGCCCCGAACGCACGAAGCGCTGGCGCCCGTCTGCGGACGGTCCCGGCGCTTCGTCATCTCCGGCGCCGGATTTTTTCGTCCGGCCTCTTGCTTTTTTCTCCCGGGCTCTGTAATATTCGACTCCTCTCTTGGACACGGAAGGGTGGCAGAGAGGTCGAATGCGCCGGACTCGAAATCCGGTATACGGTTATACCGTATCGTGGGTTCAAATCCCACCCCTTCCGCCAGTTGCCTCCAGGAGAAGAAAAACGTCCCGGACCGAACGGTTCGGGCTTTTTTTTGCCTGATCGTCCGGCATTCTTCTTAGAATGGCGGACGTCAGACGTCGTCGGCGCCCCACGGGGCGCCGTAGCGCCTTCATCGCAGGGCCCCGACCATGGCTGAATTCACGCCGCAGACGATTCTCGAGGCCGCGCTCCTCACCGCGGGCCGCCCCCTCACGATCCGCGAGATGCGGCGGCTCTTCAAGGACGAGCCCACCGCAAAGCAGATCCGCACCGAACTCGAGGCGCTTGCGCGCTCGTGGGAGGACCGCGCGATGCGGCTCGAGGAGACCGCGGACGGCGGCTGGCGCTTCCGCACGGCCCCCGGAGCCATGACGTGGCTCTCGCGGCTCGCCGAGGAGCGCCCCGCGCGCTATTCGCGCGCCGCGATGGAGACGCTCGCCATCATCGCCTACCGGCAGCCCGTGACCCGCGGCGACATCGAGGAGATCCGCGGCGTCGGGGTCAACCCGGCGATCATCCGGCAGTTCGAGGACCGCGGGTGGATCGAGACGGTGGGATGGCGCGAGACGCCGGGTCGCCCGGCGCTCTTGGGCACGACGAAGACCTTTTTGACGGATCTTGGGATCCGGAGCCTGGCGGAGCTCCCCAATCTTGCCGCAACCGCGCCGGAGGAGTTCGCCTTGGGCGACGAAAATCCGCAAGCGCAGGAATCGCCCGGAATCGGCTCGATGCAGCTGCAGGAGGAACTGAATTTTGACGAAGAACAACCGGGGCCGTCCGCAGACGGCCGAAAAGAAGCGCACGCCCTTCAGGGCGCCGATGAAGAAGCCCCGTCCGGTGAAACGCCCGGACCGGGAGGCCGACCGCCCGCAGACGGCTGAGGCGGCCGCGGCCGCCGCCGCCCTCGCCGGCATTGCGACCGAGAAGCTCCAGAAGGCCCTCGCCGACGCGGGCTGGGGGTCGCGGCGCGAAATGGAGCGCCTCATCGAGTCGGGCGTCGTGACGGTGAATGGCCTCTCCGCCAAGTTGGGCGACCGCGTGGGCCCCGAGGACGTGATCCGCGTCGAAGGGCGCGCCGTGCGCCGCGCCGCCCCGCAGCCGGGCGACGCGCCGCGCGTGCTCATCTACCACAAGCCCGCGGGCGAGATCGTCTCGCGCGACGACCCCGAGGGGCGTCCGAGCGTCTTCGCGCACCTGCCGCGCGTGCCGGGCGGGCGCTGGATCGCCGTGGGGCGCCTCGACTTCAACACCGAGGGGCTCCTCATCTTCACGACCTCCGGGGCGCTCGCCAACCGCCTGATGCACCCGCGCTACGAGATGGAGCGTGAGTACGCCGTGCGCACTGCGGGCGAACTCACCCCCGAGGCCGAGCAGCAGCTGCTCGATGGGGTCGAACTCGAGGACGGTCCGGCGAAATTTCAAACGCTCGAGGACGAGGGCGGGCGCGGCCTCAACCACTGGTACACGGTGACGATCCGCGAAGGCCGCAACCGCGAGGTGAGGCGCCTCTTCGAGGCGGTGAACCTCACCGTCTCGCGCCTCATCCGCGTGCGCTACGGCGCCGTGGAGCTCCCGCCGGGGCTCCTGCGCGGCAAGATGAAGGAGCTCGAACCCGCCGACGTGAAGCGCTGGATCGCCGAACTCGACCGCATCGACCGCTCCGTCACGCCCGAGGAGGCCGCCGAGAAGGCCGCGGAGGTGAAGGCGGAGAAGGCCGCCGCGCGCATCCGCTGGCGCGAGCGCATGGAGAAGGAGGAGGCCGAGGCCGCCCGCCGTCCGCGCCGCGAGGAGCGCGCGGGCCGCAATGACACCGACCGCACGGGCGTGCCCTTCAAGGAGGGGCGCGACATGAGCGGCCGGCGCACGCAGCGCGCCTACCGCAAGGGCCCGGCCGAAGACGACGCCACCCCGCGCGGTCCGAAGTCGGGGCGCGGTCCCCGGGGCGGACGCCTCTGAGGACTTCGGGTCCCGTGGGCGCCCGGGGCGCCGCGGGCGGCGAGAAAGTCGCCCCGGCTCCTTGCGCCCGGGTTGAGTTTTCCCTAGAATCACGCCTATTCTTCAAGGCCGGTCAGAGCCGCCGGAGGGTTCGGCCCTCCAGCCGGAGACCGAATGCCGGATGAACCGAAGTGCGGGCCCAATGTCGGCCCTTCTCATTTTCTTGAGGGCACGAGCGGTCCGGCAGAGGATGTCCCCAGGCGCTCCCGCAGGGAGTCTTCGCCCGGGACGCCTCCACCGCCTTGAGACGTCGCATTCTGGCAGTCGCGCCCGTCCGCATGAAACGGGGCGCCCCGTCTCGGAGGAGAGCCTCTCTCCCGCAGCCGGGGCTCCCTGCGGAGGAGCTGCGGCCGTGCCGCCTGCGCCGCCGCCCCAAAGCCGCAAAAGACGGCTTCATCAGGGCGGGCGGATGCGGGAGAGAGAAATGGGCAGTGATGCCCATTTTTTTTTGATCTCGAGCGGACCACTGCGGCGGCCCCGTTCTCCCGGCGAATCGAAGGGAGGGCCCCGGCGCCGCGGCGTCCGCTCCGTTTGAAGGGTTTTGAAGCCTATGAATTCATCCTCCGGAGCCTTGAGCGCCCTTGTGGAGAAGACCGTCGAAGGGCTCGGCTACGAGTACGTCGACTGCGAGCGCCTCGCGCGCGGCCTCGTGCGCGTCACGATCGACACGACGGCCGAAGGCGGCATTTCGCTCGAAGACTGCGAGCGCGTGAGCGATCAGCTCACGCACCTCTTCACGGTCGAGGACGTGCCCTACGAGCGCCTCGAAGTCTCGTCTCCGGGCGTCGAGCGCCCCCTGAAGCGCGCCCGCGACTGGGAGCGCTTCGCGGGCGAACTCGCCGCGGTCGAGCTCTTCGCGCCCATGCAGGCCGAAGGCTTCCCGGCGGCGGGCCGCCGCAAGCTCGAGGGCCGCATCATCGGCATCTCGGGCGAGTCGGGCGCCGAGAGGATTGAATTCGACTACTTCGAGGTCGACGTCGCCCGCACGCCGCGCGCCGCGGCGCTGCGCGCCAAGAAGCGCACGACCGTCGAAGCCGCGCCCGTGCGCGTCGCCTTCCCGCTCTCCGAGGTCGAGCGCGCCCATCTCATTCGTGAACTGAACTTCAAGGGGTAGGAAGAAAATGAACTGCCGTGAAATGCTCGAGCTCGTGGACGTGCTCGCCCGTGAAAAGAACGTCGAGAAGAACATCGTCTTCGGCGTGCTGGAAATCGCCCTCGCGAGCGCGATCAAGCGCGCCCGCTTCCCCGGCGAGGACGCCGACATCGTCGTGCGCGTCGATCAGCAGACGGGCGAATTCACCGCCGTGCGCCGCTGGCTCGTCGTGCCCGACGAGGAGGGCCTGCAGGAGCCCGACCACCAGGAGATGTTCTCCGACATTCATGACGAATATCCCGACCTTCAGCCGGGCGACTACGTCGAGCGTCCGATCGAGAACGTGGACATCGACTCCGCGGGCCGGCGCTTCGCCCAGGACGCCAAGCAGGTGATCCTGCAGCGCCTGCGCGACGCCGAGCGCGAACAGATCCTCGCCGAGTTCCTCGAGAAGAAGGAGTCGATCGTCACGGGCTCGATCAAGCGCATGGACAAGGGCGACGCCATCGTCGAGGTGGGCCGCCTCGAGGCGCGCCTGCCCCGCAACCAGATGATCCCGCGCGAGAACATGCGCACGGGCGACCGCGTGCGCGCCTACGTGGACCACGTCGGCGACACCCCGAAGGGCAAGACCGTGATCCTCTCGCGCACCTCGCCCGAATTCCTCAAGAAGCTTTTCGAGCTTGAAGTGCCCGAAATCGAAGAGGGCATCATCGAGATCAAGGCCGCCGCCCGCGATCCGGGCGCGCGCGCGAAGGTCGCCGTCACCTCGCACGACCACCGCGTGGACCCGATCGGCACCTGCATCGGCATGCGCGGCTCGCGCGTGAACGCCGTGACGTCCGAACTGTCCGGCGAGCGCATCGACATCGTCGTCTGGAACGAGGATCCCGCGCAGTTCGTCGTGGGCGCGCTCGAGCCCGCGAAGGTCCGCTCGATCGTGATGCTCGAGGACACCCACACGATGGAGGTCGTGGTCGACGAGGACAACCTCGCCGTCGCGATCGGCCGCGGCGGCCAGAACGTCCGCCTCGCCTCCGAGCTCACCGGCTGGCAGATCAACATCCTCACGCAGGCCGAGGCGAGCGAGAAGCGCGACGCCGAAGTCGCCCGCATCCGCGAGGAGTTCATGAAGAGCCTCGACATCGACGAGGCGGCCGCCAACGTGCTCATCGCCGAAGGCTTCTCCTCGATCGAGGAGATCGCCTACGTGCCCGAGAAGGAGCTCTTCTCGATCGAAGCCTTCGACAAGGAGACGATCGAGGAGCTGCGCGCCCGCGCCCGCAACAAGCTCCTCGCCGACGCGATCACGCGTGAGGAGAACCTGCGCAAGGCCGACCCGGCGCTCCTCGCGCTCGAGGGCATGGACAACGACCTCGCGAGCAAGCTCGTGGGCCGCGGCGTGCGCACGCTCGACGACCTCGGCGGCCTCGCCACCGAAGAGCTCGTCGAGATCACCGGGCTTGACGAGGCCGCTGCGAGCCGCCTCATCATGGCCGCCCGCGCGCACTGGTTCGGCGAAGACGCCGCCAAGGCCGAAGCGGCTGAAAAGAAGGAATGACGCTCCTGCTG
This sequence comes from uncultured Sutterella sp., assembly GCA_905198475.1. Taxonomy (GTDB): domain Bacteria; phylum Pseudomonadota; class Gammaproteobacteria; order Burkholderiales; family Burkholderiaceae_F; genus Sutterella. Next base: position 524 of record CAJKCQ010000065.1, on the reverse strand, counting down.
CGAGCATCCCACCCACCCAAACCGCATCCCGCATGAATGCGCCCTTCAAGTGGCGCCGCGTAAGCGGCCCCCGCTCCCCCCTCCCCGCCGGGAGGGGCGGTGAGCGCAGGAGGCCTCCGCGCCGCCCGGGGCGCATTCGAAGGAGTAGAAAAGAACATGACCAGCATGACGGTTAAGGAATTCGCGCAGGAACTGAAGCTCCCTGCCAAGACCCTCATTGAGCAGCTTCGCGCCGCGGGCGTGGACAAGTCCGCGGAGACCGACACGCTCTCCGACGCCGACAAGAACCGGCTCCTTGACAGCCTGCGCATCGAGCGCACGCAGTCGAGCCAGAGGAAGATCACCCTCACCCGCAAGGAGAAGAGCGTGATCAAGCAGAGCGACGCCTCCGGGCGCGCCCACACGATTCAGGTCGAAGTGCGCCGCAAGCGCGTCTTCGTGAAGAACCCCCAGCTGCAGGCCGAGGAGCAGGCGCGCATGGAGGCCGAGGCCCGCGCGCTCGCTGAGAAGCGCGCCGCCGAGGA
>CAJKCQ010000064.1 GCA_905198475.1 uncultured Sutterella sp. | reverse complement strand
GCGCCGCATTCCTCCCCCACCTGAAGGAAGGGGACTCCTGCGGCGATCTTGTTGACTACCCGAAGGGGGCGGCGTGCAGGCGCTCCGTCCTCTTCCGGAGAAGGAACTTGATCGAGATGTTCAAACACACCTTCGCGCGCACCGCGCTCATCGTTGCGGCGGGCGCCCTCGCCCTCGGCTCCATCGGCACGCTCACGGGCTGCGCCGCGACCACCTCCGCTTCGGCCGTCCCTGCGTCCGAAGCCTCCGCCAAGCGCAAGACCGAACCCGTTCGCATGCCGATGCCCGTGATCGACGCCTTCCGCGGCAAGGGGATCTTCTACTTCGACGACAGCGTCCGCACGCAGCTCTTCATCCGCGACGAGATCGCCGTGAACGGCCGCTGGGACGTGCAGGAGAACTTCCCCCTCGGGAGCCGCCACGGCTTCACCTGGGGGTCCGGCGCGGTCGCGATCCTGCGCGACGGCGCGCCGCTCGACGCGCAGCGCCCGATGTTCATCACGCTCGACCCGCAGCGCAACGTCCTCATCCACTTCGAGGGGGGCGGCGCCAAGCCCTTGACGCTGCGCGTGCGGCTCGAGGCCTACGACCTCTCCGAGCTCCCGATCGGCCCCTACCTGAAGACCCGCCAGGGCACCTCCACCGCCGCGGGCTACTTCATCGGCAACAGCTACGTCTTCCCGAAGGGCGCGGTCGGGTACCGCGCGGTCCTCTCGATCGACCGCAACGAAGTGCTCGTCCCCACGAAGACCGCCTTCACGGGGTCCGATTCGATCGAGAACTTCTCGAAGCGCTTCACGAAGGAGATCCCCTACTGCCTGCGCTACATCCCGGGCACCACGGCCGAACCCGCGGGCCTCAGGTTCGCCGCGCCGATCGTGAAGAAGACCAAGCGCGTCAAGCGCCGCGTCGAAGAGGTCGCTCAGTCGGGCGAGGTGCAGGTGCTCCCCGTGAAGAAGGGCACGATCTTCTGCGCCGCCGAAGGCAAGACGCAGCTCGCCTCCGCCCGCTGGAACCTGCGCTGGGTGAACGGCACGCGCGTTCTGGAATTCACCTTCCCCGACGAGATTGAGAGCGTGAGCTACGGGCTGCTCGACGAGCACAAGCGCGCGCTCCACCTCGCCTTCGCCGAAGAGAAGGTGAAGGCCGGGCACCGCACCACGGTCAAGGTGCGCCCGGCCGCCGTCTGGCTCGCGGGGCAGGAGATCCGCGACGCGCAGTGGCGCTTCAACGAAACCGCCGCGGACGCGATCTCGGACGCCATCAACCGCACGAAGGCCGAGCGCCGCGCCTGGGAGGCCGAAAACGGCAAGACCCGCTGACGCGCCCGCCGTCTGGTTCCCGCCGCCCGTCTTCAGAGCCGCCCGGAGCACTGCGCCCCGGGCGGCTCTTTTCGTTCCGCAGAGGCGCGGCGGAAGGCGCCGCCCCCCTTGAAAATGGCCGTTTCTCGACAGCACTTGTCCGTCCCGAAGATTCCTACTTCCTAAGGCTTAGCCCAGAATGATCTGGCGCTCCGGAAGGCCGCCCGCAGGCGGACTTTCAGAGCCGCTGGACCTCACAAGAGAAAAGAAATCAAAGGAGACGAACCATGCAGAGACGAGAACTCGTCCGCTCCGGTCTCATCGGCGCCGCCGCTGCGGCCGCCGCCGGCGCCGCGGGTGCGGCGCAGGCCGCCGAGGGCGCTCAGAAGAAGCGCATCACCGAGGACTGGGACGTCGTCGTCGTGGGCGCGGGCTTCGCCGGCATGTGCGCCGCGCTCGAAGCCGCCGAACAAGGCGCCAAGACCATCCTGTTGGAAAAGATGAACCGCCCGGACGGCGCCACCGTCTATTCGTCGGGTTGGATCGCCGCCGTCGGAAGCCGCTTCCAGAAGGGCCATCCGGAAGATTCGCCCAAGGCCTTCTTCGAGGACATGATGCGGCTCTCGCACCACTGCTCCGACCCAGAGCTCATCAAGGTCTATGCCGAGGAGTCGGGCGCGGGCATCGACTGGCTCGCCGACCACGGCACGCCCTTCTATCTCTGGGAGAACCTTTCCGCGCCCGAACTCTCGCGCTGCCTCATCAGCCCGGGTGAAGGCATCACGGGCGGCAGCAAGTTGCTCCGCTGCCTGATGGACGCCCTCGCCAAGAAGGGCGTCGAGATCCGCTACAACACGAAGGCCGTGGAGCTCGTGAAGGACGACTGCCTCAACGTCGAAGGGGTGTCGTGCATCACGCCCGAAGGGCGCCGGGACTTCCACGCCCGCGGCGGCGTCATCCTCACGACGGGCGGGTACGGCGCCAATGAAGCGATGGTCTGCAAGTACATCGGTCCCTGGGCCTCGCGTCTCATCGTGCGCGGCTCGCCCTGGATCACGGGCGAGAACATCCTGATGGCCGAAGAGGTGCAGGCGCTTCTCGTCAACATGGACCAGTTCTACGCGGGCCCGATCACGCCGACGGGCCACTGCAACCCTTCGCCCCTGATGCACGCGGGCTACGGCATCCAGGTGAACACCAAGGGCAAGCGCTTCGTCCCGGAAACCTGGCTGCAGGTTCCGAAGGCGAAGGCCATCGCCGAGAGGACCGAGGACAACCGCAGCTTCATGCTGATCGGCGCCGACGCCGACAAGAACGCGCAGATCCTCACCAACACCATCAAGCGCTTCGCGCGCCTCGGCTTTGAAGTGATCAAGGCCGACACGATCGAAGAGGCCGCGAAGAAGGCGGGCATTCCTGAAAAGACCCTCGTCGAGACGGTGCGCGAATTCAACGCCGCCGTGAAGGCCGGCAAGGCGAAGGAGCTCGATCCCCCGTATGAATACGATGAACCGCATGCGCTCGAGACCGGGCCCTACTACATGATCCCGGCCGCAGGCGGCATGGCGAGCACCTTCGGCGGTCCGAAGATCAACAAGGACGCGCAGGTTGTGAACTTCGAGCGTCGCCCGATTCCGGGCCTCTACGCGGCGGGCGCCGCCGCGGGCGGCGTCTGGGTGTACGACGACATCGGCGGCAACCAGTTGGGCGGCGGCATGGTCTTCGGCCGCGTGGCGGCGCGCCACGCCGCCCGCCGCGCCAAGTCCCGCCGGAACGCCTGATCTCACTCGAAGAGGAATACGCCATGCAGTTCAATCATTTCGCTGCCGCCGTCCTCACCGCCGGCGCGCTTGCACTTCTTTCCATTTCTCCGGCCGGAGCGGCCGACAGGAAGTTCCTCGCCGACCGTCACGTCGAGCGCGGCGTCGCCTGCGCCTCGTGCCACGGCACGGACGCCCCCAAGCCCGGCGCTCAGGTCTCGACGGCTCAGTGCAACACCTGCCACGGGTCGCTCGACGCCGTCGCCAAGCGCACGGCGAAGCTCGATCCGAACCCGCACTACAACCACCTCGTGGGGCTGGACTGCGCGGAGTGCCATCGTGGTCACGCGAAGAGCGTGAACATGTGCGCCCAGTGCCACAACATCAAGTACTCCGTGCCTTGATCGAAGTGGGGGAAGGTTGAAGCCTCTCCGGCGGCGGCCCGTGGCTGCGGACCGCCGCCGGGGACAACCCCCCAGATCGGCCGGCGCGTTCTTCACGAACGCCGCCGGCCTTTTTATGATTTCCGCCCCGAATCCTCCGCATCCCGAGCCAGGAAGAAAACCCATGAGCGCCTTCATCGAAGCAACGAAATGGCCGGCGGGCTTCGAGCCCGACGACACGACGTCACTCCTGCAGTGCGTGATCGTGAATGAACGCTCCGCCGCAGGCCAGTCGGTTGGGCTGCACGCACACCAGACCGGGCAGTTCGTGGTCGCGCTCTCCGGATTGGTCGGGCTCGCCTACGGGGAAAAGCGCGAAGCGCTTCCCGCCTCGTCAGCCGTCTGGGTGCCGCCGGGCGTGCGGCATGAGGGCTTTCTCGGCGAGGGCGCGGTTTCGCTCTACTGCCACATCAACCCGGAGTGGGCGGACATGATGCCCGCGGAGCTCCTGCGTCTGCAGCTCTCGCCCATGGTGATCGAGATGCTCAAGCGCTTCGCCGTCCTTCCGCGGCGCTATCCCGAAAAAAGCCACGAAGCGCGGCTCGCCGCCGTGCTCTTTGAAGAGCTCGCCGCCGCACCGAAGCTCCAGATCGGCTTCGCGCCGCTCCCCGAGCACCCGGAACTGAAGCGCATCGTCGAAAAAATCGTGAGCGATCCGCAGCTCTCGCGGCCGGTGGCCGACTGGGCCGCGGAGGCGGCGATGAGCACGCGCACGCTCTCACGTCTGGTGCTGCGCGAAACGGGCCTCTCCTTCGGCGTCTGGCGGCTGCGGATCGCGATGCTTTCGGCCGCGCAGATGCTGCTTGCGGGCGAGCACGCCGAAGTCGCCGCCGCACGCCTCGGCTATGCGACGCCCTCGGCCTTCTCGAGCGCCTTCCGGCGGATTTTCGGTGTCTCGCCGAGCGCTTTTCGCGAAAGCGGTCGCGTAGAACGCGCCGCAGCTCCCTGATCCGCCGGAAGGGCCCTCATGCCTCACGCAGACACGCCTCCCACACCAAAGCGCAGGAAGGCGCGCTTCTCCTACGGCTCAGACCGCCCGCCTCATTGAGAGCGGGCGCTCACTCCTCTTTGTTCTCCTCCGCATCCCTCCCGCCGAAGGCGACCGCCCAGGCGTGATGGAAGAGTTCGGGGCCCTCGCGGCGGATGGCCGCGGGGTCGGCGAGCGTGCGCCGCCAGGCGCGCGCGCCGGGGAGCCCCTGACAGAGGCCGTTGAGGTGCCGCGCGAAGGCCCGGAGCGCGTGTTCGTCGTCCGCCCAATGGGCCTTCACCTCCTCGGTGACGGCGTCGATCACGCAGAGGCGCGTGATGCTCTTCGGTTCGCCGAAGAGCGTCTCATCCACGTCCGCGAGCATCCACGGGTTCTGGTAGGCCGCACGCCCGACCATCACGCCGTCGAGCCCCGCGTCGATCAGTTCCTTCGACTCGCCCACAGACGTGATGCCGCCGTTCAGGACGAACGTGCAGTCGGGGAAGTCGCGCTTCAACTGGTACGCCGCCTCCCTCTTGAGGGGCGGCACCTCGCGGTTTTCCTTGGGCGAGAGGCCCTGGAGCCAGGCGCTCCTCGCATGGACGATGAAGACGCGGCAGCCCGCCTCCCTCACCTCGCCCACGAAGTCGCGCACGAACGCATAGTCGTCGCGGCGGTCGACGCCGATGCGGTGCTTCACCGTGACGGGGCGGTCGGTCTCGCTCATCATCGCGCGCACGCATTGGGCGACGAGCTTGGCGTCGAGCATGAGGCACGCGCCGAAGCTTCCCTTCTGCACGCGCGGCGAGGGGCAGCCGCAGTTGAGGTTGTATTCGTCGTACCCCCAGGCGGAGGCGGTCTTGACCGAGAAGGCGAGTTCGGCGGGGTCCGAGCCTCCGAGCTGGAGCGCGACGGGGTGCTCCGTGGGCGAGAAGCCGAGGAGCGCCTCGCGGTCCCCGAACCGGATCGCGCCCGTGGTCACCATCTCGGTGTAGAGCCGCGCACGGCGCGAGAGGAGCCGGTGGAAGTACCGGCAGTGGCGGTCCGTCCAGTCGAGCATCGGCGCCACGGTGAAGCGCCAGGGGGAGCGGATGTCGGGTGTCGTCATGGTTGTGAAAATGAGGCGGAAATAGAAAAAGCGCCCGGGCCGAAGGTCTCGGTCGGGCGCTTCTTTTTGGGGAAGAGGAGCTTCGCAGCGGAAGGATCTACTCCGCCGCGGGATGGTCGCCGTCCACGTAGAGCCACCGGCCCGCGTCATCGCGCCGGAAGCGCGAGTGCTCGGTCATCCGGAAGGCGCCCTGAGCGGTGCGGCCCACGGCGGTGAAGTCCACCCAGCCGGTGCGGCCGTCCGCCGCCGTGCCCGAGGCCTTCACCTCGAGCCGGAGCCACTTCGGGCGCGCTTCGCCCGGCGCGAAGAGCTCCGCGGGCCGGGTTTCGGGCGCCCAGGTGGCGAGCACGTAGGCGTCGTCACCCAAGGCATAGGCTGTGAAGCGGCTGCGCATCAGGGACTCCGGGTCCGGCGCCCCAAGGGGCGCCGCGCCGCCCGTGAGCCAACGGGCGCAGCACTCGGGCGCGGGTCGTCCGCTGCCGCAGGGGCAGAGAACGGTCTTCGCGCCGCGGGGCTTCTTAGCCAAACTCCTTCTCCTCGGCGCGGGCGGCGCGCTTGCGCTCGAAGTCCTTGAGGAAGCGCTTGCGCAGACGGATCGTCTTCGGCGTGATCTCCACGAGTTCGTCGTCGTTGATGAACTCGACGGCCGATTCGAGCGTGAGCTTCACCGGGGGAACCAGGCGGATCGCCTCGTCCGAGCCCGAGGCGCGGATATTGGTGAGCTGCTTGCAGCGGATCGGGTTCACGACGATGTCGTTCTCACGCGAATGCTCGCCGATGATCATGCCCTCGTAGAGCTTGTCGCCGGGGCTCACGAAGAGGCGGCCGCGTTCCTGGATCTTCCAGAGGGCGTAGGCCACGGCCTCGCCGTCGTCCTGCGAGATGATGACGCCCGAGCGCCGTTCGCCCACGTCGCCCGTCTTGATCGGACCGTAGTCGTCGAAGACGTGGCTCATGATGCCCGTGCCGCGGCACATCGTCATGAACATGCTCTGGAAGCCGATCAGACCGCGCGCGGGGATGCGGTACTCGAGGCGCACGCGGCCCTTGCCGTCGGGCTGCATGTCCTGGAGGTCGCCGCGGCGGCGGCCGAGCTCCTCCATCACCGCACCCTGGTGCTCCTCCTCGACGTCCACCGTGAGGAGTTCATAGGGCTCCATCTTGACGCCGTCGACTTCCTTGAGCAGCACGCGGGGACGCGACACGGCGAGTTCGTAGCCCTCGCGGCGCATGTTCTCAAGAAGAATCGTGAGGTGCAGTTCGCCGCGGCCGGCGATCTCCCAGACCGTCTCGTCGGCGGTCGGGCGCATGCGCATGGCGACGTTGGACTTCAACTCGCGTTCGAGACGCTCGCGGATCTGACGCGACGTGACGAACTTGCCTTCGCGGCCGGCGAGCGGCGACGTGTTCACCTGGAAGTTCATCGTCAGGGTCGGTTCGTCGACCTTGAGCATCGGAAGGGCTTCAGGCTGGTCCTTGTCCGTGATGGTCGTGCCGATGTCGAGGTCTTCGATGCCGGTGACGAGGATGATGTCGCCCGCCTGGGCTTCGGCGACTTCCTTGCGCTGCAGGCCCTCAAACTCGAGGATCTGGTTGATCTTCGCGCGGCGCGGCGCGGCGTCCGGGCCGTTCATGATCGCCACTTCGGAGTTCGGATAGATGCGGCCGCGGTGCACGCGGCCCACGCCGATCTTGCCGACGTAGGTCGAGTAGTCGAGCGAGCAGATCTGCAGCATCAGCGGGCCGTCGGGATTGTCGTCGCGCACCGGGACGTACTTGATCACGGTGTCGAAGACGGCGCGCATGTTGCCGATCTTCTTGAGTTCCTCAACGTCCTCGGTGTAGCCCGCGAAGCCGTTCAGGGCCGAGGCGTAGATCACCGGGAAGTCGAGCTGATCTTCGGTGGCGCCCAACTTGTCGAAGAGGTCGAAGGTCTGGTTGAGGACCCAGTCCGGACGGGCGCCCGGGCGGTCGATCTTGTTGATCACGACGATGGGCTTGAGGCCCTGGGCGAGCGCCTTGCGGGTGACGAAGCGCGTCTGCGGCATCGGGCCTTCAACGGCGTCGACGAGCAGCAGCACGCCGTCGACCATCGAGAGCACGCGCTCCACCTCGCCGCCGAAGTCGGCGTGGCCCGGGGTGTCGATGATGTTGATGTGCACGCCTTCGTATTCGACCGCGCAGTTCTTCGCGAGAATCGTGATGCCGCGTTCGCGTTCGATGGCGTTGGAGTCCATCACGCGTTCTTCAACCTGCTGGTTTTCGCGGAAGGTGCCGGCGCACTGCAGGAGACGGTCGACCATCGTGGTCTTGCCGTGGTCGACGTGCGCGATGATCGCTATGTTGCGGATAGCTCGAGTCATGGGAGTCTGGATGAATGGAAGTTTTTGTTTGTCGGATCAATGTGCGATGAGCCGCTCGGGCTGGAGCACGCCGCGGTCGGAGACGACCGCCGTGCCGAGGAGTCCTGCGGCGGGACCATAGACGCGTACGCGTCCCCGGGTCCCTAGGCCGAGCGCCAGGCGCTGGCCGAGGAGAAAGCGCGCTTCGTCCGCCGCCGTGAGGTCGATGCGGGCGAGCGTGGTGATCAGGGCGTCTGCGGGCGTGAGTTTACCGCGCGCCGCCTCGGGCGTGCCGAGTGCGCGGAGGTTTTCGAGCGTGACGGCCCCGTCGAGCGTGAGGTGCCCGACGCGGGTGCGCCGCAGGGCCGTCAGGTGCGCCCCGCACCCGAGCGCGCGGCCGATGTCCTCGGCGAGCACGCGGATGTAGGTGCCCTTCGAGACGAGAGTCTTCATCGTGAAGGACGTGCCGTCGAAGTCGGACGCCTCGATCGAAAGCACGCGCACGCGGCGCGGCGCGCGCTCGACCACTTCGCCCCGGCGGGCGAGCTTGTAGAGGCAGACGCCGTCCTTTTTGAGGGCCGAGTGCATCGGCGGAATCTGCTCGATCTCGCCCAGGAAACCGCGGGCGGCGGCCTCGATGCGCTCGAGCGTCACGCCCTCGACGGGGCGGCGCTCGACGACTTCGCCCTCGGCGTCGCCCGTGTCGGTCACCTCGCCCAACTTCACGCGGGCCTCATAGCCCTTGTCGGCGTTCAGAAGGTCGGCGGAAAACTTCGTCGCGTCGCCGAAGCAGACCGGCAGCAGCCCCGTCGCCATCGGATCGAGCGTGCCGGTGTGGCCCGCCTTCTGCGCGTTCACGAGGCGCCGGGCGATCTGCACGGCGCTGTTGGAGGAGAGCCCCCCGTCCTTGTCGAGGAGAAGGACCGCGTTGATCGGGTCGCCCTTCTTCGTCTTTGCCATGGCGCGCGGATCCTCTTTATTCGGCCTTCTCAGCCTTTTCAAACTTTTCAGCCTGCTCGGCGGCGGGCGCCGCCGCCTCGGTCTCGGCGATGGCGCGCTTGATGAGGGCGTCCATCTGGAAGCCGTGCACGACGCTCGTATCGAGCGCGAAGTGCAGCGTCGGCACCGTGTGGATGCGCAGCTTCTTGAAGAGAAGCCCGCGCAACATCCCCGCGGCGGCGTTGAGGCCGGCGGCGGTTTCCGCCGGGTCGGAGCCGAGCACCGTGAAGTAGACCTTCGCGTGCGCGTAGTCGGGCGTCACCTCGCACCCGGTGAGGGTGACGAGACCGACGCGCGGGTCGCGCACTTCGAGCGGGATGAGTTGCGCGAGGTCGCGCACGATCTGGTCGCCGATGCGCTGGGCGCGGCCGGGTTTGGCGTTCTTCATAAATTTCGTCCAAAAATCAACTTCCGCCCGGACGGTCGGAAGCGTCCTCAGGCGGCTTGCGCCGCGCTCTGAGGCGCTCCCGGTCGTCCGGGCGGAGGAAGGACGGCGCCCCCCCCCTCTTCGAGGGAGGCGCGGTCCGGGTGAAAAGTCGTCTACGAGGGAGCGCGCCTTAGAGCGTGCGGGCGACTTCGGTCACTTCGAAGACTTCGAGCTGATCGTTCACCTTGATGTCTTCATAGCCCTTGAGCGAGAGGCCGCACTCGTTGCCGGCCTTCACCTCGCGCACGTCGTCCTTGAAGTGCTTGAGGCTCGCGAGCTCGCCCGTCCAGACGACCACGTTGTCGCGCAGCAGGCGCACCTGCGCGGAGCGGCGCACGAGGCCTTCGAGGACGCGGCAGCCGGCGATGTTGCCCACCTTCGGCACGCGGATGATCTGGCGGATCTCGACGAGGCCGAGAGGCGTCTCGCGGCGCTCGGGCGAAAGCATGCCCGACAGGGCCGCCTTCACGTCGTCCACGGCGTCGTAGATGATGTTGTAGTAGCGGATGTCGACGGACTCCTGTTCAGCGAGCTTCCTCGCCTGCGCGTCCGCGCGGACGTTGAAGCCGATGATCACGCCCTTCGAAGCCGACGCGAGGTTCACGTCCGACTCGGAGATGCCGCCCACGGCCGCGTGCACGACGTTCACGCGCACCTCGTTGTTCGAGAGCTGCGTGAGGGCGTGGATGAGCGCCTCCTGCGAGCCCTGGACGTCGGCCTTGATGATGAGCGGGAGCGTCTTCACCTCGCCCTCGCCCACGTCGGCGAAGAGGTTCGCGAGGTTCGTCGCATGCTGCTTGGCGAGCTTCGTGTCGCGGTACTTGCCCTGACGGAAGAGGGCGATTTCACGCGCCTTCCTTTCGTCGGCGAGCGAGATCACCTCGTCGCCCGCCTGCGGGACGCCCGAGAGGCCCTGGATTTCGACCGGGATCGACGGGCCGGCGGTGTTCTGCGCTTTGCCGAGCTCGTTGATCATCGCGCGCACGCGGCCGAATTCGGCGCCCACGAGCACCACGTCGCCGCGGTGCAGCGTGCCCGCCTGCACGAGGATCGAGGCGACCGGGCCGCGGCCCTTGTCGAGGCGCGACTCGATCACGAGGCCCTTGGCGGGACCTTCGTCCGGAGCCTGGAGGTCGAGCATCTCGGCCTGCAGCAGCACGTTCTCAAGGAGTTCGTCCACGCCCTGGCCGGTCTTGGCGGACACGGGGCAGAACGGCACGTCGCCGCCGTACTCCTCGGGGATCACGCCCGCCTGGACGAGCTCCTGCTTCACGCGCTCGGGGTTCGCCTCGGGCTTGTCGATCTTGTTGATCGCGACGACGAGCGGAACGCCCGCGGCGCGCGAGTGCGAGATCGCCTCCTGCGTCTGGGGCATCACGCCGTCGTCGGCCGCCACCACGAGAATCACGATGTCGGTCGCCTGGGCGCCGCGGGCGCGCATGGCCGTGAAGGCTTCGTGGCCCGGGGTGTCGAGGAATGTGATGATGCCGCGCGGCGTCTTCACGTGGTACGCACCGATGTGCTGCGTGATGCCGCCCGCTTCACCCGCGGCGACCTTGGCGCGGCGGATGTAGTCGAGCAGCGACGTCTTGCCGTGGTCGACGTGGCCCATGATGGTGACCACCGGGGGACGGGGCTTCTCGGGATAGTCGTGCTTCTCCTCGATTTCGCCGAGGTAGGCTTCCGGATCGTCCGCCTTCGCGGCCGTCGCCTTGTGGCCCATCTCCTCGACGACGATCATCGCCGTCTCCTGGTCGAGCATCTGGTTGATCGTGACCATCTGGCCCATCTGCATCAGGGTCTTGATCACTTCGGTCGCCTTGACGCTCATCTTGTGGGCGAGATCGGCCACGGAGATCGTCTCGGGGACCTGCACCTCACGTACCACGGGTTCGACGGCCTGCTGCACGGGGGCGTCCTGACGATGGCGGTCCTGGCTGCGGCGGCCGCGCGCGGTGCGCCAGCCCGAGCCGGAGCCCTCCTCCTCGACGCCGCCGCGGGTCTTGAGGCCGCGGCCCTTCCTGTCGTCGTCCTGCCAGTCGCCCGCGCGCCGGGCGCCCTTCTTGTCCCCGTGACCGCGCTTGTCGCCCGAATTGGCGGGCGCGGCGGCCGGACGCGTCGCGTTGTTGCGGCGCGGCTGGTTCTTGTCGGCGGCGGCCTTCTTCTCGGCGGAAGCCGCCTTCTTCTCGGCGGGCTTCTCCTCGACCTTGGGCTTCTCCTCCTTCACGGGCTTCTTCGCCGTGAGGACGCCGGCCTTGCGGTTCATCATCTCGCGGATGCGGCGGGCCTCCTCCTCGGCCTTGCGGCGGGCGGCGGCGCGGCGCTCGTTTTCGGCGGCCTGCTGCTCGATCCTCTGCGCGGTCGCCTGCGCGACCTCCGCCTCGAGCTTCGCTTTTTCGGCTTCGCGGCGGGCGGCCTTCAGCGCGGCCTCGTCGGCCGACTTCTTCGCGGCCTCCTCGCGGGCCTTCGCCTCGGCGGCGGCGCGCTGGGCGGCGGCATGTGGACGGCGGCGTACGTGCGGCTGGGATTGCGCCAGTCGGTGCTGTACGGGTTCCT
>CAJKCQ010000063.1 GCA_905198475.1 uncultured Sutterella sp. | reverse complement strand
TTCGTGCGGACACGAAGAGAGGCGGCCCGGCCGTCTGCGTCAGAAGTCTGAGTGCGTTCGGTTACTGCACATGCTTGAGCATGTCCGTGCCGACGAGACCGTCGGCGACCTCGCGCAGGGCGATGACGGCCGGCTTGTCCTTGGCGTCGATCTTAGGGGCGTAGCCCTGCGAGAGCTGACGGGCACGGTAGGCCGCAACCAGAACCATCTGGAAGCGGTTGGGGATTCTCTTCAGGCAGTCTTCAACGGTGATGCGTGCCATTTGTCTTTTCTTGAGTGGTGAGCAGTAGACGGAAAAAGGCCCGATCAGGCCAGCGAAGCGAGGAATCAGACCGGAACGCCGAGGTTCGCGAACTGATCGTGGTGGCGCAGGGCCTGCTGAGCATAGGTCAGTCGGCTCGCCGTCACGATGGCCTCAAGCTGGCTGAGGGCCGTATCGAAATCTTCATTAATTATAACGTACTCGAATTCCGGGGCATGCGCGATCTCGGCGCCCGCGCCCATCAGACGGCGCGTGATCGTCTGCGGGGAGTCCGTGCCGCGGTGGTGCAGGCGCCATTCGAGCGCCTCGATCGAGGGCGGGAGGATGAAGATGCCGACGGTGCCGGCGAACTTCGCGCGCACCTGGCGCGCGCCCTGCCAGTCGATCTCGAGGAGCACGTCGTTGCCCTGCGCCATCTGCGCCTCGATCCAGGTGCGGTTCGTGCCGTAGGAGTGGCCGTGCACGAGGGCGCACTCGAGGAACTCGCCGCGGTTCTTCATCTCCTGGAACATCGTGTCGGTGATGAAGTGGTACTCGCGGCCGTTCACCTCGCCCGGACGCGGATCGCGCGTCGTGCAGGAGATCGAGAGCTTGATCGTGGGTTGGCGCTCGAGGAGCGCGTTGACGAGCGAGGACTTTCCGGCGCCCGACGGGGCGGTGACGAGGAAGAGCCGGCCCGGATGACGGGCGGCGGCGGGGGCGTTGAGGTCGGTCTCGGCCATGACGGATTCTCCCAAAACGGTCGTTTGAGTGAGGATTATTCGAAGTTCTGGATCTGTTCGCGCATCTGGTCGATCGTGATCTTGAGCGCGAGCGAGGCCTGGGTCATTTCGATCGCCGCGGCCTTGGAGCCGAGGGTGTTCGCCTCGCGGTTCATCTCCTGGGCCATGAAGTCGAGCTTGCGCCCGACGGCGCCGCCCGCGGCGAGCAGGCGACGCACCTCCGCGATGTGGGTCTCGAGCCGGTTCATCTCCTCGTCCACGTCCATCTTGATCGCATAGAGGGTCACCTCCTGGCGGATGCGGTCGCAGACCTCCTCCTTCGTGAGGGTGCTCTTCTCCGTGAGGGCGCTCGAGAGCGCCGTTTCGAGGCGCTCGGTGAGGCGCGTCTCGAGGTTGGCGACGATCAGGGGCATCGCGCCGCGGACTTCCTTCACGACTCCGGCCATCTTGTCGCAGTAGCCGAGAAGAACCTTCGTAAGGGCGGCGCCTTCGCGTTGGCGCGCGGCGACCAACTGCTCGAGCGCCTGGTCGAGCACGGTGAGGACGGCCGCGAGGAGCGCGTCGCGGTCCACGGCGGGCGCGGCGGTGATGCCGGGCATCTCGAGGATTTCGGCGACCGAGAGCTCCTCGGCGTTGACGTCGGCCGAGAGGACGGCGTCCTGCAGGGCGAGGAGGCGCTTGAGCGCCCCCTGGTTCACCGCCGTCGGCAGCGCCGTTTCGTCGGCCGTGAGCGACATGCGCACCTCGACCTTGCCGCGGGTGAGGCGCTTCTGCAGACGCTCGCGCACGGCGGGCTCGGCGAAGCGCAGGCCGTCGTCAAGGCGCAGCGTCAGATCAAGGAAGCGGGAATTGACCGTGCGGCATTCCACGGTGACGGTGCCGGCCGGGGTCTTGCCGTCGGCGCAGGCGTAGCCCGTCATGCTGGAGACTGAAGACATTGCGCAAACTCCTTCTCAGGGTGCCTTCCGCCGGGAGCGTCGCGGGCGCGGGACGATTGAGGGCCGTCGCGTATGGGAAGCGCCATGTGCTCCGGGAAGGGAATTGTTTTGAAAGTGCGCGCATTTTAGAGCGTTCGACCGGAGGGCACGGGCGCCGCAGCGGGATCGGTTCGGGCGGGACGCGCCCGCCCCAGGGCGTCTGCAGTAGCATGAGGGCTGCCGGGAGCGGCAGGCCCGGAGCCTGCCGCTCCCCCCGAATGGACAGAATTTCCGCAGCAGCAGAGCTCAAGATGACCGAACCGCAGTATCCGAACACCCCCCGTCCCGACGGCCGCGCCGTCGACGCGCTCCGTCCCGTCACGATCACCCGGCGCTTCACGAAGTACGCCGAGGGGAGCGTGCTCATCTGCGCGGGCGACACGCACGTGCTCTGCACGGCGAGCGTCACGCCGGGCGTGCCGGGCTTTTTGAAGGGCCGCGGCGAAGGGTGGGTGACGGCCGAGTACGGGCTGCTCCCGCGCTCGACGGGCACCCGCACGGACCGCGAGGCCGCCAAGGGCAAGCAGTCGGGGCGCACGCAGGAGATCCAGCGCCTCATCGGCCGGAGCCTGCGCGCCGTGGTGGACCGCAGAAAGTTGGGCGAACACACGATCCAGATCGACTGCGACGTGCTGCAGGCCGACGGCGGCACGCGCTGCGCCTCGATCACGGGCGCCTGGGTGGCGCTGCGGGACGCCGTCGACTGGATGCTCGCCAAGGGCATGATCGCCGAGGATCCCCTCAAGGCCCAGGTGAGCGCCGTCTCGGTCGGCATGTGGGCGGGTGAGCCCGTCCTCGACCTCAACTACGTCGAGGACAGCACTTCCGACACGGACATGAACGTCGTGATGACGAGCCGGGGCGCCTTCGTCGAAATCCAGGGCACGGCCGAGGGCGAGCCCTTCTCGAAGGAGGACCTTTCGCGCCTCCTCGCGCTCGCCGAGGAGGGGAACGCCCAACTCGCGCGCCTGCAGCGCGCGGCCCTTGAGGGCTGATCCGCCGCCTCCCCGCAGAACTTCCACCAGACCCAAGAGCACCAGAGATGACCCAGACCACACCCGCGGCCGACGCCCGCAGCCTCCTCGTCCTCGCCTCCGGCAACGCCGGAAAGATCCGTGAATTCCAGGCGATGTTCGCCGCGCTCGGCCTCACCGTCGCCGGGCAGAAGCAGTTGGGCGTCACGTCCTGCGACGAGCCCTACGGCACGTTCGTCGAGAACTGCCTCGCCAAGGCCCGCCACGCCGCGCGCGAGACGGGGCTGCCGGCGATGGCCGACGATTCGGGGCTGTGCGTCGAGGCGCTCCAGGGGGCGCCGGGCGTGCACTCCGCCCGCTTCGCGGGCGAAGGCGCCGGCGACGCCGCCAACAACCGCCTCCTCGTCGAGAAGCTCGCCGGCGTCGCCGACCGGCGCGCGCACTACACGTGCGTGCTCGTCGCCCTGCGCAGCGCCGACGACCCCGAACCCCTCATCGCCGAAGGGTTCTGGCGCGGCGAGATCACGGATCAGCCGAAGGGCGAGGGCGGCTTCGGCTACGATCCGCACTTCTACCTTCCGGAATTCGGCCGCACGGCGGCCGAGCTCACGGCCGAAGAGAAGAACGCCGTGAGCCACCGCGGCCAGGCCCTGAAGCGCATGGCCGAACTCATGCGCGAACGCTGGGGCCTCACCGGCGCGGAAGTCGACTGATGGCGGCGCTCGACCCCTCCCGCATTCCGCTCTCGATCTACCTGCACTGGCCCTGGTGCGTGAGGAAGTGCCCCTACTGCGACTTCAATTCGCACCGGGCGCCCGCGGACCTCGCCGCGCTCGAAGGAAGATACGTCGCCGCCCTCCTCGAAGACCTCGAAGGATGGAGGACCGACGCAGAGGGGCGCGAAGTCGCGTCGATCTTCATCGGCGGCGGCACGCCCTCGCTCATGTCGGGCGGGGCGCTCGCGGCGCTCCTCGCCGGCCTTCGCGAACGCTTCCCTCTCGCCCCCGACTGCGAGGTGACGCTCGAAGCGAATCCCGGCACGGTCGAAGCGGGAAAGTTCGCGCACTTCCGAGAGGCAGGCGTCAACCGCCTCTCGATCGGCGTCCAGAGCTTTTCGGACGAGCGCCTGAAGCGCCTCGGGCGCATCCACACGGCCGATGAGGCGAGGCGCGCCGTCGGCGAGGCGCGCAGCGTCTTTGAGAACTTCAACCTCGATCTGATGTACGCCCTGCCGGGCGAGACGTCGGCGGGGCTCAGGGAGGAGCTCGAAGAGGCCGTCGCGAGCGGCGCGACGCACCTCTCCTGCTACCAACTCACGATCGAGCCGGGAACGGCCTTCGCGAAGCGCGTCCCCGAGGGACTTCCCGACGAAGACGAAACGGCGGAGATGGGCGAGCTCGTCGAGGAGATCCTTGGACGGGCGGGCTTCGGGCGCTACGAAGTTTCGGGCTACGCCCGCGCCGGACACCGCTGCCGGCACAACCTCAACTACTGGACCTTCGGCGACTACCTCGCGGCGGGCGCGGGCGCGCACGGCAAGGTGACGACCCCTGCGGGCGTCCGCCGCGAAATGCGCCGCGCCAACCCCCGCGCATGGTTGGACGCACCCCTGCTCGGCCGTTCGCGCGTCGAGGAGTCCCGCTGGGTCGAGGCCGCGGACCTGCCCTTTGAATTCATGCTCAACGCGCTGCGGCTCCTTGAGGGCGTTCCGGCGGCGCTCTTCACGGAGCGCACGGGGCTCCCGCTCGAGGCGGTTGCGCCCGCACTCAAAGGGTTGCGCGAAGCGGGGCTCCTCGACCCGGATCCCGCGCGGATCCGCACGACGCGCCGGGGGCTCGACTTCCTCTCGGACGTTCAGGAGGCCTTCCTTTGATCGTCCCGCCGGACGTGCGTTCCATTTTGGTGCGCGCTCTCACTGGCGATTTGACGTGCCGCAGATGCATTGGCGCAGAATGCGCACCGAAGTGGTGCGTTGAATGCCTTCTCCCGTGCATAATCCCTGTCGCAGAGACTGAGAAGCGGCCTAGGGCGCGTGCGGCGCCTGAATGTGGTGCGCCCGTCCGCCCGATCGGCCGGGCAGTCGGGCGCCGCGGCGGGCGCGCGGGGCATGGGCGCCCGGCGTTTGGCACGCGCCTTGCTTCACTACTCGGTACAAACCCTTCCGGCAGGTTCTCCCCCCGACCGGTGAGGGGGCATCAACCAATCACTTTCCGGCGGCCGGCTGACCGGGCCGCACTGTAGGAGAAGAGTTATGACGTCCGCTGCTGATGTGCTGCAGATGATTAAGGACAATGACTGCAAGTTCGTCGACCTGCGCCTCACCGACCTGCTCGGCAAGGAAATGCACCTGACGATCCCGGCCGACAAGATCGACGAAGACACGTTCGAGCTCGGGCAGCCCTTTGACGGTTCGTCCTTCATCGGTTGGCGCGGTATTGAATCCTCCGACATGCTGCTGCAGCCCGACCCGAACACCGCCCGCATGGACCCGTTCCGCGAGGCCAACACGCTCGTGCTCAACTGCGACGTGCTCGAGCCGACGACCGGCAAGGGCTATGAGCGCGATCCGCGCTCGCTCGCCCGCCGCGCCGAAGCGTATCTGAAGTCCACCGGCATCGGCGACACCGCCTACTTCGGCCCCGAACCCGAATTCTTCATCTTCGACTCCGTGCAGTGGGATCACCGCTCGGGCGCGTCCTTCTTCAAGATCGGCTCCGAAGAGGCGCCGTGGTCCTCGGGCGCGGACATCGAAGGCGGCAATCTCGGCCACCGCAACCGCGTCAAGGGCGGCTACTTCCCGGTTCCGCCCTGCGACAGCCTCGCCGACATTCGCGCGGAAATGTGCACGCTCCTCGAGCAGCAGGGCGTTCCCGTTGAAATCCACCACCACGAGGTGGGCGGCGCCGGCCAGTGCGAAATCGGCACGCGCTTCTCGACGCTCGTGCAGCGCGCCGACTGGACGCAGATCCTGAAGTACACGGTCTGGAACGTCGCGGCCGCCTACGGCAAGACCGCCACCTTCATGCCCAAGCCCGTCGAAGGCGACAACGGTTCGGGCATGCACGTCCACCAGTCGATCTGGAAGGACGGCCAGAACCTCTTCTCCGGCAACGGCTACGCCGGCCTCTCCGAGCTCGCGCTCTACTACATCGGCGGCGTGATCAAGCACGCCCGCGCGATCAACGCGATCACCAACCCCGGCATCAACTCCTACAAGCGCCTCGTGCCCGGCTTTGAAGCTCCGGTGAAGCTCGCCTACTCCTCGCGCAACCGCTCCGCCTCGATCCGCATTCCGTTCGTCAACAGCCCGAAGGCCCGCCGCATCGAGGTCCGCTTCCCGGATCCGCTCTGCAACTCCTATCTCGGCTTCTCCGCGCTCCTGATGGCCGGTCTCGACGGCATCCAGAACAAGATCCATCCGGGCGAAGCGGCCGACAAGAACCTCTACGATCTGCCGCCCGAAGAAAACGCCAAGATCCCGACCGTCGCGCCGAACCTTGAGGTCGCGCTCGACAGCCTCGACCGCGACCGCGAGTTCCTCACGCGCGGCGGCGTCTTCTCCGACGACCTGATCGACGCGTACATCGCCGAGAAGAGGAAGGACGTGCTCAAGGCCGAGATGGCGGTCACCGCGCTCGACTTCGACCTCTACTACTCGCACTGACCGGACGCAGGTCGTCCGACTGCAGCCGCTCCCTGTGAGCCGCGTCGTCCCGCATGCGGGACGCCGCGGGAGGGAGCATCCCCGGGGACGGTGCGGCGCATCGTCCCCGATTTTTTTTCGGACGTCCCGCGGCGGGGTCTCCCGCTCCGAGGCGTTCTCGACTCCCTTCGCCTTCACCATGACGGTACCGTCCCCCACCCCTTCTCCCACAGGCGCATCGTCCGTCCGGCGCGTCTGCGCCTTCGATCTGCTCTCGACCGTGGTGCTCTGCCTCGACGCCCGAGGGGGCATCACGACGGTGAACGCCGCGGCCGAGACGTTGATCGGCCGCACGCGGCGCGCGCTCGCGGGCGAGGCGGCGGCGGAATTCTTCGACGAGGCGGCCGGGTGGTTCGGCGACGGTCCTGCGGCACTCCCCGAGGGCGGCCAGCCCCTCGCCTACAGCTTCGTGACGGAATTCCACCGCGGGCTCCTCGCCCCCGTCCGGGTGCGTGCGGTGCTCTCGACCGTGACGGAGGACGCTCCCGCGGCGGGGCTCCCCGAGGGGACGGCCTACATCATCGAGGCGACGGAGCTCGAAGACGCGCTGCGCGCCGAACGCGACGCGATGGAGACGAGCCTGAGGGCCGCGAACAGCGAGCTCCTGAGGAACCTCGCCCACGAGATCAAGAATCCCCTCGGAGGGATCCGCGGCGCGGCGCAGCTCCTCGAGAGCGAGCTCGTGCGCGACGAAGACCGCGAATGCACGAGCGTGATCCTCGAGGAGGCGGCGCGCCTGCAGGCCCTCGTGGACCGGCTGCTCGCGCCGTACCGGGCCGCGCAGACGAAGGAGCCGATCAACATCCACGAAGTGCTCGAGCACGTGAAGAGCCTGATCGGCCTTGAATTCAGCGCCGGGCTTACGATCCGGCGCGACTACGACATCTCCGCGCCGCCGGTCGTGGGCGACCGGGGGCGGTTCATCCAGATCTTCCTCAACCTCGCGCGCAACGCCGCCGAGGCGATGAGCGAAGAGCGCGCCCACGGCCGCGCGCAGTTGGTGATGAAGACGCGCATCGCGCGCGACGTGCTGCTCTCGGGGGCGCGCGTGCGGCTCGCGCTGCGCGTGGACGTGATCGACAACGGACCGGGCGTGCCGCCCGCGCTGCGCGAGCGGATCTTCTTCCCGCTCGTCACCGGGCGCGCCGAGGGCTCGGGGTTGGGGCTCTCCCTCGTCAAGGCCTTCGTCGAAGAGGCGGGCGGGGCGATCACCCTCGAGAGCCGGCCGGGACGAACAGACTTCACGGTGCTCCTGCCCCTTGAGCGGGGCGCCGGCAGGACGCAAAGAACAAAGGCCCAATAGAGGCGCCCGGCGGCAGGCGCTCGGCGGCGCAGACGGTTCCACCCCCATGCGGCGCGCGCGGCGGACTACCGGGCACGGAAGGAATCCAAGATGCTTGACGACCAGAACATTCATTCGACCGAAGAGACGGGTGCGCAGCCCGTCTGGGTGATCGACGACGACAGGGCGATCCGCTGGGTGCTGCAGCGCGCGCTCGCGCGCGAAGGCGTCGGCTGCCGGCTCTTCGAGCGCGGCCAGGACGCGCTTAACGCGCTCGAGGCGATGGCGGCGGCGCACGAACCGCTCCCCCTCGTCCTCGTCTCCGACATCCGCATGCCGGGCCTCTCGGGCGTGGATCTCCTCGCAAAGGTGAAGGCAGTCGCGCCCGACCTGCCCGTCATCATCATGACGGCCTTCTCGGACCTCGACAGCGCCGTCTCGGCCTTCCAGGGCGGGGCGTTCGAATACCTGACGAAGCCCTTCGACGTCAACAAGGCCGTCGAGCTCATCAGCCGCGCGATGGAGGACGCCCGCCGCCGCACGGCCGCTGCGGGCCGCGAGGCCGAGCCGCAGCCCGCCCCCGCGGAGGCCGAGCGCCAGGTGCCCGACCTCATCGGCCAGGCGCCCGCCATGCAGGAGGTCTTCCGCGCGATCGGCCGCCTCTCGCAGAGCAACGTCACGGTGCTCCTCACGGGCGAGTCGGGTGCGGGCAAGGAGGTGGTCGCCCGCGCAATCTGGAAGCACAGCCGCAGAAGCCGCGCCCCCTACATCGCGATCAACATGGCGGCGATTCCGCGCGAACTCCTCGAGAGCGAGCTCTTCGGCCACGAAAAGGGCGCCTTTACGGGCGCTACGGCGACCCGCTACGGGCGCTTCGAGCAGGCCAAGGGCGGCACGCTCTTTCTCGACGAGATCGGCGACATGCCCATGGAGCTGCAGACGCGCCTTCTGCGCGTGCTCTCGAACGGGTACTTCTACCGCGTGGGCGGGCATCAGCCGATCAAGGCCGACGTGCGCGTGATCGCCGCGACCAACCAGAACCTCGAGGAACGGGTACGCAACGGCCAGTTCCGCGAGGACCTCTATCACCGCCTCAACGTGATCCGCCTGCGGCTGCCGCCCCTGCGCGACCGCGTCGAGGACATTGCGCCCCTGACGGCGCACTTCCTCGCCGTGGGCGCGGGCGAATTGGGCGTCGAGCCCAAGACCCTCACGCGCGAGGCCCTCGCCGTGATCGAGCGCTTCCCCTTCCCGGGAAACGTCCGCCAGCTCGAAAACCTCTGCCGGTGGCTCCTCGTGATGGCCCCGTCGCAGGAGATCCGCGCCGAGGACCTGCCCTACGAAATCCGCCATGCGGAGGCGGCGGCCGCCGCCCATCCGGAGGCGCTTGAAGCCCGTCCCGCCCCCGCGCTTTCGGGCGAAGGCTTCGGGACCACGCCGGTCGAGCCGCCCGCAGTGGCGCCCGCGGCGGCGCATCCCGCCGCCGGCTGGACGGAAATCCTCTCCGCGCAGGCCGAAAAGCGTCTCGTCGCGGGCGATTCGGGCGTCTGGCAGTCGCTTTCCGACGAGTTCGAGCGCGCTCTCATCCGCACCGCCATGCAGGTGACGCGCGGGAGGCGCATCGAGGCGGCCGAACGCCTCGGGCTCGGGCGCAACACGCTCACGCGGAAGATCCAGGAGTTGGGGCTCTCCGAGGAGCTCGCCTACCGGCTCCCGCCCGTGCGCCGGCCGACCGATGATGCGGAGCACCTGAGCGCCGCCGGCGAGGCCGCCGAGTGAGGGTGAACGCCCCCGGCACGGCCGACGCGCCGGAAAACCTGTCGGGGGGCGTCCTCATCGTGATGCCGCCCGGCTTTGGGCCGGAGGTGGACGAATCGACGCTTCCCGCCGGCGGGGAGGCGCGCGCCGCCGCGCTCGAGCGGATCACCCGCGCGCGCGGCGTCGTCACCGCCGCCCGCGTGGACCGCGGCGAATGCATCCCGCAGGCGTTGCGGTGGCTCGCCGCCGCGGGGTTCCCCGTGCAGAAGAGCGCGAAGCGCTTTTCGATCTTCACCTGGCCCGAACATTGGGACGGGCGGCCCCGCGACCGCCACGTCGTGCGCGACGCGGTCCGCGAGGGTGGGCGGCTCGCCGAAGAGCTCCTGCGCCGCCGGCCGCTCCTCGTCCTCTTTCTCTCGAGTCAGCTCCTTGACGCCGCGAACGACCCCGAAATGATCGGGCGGCTCGCGCCTGCGCTCGGACGCCCCCTCGAGCCCGCCTTTCGGCTTTCGTCCGGACGCCTGCGCATTCTCGGACAGCGCTGGGAGCGCACGCTCATGGCGGGAGTGCCGCTGCCGCGGCGCACGCACCGTGCGGATCTGAACGACGAGGTCGCGCGGGCGCTCCGCCTGCTCTTCGAGCGCGAGGAGCTCCTCTGAAGGGGCAAAAGCGCCTGGGATCGGCGGCAGGGCGCGGATTCGCCCGATGCTGATGCGTTCGGGCGCCTGTGGCATCATGCAGGCGTTTGCCTTTTCTGCCTCTCGCCCACCCTGCATGACCCCACCATCCCCGACTCTTCCGGCGCCCGGCGGCGCCCAAGACGTTCCCGACGCCGCCCCGTCTCAGACGCCCCTCAAGACGCTCGCCGACCTCGAGCGCCGGCTCGAGCTCCTCGGCGCCAAGGCGGGCCACAAGCGGCTCGTCTACCGCGCGTGGCTCGGGCTCGCGCCCTGGCCCGATCAGGAGGCGTTCTCTTCGGGCAGGCGGCCGCTCCCCCCGAAGCGCGTCCTCGAGCGCCTGCCGCAGATCCGACAGGCGCTCGAGGCTGCGGCGCGCATCCGCTCGCGCCATCCGGGCGGCGACCCGGAGAGCGAGCGGCTCCTCGTCACCCTGGGCGACGGGCAGACGGTCGAGTCGGTGCTGCTTCCCCGTCGGGGCGTCTGCGTCTCGACGCAGATGGGGTGCGCCGTCGGGTGCGTCTTCTGCATGACGGGCCGGGGCGGTCTGGTGAGGCAGCTCACCGACCTCGAGATCGTCGCGCAGGCGGCGACGGCGCGCCGGCTTCGTCCCGCAACGAAGAAGGTGGTCTTCATGGGCATGGGCGAGCCTTCGCACAACCTCAGGAACGTTCTTTCGGCCGTGCGGTTTCTCGCCCAATACGGCGCCTTCGGCCACAAAGACCTCGTGATTTCGACGGTGGGCGACCCGAGGCTCTTCGACGAGCTGAACGCCTCCGACGTGCGCCCGGCGCTCGCTCTGTCGCTCCATACGGTGGACGACGAAAAGCGCTCGCGCCTGCTGCCGCGCGGCTGCCGCATGAAGGTCGCGGACCTCGTCGCCGCGGCCGAGGCCTGGGGGCGGACGTCGGGCTATCCCGTGCAGTACGAATGGACCCTGATGAAGGACGTCAACGACGGCTTGGACGAGATCGACGCGTTGGGACGGCTTCTCGCCGGCCACTATGCGATGGTGAACTTCATTCCGGTGAACGCCGTGGAGGGGAGCCCCTACCGGCGTCCCGAACGGGAGCACGCCGCGGAGCTCGTGCGCCGGCTGCGGTCTGCGGGCGTCGTCGCGACGCTGCGCGACTCGGCCGCGCAGGACGTGGACGGCGGCTGCGGACAGCTGCGCGCCCGCGTCCTCAAGGAATTCCGAGGCGCGGGTGAAGCGAATGAAGCGGGGGAGATGCTGCCATGAGTGAAGAAGTCGTCAACACGCTCGAACTCACCGAACGGCTCGTCGAGACGCCCGTTCCGGCTGCGCGCCGGCGGCGCTTCTGGCTCGCCTGGTGGCTGTGGGCGGTATTCGGCGCCACCGTCACCTTCTCGGGAACCCTTGCGGGAACCTGGACTGCGGTGGCGCTCATCCTCACCTCGCCCTTCTGGGTGCTCTTCGTCCTTTGGCCCCTCTTCTGGATCCGCGACCGGCTGCGCGCCAAGCGCCTCTGGGCCGCGGAGGTGCTCGTGCTCCTCGCGCCCGAGCGCAGGGGTGAAGCGGAGGAGAAGACGGCGCTTCCCGTAATCGTGGGGCGCGCCGGCGGCCTCCTCGTTCCGCTCGTCGCCTGGGAGAGCGCCTTCCCGGCGCTGCCTCCCGACGAGCTCGGTGTGCAGACGCTCCCGCCCGGGCGCTTCGCCGGCGTGAAGCTTCCCGTACTCGAAGCCGAGGCGCTTCTCCAAACTCCGGAGCTTGCGCTCCCCGCCGCCGACGCGGTGGTGGATCCCGACCGGGAGGCCGCCGCCCTTTGGGTTGAGCGGCTGCGTGCGGCCCGACGGTCAACAGGATTGCCGCAGGAGTCCCCTTCCTTCAGGTGGGGGAGGAATGCGGCAC
>CAJKCQ010000062.1 GCA_905198475.1 uncultured Sutterella sp. | reverse complement strand
GAATCGTGGCGGCTTTGAATCAGGAAGCTGAAGCCGCGAGGCTCAGCGAATCAAGGAGCTCCGGCCTTCAGGCCGGAGAGTGATCACAATACGAACGATCCACGCCCTCGATTTTCCGAATGCTCCCAAAGTTTCTGCCTCTCATCTTCGCCCTTTGGGCGGCGGCGGCCCTCCCGGCCGCGGCCGCGCCGGGCGGCCTCTCCGTGCTTTCCTCAGCCTCGGCGGCGCCGCTTTTGCTCGGCGAATCGCACCGGATCCACTCCGGGCTCCTCGCCGAGGAGCGCGAATACTGGATGCGCATCCCGACGGCGTTTGCGGGCGAAACGCCCCCGGAGAGCGTCACGGTGGTCTACGTGCTCGACGGCGAAAAGCTCTTCGCGTCGACGGCGGCCTTCACGTCCTTTCTCGAGGGCTCGCGCCTCTCTTCGTTGGGGCCCACCGTCGTGGTGGGCGTCGTGAGCGGCGACCGCACGCAGGACTTCACGCCGACGGCCTCGAACGCCCGGCGCGACGGCACCGTCGACGAAAACGCGAAGGAGGTCGGGGGCGGCGCCGAGTCCTTCTACCACTTCCTCACGACGGAGCTGCGCGCGTCGGTCGAATCGCACCTGCCGCAGAACACCCGCGTCGCGCGCCGCGTGCTCATCGGCCACTCCTATGCGGGGCTCTTCACGCTGAACGTGCTCCTCTGGCACCCGAACGCCTTCGACGGCTACGCCGCGATCGACCCGAGCCTCTGGTGGGACCGCGGCGTCGTGGTGGCCCGCGCCGTCAGGGCGGGCGCCCGCACGGTCGAGAAGCCCGCGCCGGAGCTCTACGTCGCCTTCGCCGCGCAGACGCGGCCCGAAACCAGCTACCACCTCGCGCGCGCCGACGACCTGCGAGCCAAGGCTTTTCCCGTTCTGAACGAGCAGGGCGTGCGCACCTCGATCCGCTTCTTCCACGAGGAGGTGCACGGCTCGATCGCCCTTCCGGGGATCTTCGACGCCCTGAAGAAGCTCTTCCCCGCGAAGCCCGAGGCGGGCTCCGCGCTCCATCCGGCGTCGGAGTAGAAGCCCGCGCCGCGAAAGACTTCGGAAAACTAAGGGAAAGATCTTAAAATGTCGGACTGAGTGCGTTCGTCCAAGCGGGCGGCCCGCCGCCCCGGGCGGCGCAGTTCCGGCATCAGCGGCGGCGCACTCCGGTCGAACGGCGCTCCGGCCCCGCTTATAATCCCGGCTTCGTTTTTAATCCCCCGTCAATCCTCTCGGTTGGAACCATGACCAAGTACGTATTTGTCACCGGCGGCGTTGTGTCCTCTCTCGGCAAGGGCATCGCCGCCGCTTCGCTTGCGGCCATCCTTGAATCGCGCGGCCTCAAGGTCACGATGATCAAGCTCGATCCCTACATCAACGTGGACCCGGGCACGATGTCGCCCTTCCAGCACGGCGAAGTCTTCGTGACGGAGGATGGCGCCGAGACCGACCTCGACCTCGGCCACTACGAGCGCTTCATCTCGACGAAGATGCACAAGCCCAACAACTTCACGTCGGGCCAGATCTACGAGAGCGTGCTGCGCAAGGAGCGCCGCGGCGAATACCTCGGCAAGACCGTGCAGGTGATTCCGCACATCACCAACGAGATTCAGGAGTTCATCGCCCGCGGCGCGGCCTCCACCTGGGACGGCAAGCCCGACGTCTGCGTCGTCGAGATCGGCGGCACGGTGGGCGACATCGAGTCGCTTCCCTTCGTCGAAGCCGTGCGCCAGATGTCCTTCCGCGTCGGCCGCAACAACACCTGCTTCATCCACCTCACGCTCTGCCCGTGGATCGCCTCGGCGGGCGAACTCAAGACCAAGCCCACGCAGCACTCCGTGCAGCGCCTGCGCGAAGAAGGCGTCTATCCGGACATCCTCCTTTGCCGCGCCGAGCGCATGGTTCCCGAAGGCGAGCGCGCGAAGATCTCGCTCTTCGCCAACGTGCCGATGGACTGCGTGATCAGCGTCGCCGACGCCTCGACCATCTATGAAGTGCCGCTCATGCTCCATGCGCAGCACCTCGACGAGCTCGTCTGCAAGAAGCTCGGCCTTGAGACGAAGCCCGCCGACCTCTCGGCCTGGCAGAACATCGTCGATCGCCTCAAGAACCCGCAGCACACCGTGACGATCGGCATGGTGGGCAAGTACGTCGACTACGCCGACAGCTACAAGTCGCTCAACGAAGCGCTCACGCACGCGGGCATCCACACCCACACCAAGGTCGTCACGAAGTTCATCGACTCCACGAAGATCGAGGAGGAGGGGACGGCGCAGCTCGAAGGCCTCGACGGCATCCTCGTTCCGGGCGGCTTCGGCAAGCGCGGCACCGAGGGCATGATCAAGGCGATCGAATACGCCCGCGTCAACAAGATTCCGTTCCTCGGCATCTGCCTCGGCATGCAGTGCGCGGTGATCGAATTCGCGCGCCACGTCTGCGGGCTCGGCGGCGCCAACTCGACCGAACTCGATCCGGACACGCCGCACCCGGTCGTCGCACTCCTCACGGAGTGGAAGGACCGCTCGGGCCACGTGCAGCACCGCGACGAATCCTCCGACCTCGGCGGCACGATGCGTCTCGGCCGTCAGGAGGTTCCGGTCGCGCCCAACACGCTCGGCCACAAGATCTACGGCGACGTCGTCGCCGAACGTCACCGCCACCGCTACGAGGTGAACAACTCCTACGTCGCGCAGTTCGAGGAGAAGGGCATGGTGATCTCGGCGAAGACCCCGGGCGAGCACCTCCCCGAAATGATGGAGCTCCCGGATCATCCGTTCTTCTTCGCCGTTCAGTTCCATCCGGAATTCACGTCGAACCCGCGCTTTGGTCATCCGCTCTTCAAGGCCTACATCGAGGCGGCCGTGAAGCACCACGAGGCCGAAGAGGCCGACGCCTGATCGAACAGTCAACCTGACAGTCACCGGCCGGAGGCTTCACCACCCCCGGCCGGTTCATAAAGCAACCACCCCCGTTTCTGGAGGCTCGTCTTGCAGCTTTGTGGTTATGAGGTCGGCGCGCGCCGGCCGTTCTTCCTGATCGCCGGTCCCTGCGTCATCGAGGGCGAGGAGATGGCGATCGACATCGCCGGCCGGATGAAGGAGATCACCGGCGAACTCGGCATCCCCTACATCTTCAAGGCGAGCTACGACAAGGCGAACCGCACGTCCGGGAAGAGCTTCCGCGGACTCGGCATCGAGCGCGGGCTCGAGATTCTGCGCAAGGTCCGCGAGACCGTGGGCGTGCCGGTCCTCACCGACGTGCACACGGCCGACGAGGTCCCCGAGGTCGCCGCCTCCGTGGACGTGCTCCAGACCCCGGCCTTCCTCTGCCGCCAGACCGACTTCATCCGCGCCTGCGCGCAGTCCGGGCGCCCGGTGAACATCAAGAAGGGCCAGTTCCTCGCCCCGGGCGACATGGTGAACGTGATCGGCAAGGCGCGCGCTGCCGCCCTTGAGGTCGGGCTCGACCCGGACCGCTTCATGTGCTGCGAGCGCGGCGCGAGCTTCGGCTACGGCAACCTCGTCTCCGACATGCGCGGTCTCGCGATCATGCGCGCCACGGGCGCGCCCGTCGTGATGGACGCGACGCACTCCGTGCAGCTCCCCGGCGGCAACGGCACGAACTCGGGCGGCCAGCGCCAGTTCGTTCCGGTGCTCGCGCGTGCCGCGTGCGCCGTGGGCGTCGCGGGCTTCTTCATGGAGACGCACCCGGATCCGGCGCACGCCCTCTCGGACGGCCCCAACGCCGTGCCGCTCGAGCGCATGCGCGACCTTCTCTCTGAACTCGTCGAGATCGACCGCCTCGTGAAGGCGCGTCCGTACCTCGAAGAGGACTTCGTCTGATTTTTCCCCGGCGGATGCGGGAGGTGCGGCGGGTCTCTTCGAGCCGCCGCGGTCTGCGCCGCCATCAACCCATTAGAGGTTTTTAGCAATGAGCGCCATTATCGATGTGATCGGCCGCGAGGTTCTTGACAGCCGCGGCAACCCGACCGTTGAAGCCGAGGTGTGGCTCGAGAGCGGTTGCATCGCCACCGCCGCCGTGCCTTCGGGCGCCTCGACGGGCGTGCGTGAGGCGATCGAGCTGCGCGACGGCGACGCCGAACGCTACGGCGGCAAGGGCGTCCTCAAGGCCGCGGGCAACGTTTCGGGCGAGATCGCCGACGCCGTGATCGGGCTTGAAGCGTCCGATCAGGAGTTCATCGACCGCCTGATGATCGATCTCGACGGCACGGAGAACAAGAGCCGCCTCGGCGCCAACGCGATCCTCGCCGTCTCGATGGCGGTCGCGCGCGCGGCCGCTCAGGAAACGGGCCTGCCGCTCTACCGCTACTTCGGCGGCACGGGCGCCGTGACGCTCCCCGTCCCGATGATGAACGTCATCAACGGCGGCGCCCACGCGAACAACAACCTCGACCTGCAGGAGTTCATGATCGTCCCGGTCGGGGCCGAGAGCTTCCGCGAAGCGCTGCGCTGCGGCGCCGAGACCTTCCACGCCCTCAAGAAGATCGTCAACGGCCGCGGCCTCTCTACGGCCGTGGGCGACGAGGGTGGCTTCGCCCCGGTGATCGGCTCGCATGAAGAGGCCCTCAACCTCATCCTCGACGCCATCAGCGCCGCGGGGTACGAACCGGGCCGCGACGTCTGCCTCGCGCTCGACTGCGCCTCGTCGGAG
Organism: uncultured Sutterella sp.; assembly: GCA_905198475.1. Taxonomy (GTDB): domain Bacteria; phylum Pseudomonadota; class Gammaproteobacteria; order Burkholderiales; family Burkholderiaceae_F; genus Sutterella. The sequence continues at coordinate 7,682 of CAJKCQ010000062.1, read as the reverse complement.
TTCTTCGAGGACGGCCGCTACGTGATGAAGAAGTCCACGGGCGACGCGCTCACGCAGGAGGACTGGATCGGCGTCCTCGCCGACTGGTGCCGTCGCTATCCGATCATCTCGATCGAAGACGGCATGGCCGAGGGCGACTGGGAGGGCTGGGCGAAGCTCACCGCGGCGCTCGGCAACCAGGTGCAGCTCGTGGGCGACGACCTCTTCGTCACCAACCCGAAGATCCTGCGCGAGGGCATCGAGCGCGGCGTCGCGAACTCGATCCTCGTCAAGGTGAACCAGATCGGCACCCTGTCGGAGACCTTCGAGGCGGTGAACCTCGCGAAGTCGAACGCCTACACCGCCGTCATCTCGCACCGCTCGGGCGAGACGGAGGACAGCACGATCGCCGACATCGCCGTGGGCCTCAACGCCGGCCAGATCAAGACCGGCTCGATGAGCCGCTCGGACCGCATGGCGAAGTACAACCAGCTGCTGCGCATCGAGGAGCACCTCGAAGGCGTCGCCTACTACCCGGGCCGCCGCGCCTTCCGCGCGCTGCGCGGTTGATCCGGCTCCCGCAGGGGAGGATGAACCCGGGGCCCGCCTTGGTTTAAGCTTCCCCTCCGGGTCGAAGAACGGGCGTCCAGAGCAGAAGGAGCACGCTTCCTTCCGCGCCGGGCGCCCGTCTTCATTTCCGCCGCACTCCTTCCTCCCAGGCCTTCCGCATGGTCCGCTTCTTCATCCTCATCCTCATCGTCGGACTCACTTTCGCGCAGTATCAGCTCTGGGCGGGACGCGCGAGCTGGCAGCGGCTCCATGAGCTCGAGGAGTCGCTGCGCGTGCAGAAGGCGGAGAACGAGCAGCTGCGGCGCACGAACGGAGAGCTCGAGGCCGAGTACGCCTCGCTCGTCTCCAACCAGGACGCGATCGAGGAGCGCGCGCGGCGCGACCTCAACATGATCCGCCCGAACGAAGTCCTCTTCCGGCTCGAAACGACCGAGGAGGCCGCGAAGAAGACCGACACGGTCGAGTCGATGCCCAACGTCGACGCCCCCGTGATCAAGGCGGGCGCGAAGCCCACGTTTGAAGCGAAGAAGTCCGACCTCTACCACGCGCCCAAGAACCAGTGGGCGCCCAAGGCCCGCGACCGCCGCCAGTGATTCCGCTGGCGTCCGGACAAAAGAAGAGGCCGCCCGGGCGGCCAGGCGTCCGGACGGCCTTCTCTGCAACTTGAAGTTCGAGCGTCAGGCGCGGTGCGGGCCTTCGGCGTGCGTGAAGAGCGTCTTCACGTCGAGCGCGTCGTAGTGCTTCGAGGCGCCGCAGAAGCGGCAGCGGATGTCGATGCCGCCTTGTTCCTTCACGACCTCCTCGGCTTCCTTTTCGCCGAGCGAGCGCACGATGTCGTCGAAGCGCGCGGGCGAGCACGAGCACGCGAACTTCGGGGCCGCCTCGAAGGTCACGAGGGGCGATTCCTCCCAGAAGAGGCGGCGGTTGACCTCTTCGGGGGCGAGCGTGAGGAGCTCCTCGCTCTTCACGGTGTCGGCGAACATGCGCACGCGCTTCCAGCCTTCGGGGTCGTAGTCCTTCGGGAGCCGGCCGCCTTCGCCCGGGAGCTTCTGCAGCAGGATGCCGCCCGCGGCGCGCTCGTCCGCGGCGAGCGCGAGCTTCGTTTCGACCTGTTCGGAGCGCTCGAAGTAGCCCTCGAGCGCCTCGGCGAAGCTCTTCCCCTCGAGCGGCACCACGCCCTGATAGGGCTGCTCCTCGGCCGGGCGGTTGGCGCGGTCGAGGATGAGCGCGGCGCGGCCGCGGCCGTTGACGTTGACGAGGGTCTTCAGGTCAGCGTTCGGGTCGATTTCGCCCGCATCGGAGCGCAGTTCCACCATCACGCGGAAGGTGAACCCGGTGCGCACTTCGGCGAGTGCGCGGCGGATCGGGCCGTCGCCCTCAATCTGCAGCGCCACGGCGCCGTCGAACTGCAGGGCGCCGGCGATGAGGAGCGCCGCGCAGGCGAGTTCGCCCGCAAAGCGCCGGGCGGCGAGGGGCAGATTCTGGTTCTTCACGGCCATCTCGAGCTCGTCGCCCAAGACGACGGTCTCGCCGCGCACGTTCGCGCGCTCAAAGAGGAGCTTCTGCAGTGCATCCATTTGAAAGTCTCCGGGTGGGTTGTTCTTCAGGAGCGCGATTCTAGCCGGCCGGGCGCCCGGTAAACTTCTCCTTCCGCAACCGATTGTATTTCTGAGGAACCTTTCCGCCATGGCCGTGGATCTGCACATGCATTCGAACTTCTCCGACGGCGCGCTTTCGCCCGAGGAACTGACGGCGGTCTGCGCGAAGAACGGCGTGACGCTCATGAGCCTCACGGACCACGACACGATGGCCGGAATTGAGCGCACGGCGGCCGCAGCGCACGACTACCGCATCCCCTTCATCCCGGGGATCGAGATCTCCACCCTCTGGGGCGGCACGGGCATTCACGTCGTCGGACTCGGCCTCAATCCGAAGAGCCCGGGCGTCGCGCGTTTTCTCGCCGACAACGCGGGCAAGCGCGAGCAGCGCGGCCGCATGATGGACGAGAACCTCGCGAAGGTCGGCATTCACGGCGCTCTTGAAGGCGCCTCGAAGTTCGCCGAACACCCCTCCTCGCTCTCGCGCACGCACTTCGCGCTCTGGCTCCTCGAGGCGGGGCACGTGAAGACCTACCAGGAGGCCTTCGACCGCTATCTGCGCCCCGGGCGGCCGGGCTACGCGAGGATCAAGTGGCCTTCGACCGTTGAGGCCGTGCGCTTCATCGTCTCCGAGGGCGGCACGGCCGTGCTCGCCCACCCCGGGCGCTACGAATTCCAGGAGGCCTGGATGTGCGGCGCGCTGCTCGAAGACTTCCAGAAGGCGGGCGGCGAGGCGATCGAGGTGACCTCGGGCTCGCAGTCGCGCGCGACCGACATCATCTTCGCGCAGAAGGCGCGCGAGATGGGGTTCCTCGCGAGCACCGGCTCGGACTGGCATTCGCCGCGCTCGCCGCGACCCGGCCCCGGCCTGCAGCCGCCGATTCCGCGGGACCTCACGCCCGTCTGGACGAAGTTCGGGTATCCGGCCGACATGGGCTGACGGCGCCACTCCTCAGGCATGAGAAAGGCCGCCCGGCGCAGCGCGCCCGGACGGCCTTCGCGTCTGTGAGCCGCCCTCCCGGCCGGGCCGGGAGGATGAGGAGGCGCGAGCCTTAGAAGCGGTCGAGACCCTCTTCCTTCAGCTGATCCATCTCCTCGAGGTTCACCTTGCGGTTGCGTCGGCGCAGACGGAAGCCGCGGCGGCGGCGGGGCTCTTCGGGCTCGAGGTCGATCGGTTCGCCGTGCGAGGGCGAGCGGGCGCCGAACTCGGGCACGTCGCCCGTGAGGAACTTGCCTTCATAGTCCTTGAGCGCCTTGGCGACGAGGCCCGAGAGCGCGAGGAGCGCGATCACGTTCGGGAGCACCATGATGCCGTTGAAGAAGTCGGCGAGCTCCCAGACGAGACCGACGTGGAGGAACGAGCCGAGCATGAGGAAGCAGAGCACGAGCACGCGGTAGCTCGGCACCCAGCGCAGGCCGAAGAGGTACTTGACGTTCTGTTCGCCGAAGAAGTACCAGCCGATGATCGTCGTGAGGGCGAAGAAGAAGAGGCACAGGGCGACGAAGCCCGGGCCGATGGCGCCGAGACCCGACGTGAAGGCCTTCTGCGTGAGGGCGATGCCGGTGGTCGAACCGTCGACCGAACCCGTCACGAGGATCACGAGGGCCGTGAGGTTGAGCACGATGAAGGTGTCGAAAAAGAGGCCGACGTAGGCGACGAGGCCCTGCTGGCAGGGGTGCTCGACGTTGGCGAGCGCGTGGGCGTGCGGCGTCGAGCCCATGCCCGCTTCATTGGAGAAGAGCCCGCGGGCGACGCCGTAGCGGATCGCCTCCTTGATGCTCGCGCCGATGATGCCGCCCGTCGCGGCGCTCGGGTCGAAGGCGCCCACGAAGATCGACTTGAAGGCCGGCAGGATCATGTCCCAGTTGGCGAAGATGATCGTGAAGGAGCCGACGGCGTAGATGAGCGCCATGAAGGGGACCATCTTCTCGGCGAAGCTCGCGATGCGGCGCACGCCGCCGATGAAGATGAAGCCGGCGATCATGAAGACGAAGATGCCGGTAGCCCACTGCGGAACGTCGAAGGCCGTGTAGATCGAGTCGGCGATGGAGTTGGCCTGCACCATGTTGCCGATGAAGCCGAGCGCGATGATGATCGTGAAGGCGAAGAAGGCCGCGAGGGGCTTGTTCTTCAAGCCGCGGCTGATGTAGAAGGCCGGGCCGCCCATGATCTGGCCGTGCGCGTCGCGGGTGCGGTAGAGCTGGCTGAGAACGGCCTCCGCGAAGATCGTCGCCATGCCGAAGAAGGCGGCGAGCCACATCCAGAAGACGGCGCCCGGGCCGCCCATCGCGATCGCGGTGGCGACGCCGGCGAGGTTGCCGGTGCCCACCTGCGCGGAGATCGCAGTGGCGAGCGACTGGAACGAGGACATGCCGTTCTTGCCCGCGTGGCTGCCGAAGAGCGTGAAGCCGCCGAAGACCTGTCGGAAGGCGTCACCGAAGCGGCGGATCTGGATGAAGCGCAGTTTGATGGTGAGGTAGATGCCCGTGCCGACGAGAAGCGGTATCAGGCAGTACATGCCCCAGAGCAGGCTGTTAACACTCTGGACAAGTTGAGTCAGGGCGTCCATTTCCATGGAACGAATCCTCCGTTTGTAGTTTTTGCGTGCGTATGTCGGCTCCGCCTCAAAAAAGCGAAGAACGCCCTGGAGGAGGTCTCCGGACGCTTCGGCGGGCCTGCTTCTTCTAATAAATTGAGCAGTGTTCCGGCCCTCGCGTCGCGAGACGATCTGATGTGTGCAAAAGGAACATCAGATGTGCAAGACCGGAACGCAATTCTATAGGAGGAGTAAAAAAATTTTGAGAAAGGGCAGTCCCGCCTATTGGCTACGATGATCTGCCTAATCTCCTGATTTTGAAGGAAAAGACGAAATCAATCCGGGAGCGTCGGCGCACCGGCTGCGGTGCGTCGTCGAGACGGGACGAAGAGGCGTCCGCCTCACGGCGCGCAGTGCACGAGGGCCCGCTATCATGACGGGCTTGAGCAACCACCTCCACCCAACCGGTTCTTCCGCCATGGCTCCCCGCATCATCCGCATTCTCATCTGGGTCGCGCTCATCGCCTGCGGCTTCTGGATTCTCAACGCCGTCGTGAGCATGATCTGGTTCGCGCTGCGCTGATCCTGCGCCTTCTTTCGGGTTCGGGGAGCCCCGGGCCTCAAGCGCTGCCGGGCTCCGTCCGCCGGGAGGGCGGAATCACTTTTCTTCGGGCTTCGGCGGCCACGCTTCGGGCACGAGCACCTTGACGCCCGACTCCCGGAGCTTCTTCGCGGCCTTCGTGAGGAGGCGGTCGCGCGTGAAGAGAATCGACGCGCCCGCGGCCCGCGTGAGCGCGAGGAACTTCTGATCCTCCGGGTCGCAGCAGCGCACGCATCGGGCTTCGAGCTCCCCGGCCGCTGCGGCGAGCGCCTCGGGCGTACACCAGCGCGCGCTCGCAGTTGCTCTTTCGAGCACGGCGAGGACGTCGCCATCCTGCGCCCCGAAGGCCGGGCGCGAGAGGACGCCCGCCAATTCCATCAGCGAATCCTCCGAGAGCGCCGCGACGAGGTCGCCCTCGCGGAGCGCCCGCTCGAGGGGCGCCGCCTTGGGGTCGCGCCAGTGGAGGCACTCCATCCAGACGTGCGTGTCGAGCACGACCGCCGCCCGCCCGTCGTTGGAGGGGGCGGTGCGCGCGAGCCCTTCGCGGGCGAGGCGCTTCACGGCGGCGTGGAGAGCGGCGGGAAACATGAGCGGGCGGGATCCAAATGAAAGAAAAGCGGGGCGCGCTTCCAGGGAAGGAAACTGCGTCCCGCCTCTCGTGCCGGGAGCTGCTGGAAGTTACTTCAGCAGCGCGGCGACGTGGTCGCGTTCGGCCTCAAGCTCGGCGATCGACTTCGCCATCTTTGCGCGGATGAAGTCGGAGAGCTCGAGCCCCTCGACGATCTTCCAGCGGCCGTTTTCGGTCGTGCAGGGGAAGCCGAAGACGAGGCCTTCGGGAACGCCGTAGGAGCCGTCGGACGGCACGCCCATCGTCACCCAACGGCCGTTGGAGCCGAGGGTCCAGTCACGGATGTGGTCCACCGCAGCCGAGGCGGCCGAAGCCGCGGAGCTCGCGCCGCGCGCCTCGATGATCGCCGAGCCGCGCTTCGCGACGGTCGGGATGAGCGTCTCTTCGTACCAGGCGCGGTCGATGCCTTCGAGGGCGGGACGGCCCTTGAGGAGCGCGTGCTCGAGGTCCGGAACCATCGCGGGCGAGTGGTTGCCCCAGACGGCGGCGTGCGTGATGTCGTTCACCGAGGCGCCGGTCTTGCCGGCGAGCTGCGCCATCAGGCGGTTCTGGTCGAGGCGCAGCATCGAGCTGAAGCACTCGGGCGAAAGCGACGGAGCGCTCTTCATCGCGATCCAGGCGTTCGTGTTGCAGGGATTGCCGACGACGATTACCTTGACGTCGCGCTTGGCGGCGACGTCGAGCGCACGGCCCTGCTCAACGAAGATCGCGGCGTTGGCGTTCAGAAGGTCGGCGCGCTCCATGCCCTTGGAACGGGGACGGGCGCCCACGAGCATCGCGACGTCGGCGTCGCGGAACGCAACCGTCGGGTCGGCCGAGTTGACGACGTCGGCGAGCAGCGGGAAGGCGCAGTCGTCAAGCTCCATCATCACGCCCTTCACGGCCTTCTGACTCTCGGGGTTCGCGCGCTCGAGGAGCTGCAGAATGACGGGCTGATCCGGCCCGAACATGTCGCCTGCGGCGATGCGGAAGAGAAGAGAGTAGCCGATTTGGCCGGCGGGGCCGGTCACTGCAACGCGGATGGGTGTCTTCATTAGGATCTTCTTAAAGTAGTCGCTTCAGGAGGCGTCCGCCTCCGTGAAATTGCCCGGAATTCTAGCAAAGCGCTCCTCTTGTGAACATTCCCGCCGCACGCATTGGGTGCGGCGGATAGCGCGCTTCGAATTCCCGGCATAGTCCCGGCGTTCTAACCCGATGGAACTACCTTTCGGCGGGGGAAAACATTTTGTTTCCGATCGACGAGGTCAGGTATTGATTGATCGACGTCGAACGATTTTTACTTTGCTATCGTGACCGTCAGATCATTCATCGCCGCTCCGGGCGGCTGAACAAAAACGGAGAACAACATGGAACGCAACGCCTTTCTTCGCATTGCCCAGGACCGCTACACCACGAAGCACTACAACGGCCGCGTGATCCCGCGCGAGCAATTCGAGACGCTCATGGAGATCCTGCGCCTCGCGCCCACTTCGGTGAACGCTCAAGCCTGGCACTTCTTCACGGCCCACACCCAGGAGGCCCGCGAGAAGCTCCTGCCGGCCTTCCCGGAATTCAACCACGCCCGCATCACCCGCGCGAGCGACGTCGTGGTCTTCACGGTCCCGACGAAGCTCACGGACGCCCACTTCGAGCGCGTGCTTGAGAAGGAGGCCGCCGACGGGCGCTTCCCGAACGACGAGATCCGCAAGCAGCAGGATCAGGGCCGCCGCTACTTCCTGAACTTCCCAGGAGAAAGTGCACTCAAGCCCTAAATCTGAGCTGACATTGCA
>CAJKCQ010000061.1 GCA_905198475.1 uncultured Sutterella sp. | reverse complement strand
CGTCGCCTTATATCCCCGCCATGAATGACGGGGCTTTACGGCTCGGTTTGGTAAATCTCGACGTGAGTCCGCGGCATGACGGCTGTGAGGCGCACGCCCCGGCGTCTCGAGGATAACGAGCATGCCGCCCTAGGTAAAAGAGCGTAGATTGTGCGGAGTCTCTTCTTCCAACTCGCTTCAACGGAGGCCCTCCACAATGACCCAGACCCACGCCACGGTGCTCGAACGCCTGCTCAAGTACGTGAAGTTCGACACGCAGTCGGACCTTGACAGCACGACGGACCCCTCGACCGAGAAGCAGCTGCTCCTCGCCCGGGCGCTCGTCGAGGAGCTCCAGGGCCTCGGCGTCGAGGACGCCCACGTGGGCGCGGGGGGCGTGGTCTACGCGTCGATTCCCGCGACGCCCGGGTGCGGGGACGCCCCCGCGATCGGCTTCATCGCGCACATGGACACCTCGCCCGACGCTCCCGGCGCCGGCGTGAAGCCGCAGATCATGCGCTACGAGGGCGGCGACGTGGTGCTCAACGCGGAGAAGAACATCCTCTTGCGCGCCGAACAGTTCCCCGAGATCCGCAAGTACGCGGGCGAAGACGTGGTCTTCACGGACGGCACAACGCTTCTCGGCGCCGACGACAAGGCGGGCGTCGCCGCGATCATGGACATGTGCGCGCGCGTCATGGCCGACCCGTCGATTCCGCACGCGAAGCTCTGCATCGGCTTCACGCCCGACGAGGAGGTCGCGCGCGGCACGAAGAACTTCGATATTGCGCACTTCGGCGCGCAGTACGCCTACACCTTCGACGGCGGTGAAGTGGGCAAGCTCGAGAGCGAGAACTTCAACGGCGGCACGGCCTTCGTGACCGTGAAGGGCGTGGGCGTGCACCCGGGCTCCTCGAAGGGCAAGATGGTGAACGCGATCCGCTACGCGGCGAAGTTCATCGACCGCCTCCCCGCCGACATGGCCCCCGAGACCACCGAGGGACACGAAGGGTTCCTGCACCCCAACAAGGTGACGGGAAGCGTCGTCTCGGCGACCGTGCGCATCCTCATCCGCGACCACGACCGCGGGCTCTACGAGGCGAAGAAGCAGCTCCTGCGCGACATCGCCGCGCAGATGAACGCCGAATTCCCGCAGGCGCCCGTCACGGTCGAGATCAAGGACTCGTACGAGAACATGAAGCCCTACCTCGAGCGCGCACCAAAGGTGCTCGAGATCGTGCGCAGCGCCTACCGCGCGGCCGGGCTCAAGCCAATCGAGGAGCCGATCCGCGGCGGCACGGACGGCGCGCGCCTCTCCGAGAAGGGACTTCCCTGCCCGAACGTCTTCACGGGCGGCATGAACTACCACGGCATCTACGAGTGCATTCCGGTGAAGTCGCTTGAGAAGGCGGCCGAAGTGGCGCTCTCGCTCGCGCGCCTCTCGGCCGAGGTGAAGTCGCTCGACTGACGCGGGCGCTGATCCGTACCATTCCCTTGCGCCGCCCGTCCGAGAATCGACCCTCCCGGACGGGCGGCGCGCATTTTGCAGGCGCCTCGACGCCCGTGCTGCAGGAGCTTCATCCGGAGGGAGGCGTCCCCGTGAAGATCTGGACCAAGGACGTCGATGCGGCCTCGCTCGCGCAGTTGGAGAACGTGGCGCGGGTGCCGTTCGTCTTCCGCCACGTCGCGGCGAAGGCGGCCTGCAGAGGGGAGGCGCTTCCCGACCCGGCGCTCGCGTGGCTCAATGAGGGGGCGGCGCTCTTTCGGGCGACTACCTCGAGGCCGTGCGCTGGGCCGAGGCCTATGCCGAATCGAACCGACGCGCGATGGTGGACGAGGTCTTCGAAGCGCTCCGTGCGGTCATCCCGTCGGCGGTGCCCGTGGGCGGCCTGATCGACTGCCGGCACAACTACGTCGCCCGCGAAGTCCACTTGCGGCGAACCGGTGTGGGTGACGAGAAAGGGCACGGTCAATGCCGACAAGGGCGCCCTCGGGATCGTCCCGGGAGGCATGGGTGCGCAGAGCTTTCTCGTCGAAGGCCTGGGCGAGCCCGAGTCCTTCCGGTCGTCCGCGCACGGCGCGGGGCGCCGCACGGGCCGGCGGGCGGCGAAGGCGCGCTTCACGACCGAGGAGCTCCGCCGCCAGACCGAGGGCGTCCTCTGCCGCCGCGACGCGGGCGTCCTCGACGAGATTCCCGCCGCCTACAAGGAAATCCGCCGCGTGGTCGAGAGCGAGTCCGATCTCGCGAGGCGGTAGTGCGGGAGTCGGATAAGGGTTTCCATGAAGGTTGGATGACGCCGCAGGCGTCGTCGTCACGGAAGATTCATGGACGCGTCACGGGCTCTTCAAGGCCCCTCTCCATACTGCAGGGCGTGCGGAGAACGAAAGCGCCGCACGCAGAATTTCATTTACTGTCAGTTGGAAAGTTGAAAATGACGAAGAATCTGTTTGCCGTTCTCGGTGCCGTGGCCGGCATCGCCTGCGCCGGTGCCGCTCACGCTGCTGATGCGGTCACGGTCAACGGCTCCACGACCGTCCTTCCCGCGATGCAGCTCGTCGCCGAAGGCTTCATGAAGGCCAATCCGAACGTCACCGTGACGATCTCGGGCACGGGCTCGGGCAACGGCATCAAGGCGCTGCGCGACAAGATGACCGACGTCGCGATGTCCTCGCGCGACCTCAAGGCGAAGGAAGTGAAGGGCTTTGAGGATCACGGCGTCAAGACCGTGCGTTTCACCGTCGCCCACGACGCGATCATTCCGGTGGTCAACCCGAAGAACGCCGTCAAGGGCCTCACGATGGAGCAGCTGAAGGACGTCTTCGCCGGCAAGATCAAGTCCTGGGATGAGCTGGGCGGCGCCAAGACCCCGATCGTCGTGGTCGGCCGCGACTCCTCCTCGGGCACGTTCGAATGCTTCCAGGAACTCGTGATGGGCAAGACCCGCGTCTCGCCGCGCGCCCTGATTCAGGCTTCGAACGGCGGCGTCGTTCAGGCCGTTGCCCAGAACCCGAACGCCATCGGCTACGTGGGCGTCGGCTACATGGACAAGCAGACGCACCCGCTCACCGTGAACAACGTCAAGCCCGGCATGGAGACGGCGAAGAACAAGACCTGGCCGATCGCCCGCGACCTCTACCTCTTCACGGCCGGCGAGCCCCAGGGCAACGCCAAGAAGCTCATCGACTTCATGCTCTCCGCTGAAGGTCAGAAGGACGTTCAGAAGGCCGGCTTCGTTCCGGTCGACGTGAAGTAATCCCTCCTCTTCCTCCAGAAGCCAAACATCTCCGATGTAACTAGGAGTGCCGGAATGGCCCAACTGCCCGCAAAGCTTCGGGCTGACCTGACCTTCCGGCGGTGCCTGGGCGCGGCGGCCGGCGTGAGCGTTCTCGCGCTGGCCGCCATCGTCGTATTCCTGCTCAGTCAGGCGCTGCCGATTCTCCAACAGGTCTCCCTCAGCGATTTTCTCTTCTCCACCGAGTGGTACCCCACCGATGAACCGCCCGCCTTCGGCATCGGCGCCCTGATCGTGGGTTCGCTCGCCTGCGCGGTGCTCACCACCGTGATCGCCGTGCCCCTCGGGGTGCTCACCGCCTGCGCGATCCACGCGGGCATGCCCGACCCGATGAAGCGGGTCGTGAAGCCCATGGTCGAACTCATGGCCGCGCTCCCCTCGGTCGTGATCGGCTTCATCGGCATGATCATCCTCGCCCCGTGGCTGCAGAACCTCTTCGGCATCGCCTCGGGCCTCAATCTGCTCAACGCCTCGATCATGCTCGCCTTCATGTGCGTGCCGACGATCGCGTCCATTTCTGAAGACGCCCTGCGCAACGTTCCGGGCGGCATCCGCGAAGCGAGCCTCGCCTTGGGCGCCACGCGTTGGGAGACCTTGGTCAAGGTCGAGCTCCGCTGGGCCATGGGCGGCATCGCCACGGCCGTGATGCTCGGCATTTCGCGCGTGATCGGCGAAACCATGGTGGTGCTGATGGTCGCGGGCGGCGCGGCGATCATCCCCGAGTCGATCTTCGACCCGGTGCGTCCGATGACCTCCTCGATCGCCGCGGAAATGGCTGAAGCCGCCGTGGGCGGTGAGCACTATCACGCGCTCTACGCCACGGGCCTCGTGCTCTTCCTCATCACGTTCGTCTTCAACCTCTGCGCCTGGTGGGCTGCGCGCCGCTTCGGGCTGGAGAACAAGTAATGAAATCCTCCGCATCCCGCAGCTGGTGCGAAAAGTCGGGCTTCACGCTGATGCGCCTCGCGGTCGTGGTCGATATCGCGGCGCTCCTCGGCATCATCGGCCTCATCATCGTGAACGCCTGGCCCGCGCTCTCGTGGGAGTTCCTCACCGAGCCCCCGCGCGACCTGATGACGAAGGGCGGCATCCTGCCCTGCATCGTCGGCACGTTCTGCCTCGCCCTGGGCGCCCTCGTGATCGCGCTCCCCTTGGGCGTCGCCTCAGCCGTCTACCTTCACGAGTACAGCCGCCCGTCCGCCTGGGTGACGCTCACGCGCTTGTCGATCGCGAACCTCGCGGGCGTCCCGTCGATCGTCTTCGGCCTCTTCGGCCTCACGTTCTTCGTGGTCTTCTGCGGCTTCGGCGTGAGCCTCCTCTCGGGCATCCTCACGCTCGCCGTGCTCTCGCTCCCGATCATCATCAACACGACCGAGGCGGCGCTCTCGCAGATCCCGCAGGACTGGCGCGAGGCGAGCCTCGCGCTCGGCGCGAGCCGCCGCGAGACCACCCTCAAGGTGGTGCTCCCGAACGCCCTTCCGGGCATCCTCACGGGCGCCATCCTCGGCCTCGCCCGCGCCGCGGGCGAAACCGCCGCGATCATGTACACCGGCAGCGTCTTCTTCACCCCGAAGGAGGGCGTCTCGCCCTTCGATCCGGTGATGGCGCTTCCGTACCACATCTACGTGCTCGCCACCTCGGGAACAAACATCGACGCGACCCGTCCGATCCAGTACGGCACCGCGCTCATGCTCCTCTTGCTCGTCCTCGTGATGAGCTCCGCGGCGATCTACATCCGCGAACGCTGCCGCCGCTGACGGCGCGTCCCCACGACCGAATTGAAGTGAAGTTTTCAAAATGACCATGATTCACCCCGAACACCTCGACGCGGCCGCCCCGAAGACGATGCCGCGTCCGAAGATCGACATTGAGCACCTCAATGTCTACTACGGGTCCTTCCACGCCCTGAAGGACGTCACGATGAAGATTCCCGAAGGGTGCGTGACCGCCTTTATCGGCCCGTCGGGCTGCGGCAAGTCCACGCTCCTGCGCTCGCTCAACCGCATGCAGGACCTCTATCCGGAGCAGCGCGCCGAAGGCTCGATCAAGTTGGGAGACCTTGAGATCCTCGATCCGACGATTGACGTCACCGAACTCAGGAGCCGCGTCGGCATGGTCTTCCAGCGACCGACTCCGTTCCCGATGTCGATCTTCGACAACGTCGCCTACGGCGTGCGCCTGCGCGAGAAGATCTCCAAGACGGAGCTCGAGGAGCGCGTTGAATGGGCCCTGAAGAAGGCCGCGCTCTGGGACGACGTGAAGGAGAAGCTCTCGCAGCCGGGCACCTCGCTCTCGGGCGGCCAGCAGCAGCGCCTCTGCATCGCCCGCGGCATCGCCGTGAAGCCCGAAGTGCTCCTGCTCGACGAACCGTGTTCGGCGCTCGACCCGATCTCGACCTCGCGCATCGAGGACCTGATCAATGAGCTCAAGAAGGACTACACGGTCGTGATCGTCACACACAGCATGCAGCAGGCCGCGCGCGTCTCGGACTACACCGCCTTCATGTATCTCGGCGAATTGATCGAGTTCGGCGACACGCAGAAGATCTTCACGCGTCCGGACAAGAAGGCGACCGAGGACTACATCACGGGCCGCTTCGGCTGATGGACCGCCGCGCAACAAAAGAAGAAAGGAAGCATCAAATGACACTCAACGTCAAGAAGCACAGCGTGAAGGCCTTCGATGCGGAGCTCGAAGTGCTCCACAAGAACATCCTCGACATGGCGCGCGCCGTGCGCCAGCAGTTGGACGACGTGGGCGACGCGCTCATGAAGGGCGACACCGATGCGGCCGAACAGGTCGTCGCCCGCGACAAGGTGATCAACGAGTGGGAGATGGAGCTCGACGCCTTCATGGAGACGCTCATCTCCCGCCGTCAGCCCCAGGCGATCGACCTGCGCATGCTCCTCGGGGGCTGCCGCATGACGAACGACTTCGAGCGCATGGGCGACGAGATCCGCAACGCCGCCAAAGGCATCCGCCGCCTCGACATGCCGCTCACCGGCGCGGCGAGCGACACCGCAGCCTCGCTCGTCAAGATCTACGCGCTGCTGCAGGTGATGGCTGACGACATGATCGCCGGCATCGACGACCTCGACCTTGAACGCGCCCGCGCACTTGTACGCCGCCGCACGGTGGTATCTTCCGAAGTGCACGAGTCGCTCGTCTCCATCATCAACCGCATGAAGGCGGGCGAGATCTCGATCGACGACGGCCTCGCCTTCATCCGCATCAACCGCGCGCTTGAACGCGTCGCCGCCCACATGCAGAACATCGGCGAAACCGTGGTCTTCGTGGTCGAGGGGCTCGACATCCGCCACGACGCGGCCGTTCAGTCTTGAGACGGGACTTGAGCCGCACATCGCGGCCCGGGGGGCCGAGCGCGCCTGAGCGCACGCTCCCCGGGGAGAAGCCGGATGAACGGGCCCGCGGCGGCGCTTCTTCGATCACCCGAAGGAGCCCGGCGCGGGCCCGCGCCGCAAGAGAGGATTTGAGATGGAAGAGAAGAAGAACATGTCCGCGCCGCTCCTGCTGATCGTTGAGGACGAGGCCGCCATCCGCGAGCTCGTCGCGTTCGTCTGCGAGGCCGAGGGGTTCCGCACCGCGCGCGCCGCAAGCATCGCCGAGGCGAAGGCGGCATTCGCCGCCGAGCGCCCCGACCTGGTGCTCCTCGACCGCATGCTCCCCGACCGCTCGGGGCTTGAATGGCTCCGCGAGCTGCGCGCGTCGCCCGCAACCGCCTCCATTCCCGTGATCGTCCTGACGGCCCGCGGCGACGAGGCCGACCGCGTCGCCGGGCTCGACGCCGGGGCGGACGACTACGTCGTGAAGCCCTTCCTGCCGCGCGAGCTCACCGCCCGCGTGCGCGCGGTGCTGCGCCGCCGCGACGGTCCGGTGAGGGTTGAGGGCGGCTCCCGCGGGCGCGCCGAGGACGCCGAAAACGTCATCGTCTGCGGGCCGCTGCGCATGAATGAATCGCGCTTTGAGGCGACTGCCGACGGCGTGCCCCTCAAGCTCTCCGTCAAGGAGTTCAAGCTCCTCGCGCTCTTCGCCTCGAAGCCCGGCCGGGTCTTCTCGCGCGCGAACCTCCTCGACGCGGTCTGGCAGAGCGCCTTCGTGGACGAGCGCACGGTGGACGTGCACATGCTGCGCCTCAGAAAGGCGCTGGCCGGCACCGCCGCCGAAGACATCATCGAGACCGTCCGCGGCGTGGGCTACCGCTGCCGCGACTTCGCCAAGCACTCCGCCGGGGAGGCGTGATGACCAACACGGACGAAGGAACGGGGGGCGTCTTTCCGACCCTCGCCGACGGGGTGAGCGCAGCGCCCGCGCCCTCATCCTCCGAAGAGCGCCTGAAGCGTCTGCGGCGCCAGAGCCTCTGGCTCGCCGCGGCCTTCATCGTGATCTGCGCCTTCTCGGTGCTCTCCTGGTGGCGCGAGGCGCGCGAGGAGATCTTCTGGGTGTGGGTCGTCGGGATGACGGTGATCTTCCTCATCAACATCAGCCTCTGGCGCGCGCTCGTGCGCGAGGACGAGAAGAAGGCGAAGCGCATCCGCGACCGCGACCAACGCTACCGCCAGACGCTCGCGCTCCTGCCGGAGGGCGTGACGATTCTCGGCGAAGGCTGGCGTATCGAGTGGGTGAACCAGCGCGCCCTCGAGCACTTCAACATCACCCCCGAGGTGGTCGGGCGCTCGTTCTTCGACGCCGTCTCCGACGAGCGGCTGCGCCGGTGGCTTCTTGAGCGCAACTTCACGAAGCGCTTCCAGATGAAGACCCGAGGCGACCGCGACCTCGACGTCGCGGTGGTGGCGCCCGATTCGCGCCACATGATGATCGTCACGCACGACGTCACCGAACGGCGCCGCGTAGACGACATGCGCCGGGACTTCGTCGCGAACGTGAGCCACGAGCTGCGCACGCCCCTCACGGTGATCAGCGGCTTCCTCGACCTGGAGAACCACCCCGGAGCGCTTCCGCCCGACGTGGTCTCGCGCCACCGCGAGCTGATGCTCGAGCAGGCGACCCGCATGAAGTCGCTCCTCGACGATCTGCTGCTCCTCTCGAGCCTCGAGAACCGGGACGATCAGAACGACGCCGACGCCGAAGTGATCGCGATGCCCAAGCTTCTCGAGGACGTGGTGCGCGAGGGGCGCGCGCTTTCGCTCGAGCACCACCACATCGACCTCAACTGCGAGGACGTCTCGCTCATCGGCCAGGCGGACGAAATCCGGAGCGCCGTGATGAACCTCGTCTCCAACGCGGTCCGCTACACCCCCGAGGGCGGGCGCATCACGGTCACCTGGGCGCGGCGCGGCACCGGCGCGGCGCTCTCCGTCACCGACACGGGCATCGGCATTGAGGCGAAGCACATTCCGCGCCTCACCGAGCGCTTCTACCGCGTGGACAAGGGCCGCTCGCGCGGCACGGGCGGCACGGGCCTCGGGCTCGCGATCGTCAAGCACGTGCTGCGGCGCAACGACGGGCGCCTGCTCATCGAATCCACGCCCGGCAAGGGGTCGACCTTCATGATGGTCTTCCCCGAGTCGAGGATCTTCAGCGATCAGCTCTGAGGCGCGGGCGCAGGGGAGCTCCCGCAGAGAGGCCCTATTGTGAACGGACGTTGCAGCCCGCCCGCGGACGCGGGATGCGGGGGACGCTGAGATAAAATCCCGGAAATGTTCCTCCGCCCGGGTCCGGACGACGCCGGGCGCCCTCATCGGGCGTCCCGCCATTACCGGCGCCCGCTCCCCCGACACCGCCATTCAATGCACATCCTGATCTCGAACGACGACGGCTACCGCGCGCCGGGCATCGACGCCCTCGCGCGCGTGATGCGCCGCTTCGGCCGCGTGACCGTAGTCGCGCCCGACCACAACCATTCCGGCGCCTCGAATTCGCTCACGCTCAACCGCCCGCTCACCGTCGAGCACATGCCCGGCTCGGACCTCCACGTGGTCTCGGGCACTCCGTCGGACTGCGTGCACGTCGCGCTCACCGGGCTCCTCGATGAGCGCCCCGACCTCGTCGTCTCGGGCATCAACTGCGGCGCGAACATGGGCGACGACACGATGTACTCGGGCACCGTCGCCGCGGCCGTGGAGGGGTACCTCTTCGGCATTCCCTCGATCGCCTTCTCGCAGATCGACAAGGGCTGGGCGGAGCTCGACTCCGCCGCTGAGGTGGCCGCGGCGGTGGTGGAGAAGTTCCTCCCGCACGCCCTCGCGTCCGGGGCCGAGCCGATGCTCCTCAACGTCAACATCCCGAACATGCCCTGTTCGGCCCTGAAGGGCATCACCGGCACGCGCCTGGGGCGCCGTTCGTCCGCCGAACCCGTGATCTGCGAGATGAGCCCGCGGGGCTTTCCGATCTACTGGCTCGGCGCCGCGGGCAAGCCCGCCGACGCCGCCGAAGGGACGGACTTCTGGGCGACCTCGCACGGCTGGGTGTCCGTCACGCCCCTGCAGGTGGACCTCACCAACCACCGGCAGGTGCGCCGCACCGACGAGTGGCTGCACAGCAAAGGCATCCCCGTCGATCGTGAAGATTGACCTCTTTTGAATTGGGTGAAGAAGATGCGCGTCAAGACTCTGCTTCGTCTTTCGTCCGCGACGGCCGCCGCCGCGGTGGTGCTCGCCGGCTGCTCGTCGCTCCCGTCGGGCGAGGTGCCGATCGTCAACCGCAACGTCGCCGAACCGGGCGCCGCCGCCCCCACGACGACCACGGGCGTTGTCGAGAGCCGCGTGGGTGGCCTCATTGATTCGGGCCGCACGCACACGGTGACGGTGGGCGACACGATCTACAACATCTCCCAGCGCTACGGCGTGAGCACGTCCGACCTGATGCAGCTCAACGGCGTCGTGGATCCGACGACCCTCAGGATCGGCCAGGTTCTGCACCTGCCGCGGCAGACGAAGGATCCCGTCACGGCCACCGCGGTCGAGGGCGTGCGCGTGCACCGGTTCGAGACGATGGCGCCGATTTCGACGGCGACCGTCGTGTCGCCCGCGGGTACGCATGCGTCTGCGGAGCCCTCGATCACCGCGCCCGTCGTCACGGCTCAGGAGCGCGCCGCCAAGACCGTCGAGACGGTGAAGTCTGAGGCGGTGAGCGCGAAGGAGTCCGTGAAGAGCGCCGTCGAGACGAAGACCGAGGTCGTTCAGAACGCCGTCAAGGAGGCCGCGGCCGCGGCCGCGGTCATTCCCGGCACGCGCCTCATCTGGCCCGCGCGCGGCGACGTCCTCTCGACCTTCGCGCAGAACGGCAAGGGCATCGACATCGGTGGCGCTCAAGGGAGCGTCGTCGTCGCCGCGGGCGCCGGACAGGTGCTCTTCGTGGGCGACGGCGTCACGGGCTACGGCAACCTCGTGATCGTCAAGCACTCGCCGACCCTCGTCACCGCCTACGGCCACAACTCCAAGGTGGTCGTGAAGCCCGGCGACCAGGTGAAGGCCGGGCAGAAGATCGCCGAGATGGGCAGCAGCGCCGCGCCGCGCGTGCAGCTGCGCTTCGAGGTCCGCGACAAGGGCAAGCCCGTCGACCCGATGAAATATCTGCCGCCCGCGCGGAACTGAGGCGGCAATTGCGCTAAATTTGCCGCCCGCACGCATTGCGCCCGGCCTTCCCGCTTCGGGGAGGAGCGCTCCGCCCCGACTGATCCCCGGGGTGCGGAGATGAAGAACAGGCGAAAGGAAGGCGCCGGACCCATTCCGGCGCCTTTTCAACGTCCGGAGGGCGCGGCGGGCCTGAACAAAGAACACGAACCCCACAGACGAAGCTAGGAGACTGGAGACCACATGGGCCGCAGCAGAAAGAGCGCCAAGGAGCGCACGCCGGAATACTTCACCGTTGACGTCGAGCGCCTCGATCAGGAGGGCCGCGGCATCGCGCACGTGGACGGCAAGGTGGTCTTCATCCAGGGGGCGCTCCCGGGCGAGCGCGTCACCTATGAGCGCCTGCGCTCCAAGAGCTCCTTCGACGTCGGCCGCGTCACCGAGATCCACCGCGAGAGCGTGCTGCGCGTCGCTCCCCGCTGCCCCAACTTCGGCTTCGGGCCGGGGTCCTGCGGCGGCTGCACGATGCAGCACCTCGAGCCCAGCGCCCAGGTCGCCTTCAAGGAGCGCGTGCTCCTCGACACGCTCTGGCGCATCGGCAAGGTGAAGCCCGAACAGGTCCTGATGCCGATCTACGGCCCCTTCTGGGGCTACCGCCACCGTGCGCGCCTCACCGTGCGCGACGTCGCGAAGAAGGGCGGCGTGCTCGTGGGCTTCCACGAGAAGAGCTCCTCCTACGTCGCCGACATGCACGTCTGCCCGGTGCTCACGCCCAACGTTTCGGCG
Organism: uncultured Sutterella sp.; assembly: GCA_905198475.1. GTDB lineage: Bacteria > Pseudomonadota > Gammaproteobacteria > Burkholderiales > Burkholderiaceae_F > Sutterella. The sequence goes on along the minus strand of CAJKCQ010000061.1, from coordinate 1,068 downwards.
CTCCTCGATCCGCTGCGCGAGCTGATCGGCGGCCTCGCGATGCGCCAGCGCATGCCTCAGGTCGAAGTGGCCGTGGGCGGCGACGGCCGCACCGCGCTCGTCTTCCGCACGCTCGACCCCGTCACGCCCGAGGACCACGAGAAGCTCATGGCCTTCGGCGAGGCGCACGACCTCGACATCTGGCTCCAGCCCAAGGGCCCGGAGACCGCGCACGCGGCGCTCCCCGAGAACGAGAAGAAGCTCGGCCTCTCGCTGCCCGAATTCAACGTCCGCATCACCTTCAAGCCGACGGACTTCACGCAGGTGAACCACGCCCTCAACGAGACGATGGTCTCGCGCGCCGTGCGGCTCCTAGACGTGCACCCCGAGCACAAGGTGGCGGACTTCTTCTGCGGCCTCGGGAACTTCACGCTCCCGCTCGCGCGCCGCGCGGGCCGCGTGATCGGCATCGAAGGGTCTGAGGGGCTCGTCGCCCGCGCCCGGCAGGGTGCGGCGGACAACGGCCTCGCCTCCAAGACCACCTTCCGCGCGCGCAACCTCTTCACGTGGTGCGAAGCCGACTGGGAGGAGCTCGAGAAGACCATGGGCGGCATCGACCGCGTGCTGATCGACCCGCCGCGCGAAGGCGCGCTCGCCCTCGCACGCGTTCTCGCTGCGACCGACAAGCGTCCGGCGCGCGTGGTCTACGTCTCCTGCAACCCGGCGACCCTCGCGCGCGACTGCGCGGTGCTCCACCACGAGGGCGGCTGGAAGATCAAGGCCGCGGGCATCATGAACATGTTCCCGCACACGGGCCACGTCGAGTCGATCGCCGCGCTCGAACCCGGTGAGAAGCCCTCCGCCCCGGACGAGGCCGCCGCCGAAATCGAACGGCGCATCGCCGCGCAGGGCGACGACGCCGTGAAGATGAACCTCTCGGGCGAATAAGCCGCGGAAGGAAGCGCCCGCTTCTGCGGGTCTTCGACAGACGAAAAACAGAGAGCCGGCGTCTCCTTTCGAGACTGCCGGCTCTCTGTTGTGTGCCCGGCATGGGCGAATTCCAACGGGTGAAAGTCCCGGGAGCAGGAG
>CAJKCQ010000060.1 GCA_905198475.1 uncultured Sutterella sp. | reverse complement strand
CGAAGGTCGTGCGCAGACGACGTTCCTCTTCGTCGCCCACAACCAACGGCAGCTCCAGAATGCAGGTGGGAGTAGTGGTCTTCATGAGAATAGATTATCTCACTAACATTCCGGCCTCGCTAACCTCGCCCTGAAGGACGGGGCTTGCACGAGGCCTATCTTTTGGTCACCGGGAACTATGCGATCGCGATGCTCCTCGTCTTCGTGAAGACCCTCGCCGAATACGGCACGCCCTCGACCCTGGGGCGGCGCATCGGGTTCGACGTCTTCACGACGAAGATCCACGCCTACGCCACCACCGCACCGGTCGACTTTGCGCCGGCCGCCACGCTCTCCCTCGTCCTCATCACGATCTGCATGGTGATGTGGATGCTGCAGAGCTCGATCACGGCAAGCCGCTCCTTCCGGCTCGTGGGCGCCAAGGGCTCGCGGGCTGCGAAGTGGCGCCTCTCGACCTGGGCGCGCCGGGCGGCCGGAGGCTACATCGCCTTCGTGCTCTTCCTCTCGATCCTTGTTCCCTGGTTCTCCGTTCTCGCGACGAGCCTCATCAAGATCCGCGGCTACGGCCTCGCCTGGGGAAACTTCACCGTCAATCACTACGTCGAGCTCTTCTCAGAGGACGTCGAAGGCTTGTCGGCCTTCACCAACTCCCTCGGGCTCGCGCTCGCGGCGGGCTTGATCGCGAGCGTGCTCGGCACAGCGGTGGTCCTCCTCGTGCGACGCACGGGCCGCGTCGGGCGCTTCGTCGAGGCGACGGCGCTCATTCCCGAGATGCTCCCGAGCATCGTCCTCGCGATCGGCCTCACGCTCTTCTGGAACCGGATCTACGCCTATGCGCCGCTCTACAACACGATCGGCTTCATGGTGTTGGTCTACGTGATCCTCTATCTGCCCTACTCGATCCAGTACGTCTCTTCGGCCTGGATGCAGATGAGCCCATCGCTCGAAGAGGCGGGCCGGGTTGCGGGCGGGTCGCCCGCCTTCGTCTTCCGGCGCGTCACGCTCCCGCTCATCGCCGCGGGCGTGATCCAGGATCTTCATCATCGTGCTGCGCGAGCTCGTCGCCGCCTCGCTCATTTCGCCCCCGGACGTCCTCGTGATCTCCACCTTCATCGTGAACGAGTTCGAGCAGGGCTCGGCCTCGGTTGCGATGGTCGCCGCCTTCCTCTGCGTGGCGATCTCGGCCTTCATGCTCTATCTGCTGCGCGTGCTCCTCGCGCGCGTCAAGGGGGCGGGCGCCTTCTAAGAGCCATCTGAAATCCCGGCTGAAACATGTTCCAAAAGCGAAAGACACCTTTCATAGGTAAAATCAAGCCTTTGCCCTGATCCCTCGTGCGCCCCGTATCCGCGCACCCCTCAGACCTCAGGGCTCGGACACATCGGCGACATTCAGCTGGAGCGGCACATGCAGAGCTTCACGAGCGGCAGCAGCTGGGAGTGCGCGGAGTGGTTTGAGACCTTCTCCGAGCACTTTCCTCAATACACATCTCCGGGAATCCGGATCGCGGCGCAGGAGCGTCTGCACGGACTCAAGCAGAAGCGCCTCACCTGGGACGCGACCTCGCGCACGGTGCGGCTTTCGCTCACCAACTCCCGCGGGAAGCCCTACACGCTCGCGCTCCACTTCTATCCGGCCGCCTCGCCCTCGCTCTCGAAGATCCTCGAGCAGGCCGCGAAGACGCCCGGGCTCGTGCCCTGCCTCGCCGCGGGGGATCTCCCGCCCGCCTTGAACGACGCCGTGCGCGCCTCGGGCGAAGACGTGTTTCTGCGCACCAAGGGCGCGGTGGAGTTCGACCCCGGCATGATGGCGAGCGAATGCGCGCTCCTCATCGCCGCCTTCATCGAAGAGCTTGAGACGGAGCCCGGCCGTTGGTTCCGCTTCATCGGGCTCGACTTCGCCAAGGGCGCCGAGAAGATGCTCCTCGGCGGCCGCGAATCGGCCGCTCCCGAAGGCGCCGCCCCCGAAGGCGCCCGGGCTCCCGACGACCACCCGGATCCCGTGCGGCAGCTCGACGAGCCGCTCTCGGGCCCCTTCGAATACGCCGACTTCACGGAAGTGATCAAGAACCAGGCGTCCGGCATCCGGCCGCTCGGACTCCCCGAAATGGACCTCGAGGGCGAAGTGCAGCGCCTGCGGCTTTGGTCGCCCGGCCTCTGCCCGCCCTTGGGCACGACCCTTGTAGACGCGCTCCCCGCGACGGGCCTCTCCGCGGTGGAGGCGAAGCGCTCCTGGTGCGCCTTCGGAGACCCCGACGCGCGCGAATTCCTGCAGACGGTGGTGCGCGCGGCCGCCCATGCGGCCAATGAATCCGTCTCGGCCCTCGCGCGCCGCGAACTCCGTCAGGAAAAGAACCCGGCGGTGACGGCGAACCCGAAGTGGTCGAAGTTCATCGAGAAGGAGGTCGACGTGCGACTGCGCGAGCCCGTCCCGGGGCTCGGGCTCCGCGCGGGCGTCACGAAGCGCCTGCGCCCGAGCGTCGCCTTCATCGTCCCCGACCCGGTGAACCCCGCGGCCGCACCCGCGCGCGTGTCGGTGGACTTCGACAACTTCCTCGCCGCCATCCTCGCCCTCACCCGCCGGGAGCTCCTCGCCTACCCGCCCGTCTTCGCGCTCTGGCATGCGCTCGCCCTCACCGCGGCGGAACTCGTCGCCGCGGGCGCCGTGATGCCCGTTCCCGTGCCTCTTCTCCTCCCCAACCCTTCGGGCGCCGAAGCCGACGGCTTCCGCGTCTTCTGGGTGCCGACCCTGCACGTGCCGGAGGTCGCCCGGATGGTCTCCGAAGCGACGGCGGTCCTCGCCCAACCGTTTGCCGCCTTGGCGGGCGAACCGGCCGCGGGCGAGATCACGTTCGCCCAAGCCGCGGGCCCGAAGAGCACGCCGCAGAGCGCGGTCTTTGCAGCGCTGACGCTCCTCACCACCGCCCTCGTGCGCAACGCCTCGGAAAAGAACCGCGAGGTGAGCCGCCGTCTGATCGGCCGGCGCGTGAGGAACGTCTTGACGGGCGAAGGCTTCGCCCCGGACGCGCCGGCGCTCCCGGACCTCTCGAACGTCCTCGCCGCCTTCCTCGGGCTCCCGCTCGCCGCGGCGACGCTCCCCTGCCGCATTCGCATCACGGGCGCGCTCGAAAAGGGAGCGCTGCGCCTGATGCTCGGCCTCATCCCCCGCTCCGCCGCCGGGGAAGAGAAGTCCGTCGAGGCAGCAGCGGCGCTCCTCACGCTCCCCGAATGGGAGGCGAAGGGCCTTGACCCCGAGCGGCGCGTGCGTGCGGCGCTCCGGATCCTCGCCTCCACTCACCCGCTCTTCTCCGAATTCGGGCGCGACCACGCCGAACCCGCGTGGCTGCCGAGAAGCCAGTGGGAGTTCTTCCTTTTCTCGGCCGTTCCGGCCCTCTCGGCCTTCGGGTTTGAGTTCGACCTCCCCGATTCGATGAAGCGGATCGAGAAGCCCAAGCTCGTCCTTTCAGCCGAAATGAAGGACCCGGCCCCGAAGCGCGGCGCCCGGCTCGCGACGCAGGGCATGCTCAACGCCGCCGCGCTCGCCGACTTCAAGTGGGAGATCGCCGTCGGCGACGAGCGTCTCACGCTCGAGGAGCTCCGCGAACGGATCAACAACGAAGGAGAGCTTCTCACCTCGGGAGGCGTCTTCTTCCACCTCACCCGCGAGGACTACAACCGCCTCATCGAGGAGTGGATGGACGCCCACAAGCGGGCGCTCTCGAACTGGGAGAAGCTCCGCGCGCTCCTTTCGGGCGAAATCGCCGGCCGCACGGTCGAGGCGACGGAGGAGCTCCTCACCCGCATCCGCCAGTCCGCGGCCGTCAAGGAGCTCGATCCCCCGCGCGGACTCAATGCGGTGCTGCGCCCCTACCAGATCCGCGGCTACTCCTGGCTCGTGCAGAATTCGCTCATCGGCCTCGGGTCACTCCTCGCCGACGACATGGGTCTGGGCAAGACCGTTCAGGTGATCGCCGCGATCCTGGAGCTCAAGAACCGCGCCGTCCTCAACGACGGGAAGGTCCTGATCGCCGCCCCGGCGTCGCTGCTCGTCAACTGGGAGCGCGAGATCGAGCGCTTCGCCCCGTCCCTCACGACCAAGATCTTCCACGGCAAGGAGCGCGACCTCGGCGACGGGGGCGAGCGCCCCGACATCCTGATCACCTCCTACGGGCTGCTCAAGCGCGAACTCGCGAAGCTCTCGGCCATGCCCTTCAAGCTTCTCGTGCTCGACGAGGCGCAGGCCGTGAAGAACTCCAAGACCGGACAGGCGCGCGCCGCGCAGGACTTCCCCGCGGAGGCCGTGGTGGCGCTCACCGGCACGCCGGTGGAGAACCGGCTCTCCGAATACTGGTCGATCTTCTCGATCATCGAGCCGGGGCTCCTCGGCACCCCCGCGCAGTTCCGCCGTGAATTCGTGGACCCGATCGAGGAGCACCGCGACCGCGGCGCGATCGACCGCTTCCGGCGGATCACGGCGCCCTTCCTGCTCCGCCGCGTGAAGACCGACCCCGGCATTCTCGACGAACTGCCCGAAAAGAACGTCGTGGACTACTTCACGACCCTGACGCCCAAGCAGGTCGCGCTCTACGAGGCCTGCCTCAAGGAGAACCTCGAGACGCTCGAGACCCTCGACGCCGACGCCGCGGCCTACGACGAGGCGGGACGCACTGCGAACGCCTCGCAGCTCCGGATGAGCCGCCGCGGGCAGATCCTGCGCATGATCCTGCACCTCAAGCAGATCTCGAACTCCCCGTCGCAGTTCCTCAAGGAGGAATCGGAGAAGCCCGACTCGGGCAAGGCCGAAGCCTTGATGGAGCTCCTCCACCGCTGCCGGCAGGCCGGCCGCAAGGCCCTCATCTTCACGCAGTTCCGTGAGATGGGCGAACGGCTCGTCAAGTGGATCGAGGCCGCCTCCGGGCGCCGCCCCGAGTTCCTCCACGGCGGTGTTCCGGCTGCGAAGCGCATGGAGATGGTGGACGCCTTCCAGAACGACCCCGAGGCGGAGGTGTTCGTGCTCTCGCTCAAGGCGGGCGGCACGGGCCTCAACCTCACCGCGGCCTCGGCCGTGATCCACTACGACCTCTGGTGGAATCCGGCGGTGGAAGACCAAGCCTCCGACCGCGCGTGGCGCATCGGGCAGCGGCGCGACGTCGTGGTCTACCGCTTCATCACCGCGGGCACGTTCGAAGAGAAGGTGAACGAGATGCTGAAGAAAAAGCGCGAGCTCGCGGACCTCGCCGTCGGCGTCGGCGAATCCTGGATCGGCGACCTCACCGACGAGGAGATCAAGTCGATCTTCACGCTCTCGAAGCACTGACCTCCGGGCGCCCTCATCTGCGGCGCTTCCGCAACGCTTTTGACCGATTCTGCGGGCGTCCCTCCGGTTTTTCACCCGGCGGAGCGCCCGACGCGCATCTGGGACACCGTACGGGCGCTTTGACGGCCGCCTCAGGCATGAATGCGGATTGCAGAAATTGAACATCGCGCTCCCGACGACGCAACCGGAAGCCGCCGGCTCCGCCGCCGATGCATGGAGCGATTGAGCGGCGCTCACACCCTTAGGCTCACCTGACGAGACGGCCCCGTCCGGCGACGGAGAAAGGCCGTTCCGGCCGAGCTGCTGCAGAAAACTTCAATGTAATGCATAGTCGAAATAATCAATCCATTGCGTTGAAAACAAAAGTACTCGTCTTTTTTTCTCACCTTCCTCAGTATTTAATGCTCAATTCTCATTCGCATCTGCGCGATTGGTCTCCGCGTCTTCCCTCACATTTTTGCGATTTTCCCTTGTTGCGCCGAAGATACATCGACCAATTCACTCAACACAATGTTTCTTCTGGATATTTACTGTTGTAAGGGTTACCCCCCCCTGACCTTTGAAGCTCCGGCATTCAAAAATGCGCCTTGATTTGATGGGCCGAAGAAGCCCGTCGATCAACCACCAGTTTTTCAGGAGACTTTCCATGTTCAAGAAGACACTCGCCGCCGTGGCCGTCGTGGCCGCCTTTACCGCCGGCTCCGCCTTCGCCGCCGACGTGACGCTCTACGGCCGCATCGATACCGGCCTGCGCTACACCAACACCGACATCGACACCTCCGCCGACGCCGTCGACAAGTTTGAAATGGCTACCGGCAACTTCACCGGCAATCGCTTCGGCCTCAAGGGTGAAGAAGAGATCGGCAACGGCATGAAGGTCGCCTTCGTGCTCGAAAACGGCTACAACTCCGACGACGGTCAGTTCAAGACCTCCGGCACGCTCTTCGATCGTCAGGCGTCCCTGCACCTCAAGGGCGGCTTCGGTGAACTCGCCTTCGGCCGCATGGGCATCCTGAACGGCACGGCCGGCACGTTCGGCATCGGCAACTTCTCGGCGATGACCACCGGTTGGGGCAGCGTCGGCGATCAGGGCATGATCTGGGGCGCGGGCTTCAGCTCCCGTTACGACAACATGATCACCTACGCGACGCCCACCTTCGCCGGCGCCAAGGTGTACGCCCAGTACTCCATGGGCAAGAACACCGGCAAGAGCACTGACGAAGTGAATGGTTGGGTTGAGAACGAGTCCTCCAACGAGCGCTATTACGGTATCGGCGCGACGTATGACAACGGCCCGCTCGACCTGATCGCCATTGTTGACGTCGTCAATAAGCCCTCCTGGAACACTGTTGGTGACGTTTCCCGTGGTGACGTTGACGACACGGTCCGCGTCACGGTGGGCGGCTCCTACGACTTCGGCGTCGTGAAGCCCTACCTCTCCGCCGCCTACTTCAAGGACGGCTCGGTGGACTCGATGGCTGGCATGACGTACGCCGCCAAGGGCTCCGTGTTCGACGGTTGGGGCGTGATGGCCGGTGCCTCCGCTCCGGTCGCGGGCGGCACGGCCGTCTTCACGGTGGGCTACCTCGATGCTGAAGACCAGGCCAAGGCCGCTCAGAAGGACATGACCCGTTGGGTCGTCGGCGCCGGCTACTCGTACAAGCTGAGCAAGCGCACCACGGTCTATGCCGACGCCGGCTATGGCCGCGACGACATCGACAACGTCACGACCGGTCAGAATCCGTCCTACTTCCAGGCCGCCGTTGGTCTCGCCCACTCCTTCTAATCTCCGGAACGGCGGGCGTATCCCTGGCAAGAGTCTGCGCGCCGCCGTCTGAGGATTGTCTCCCCCTGTTCCCTCGGGCGGGGTGAGAAGGAAGTTCCGAGAAGCCGCCGAATTCCTCGCACAGGAACCGGCGGCTTTTCCATGCCTGGGTCCGGCCGGGCGAACCCCCGGCTCCACCGGAGGGTAGCAAAAAGCCCGCGGGTCTCACTTCAACGAGACCGCGCGGGCTTCCCTGTTTGTGCGTTTTCGAGAGGATCCGTCAGCAGCGGGCGAGCTTTTCGAGGCCGTCTCCGGCGACGCGGTAGGTGGTCCAACCGCTCATCGGCGTCGCGCCCATCGAAAGGTAGAAGTCGATTGAGGGCTTGTTCCAGTCGAGGCAGCACCACTCGAGCCGCCCGCATCCGCGCTCGAGCACGATTCCGGCGAGGGTTTTGAGGAGCGCCTTCCCATAACCTCTGCCGCGGGCTTCGGGAAGGACGAAGAGGTCTTCGAGATAGATCCCGGCGCGGCCGAGGAAAGTCGAGAAGTTGTGGAAGAAGAGCGCAAAGCCGACGGGGCGGCCGGCCTCCAACGCAAAGACCACCTCGGCCTTCTTCTTCTCGAAGAGCCACTCCTCGAGGAGCGCTTCGGTCGCGACCACCTCGTGGGCGAGCTTTTCGTATTCGGCGAGCCGACCGATGAAGTCGAGGATGAGTGGAACGTCCTCACGCACGGCGAAGCGCCAGGAGAAGGCGTGCGGGCCGCAGGAGGCTTCGGATTCGAGTCGGGGTTCGGTCATGGGATGAATGCTTGTGGAGTGAGAGGGCGCGCCGGAGGCGCTCCCCTCCTTCGCGCCCCAAATGCATCAGGCGGCGGGCTTCTTCGCGTCGAGGGCGAGCTGGGTGCGCAGCGCGAGCTTCCAGTCGAGCACCTTCCAGCCGTTCCTGCGCGCGGCGGTGAGGAGCACCGGATCGGGGTTCACGCAGCACGTAAAGCCCGCAGCTTCGGCGAGCGGCAGGTCGTTGCGGCTGTCGGTGAAGAAGAGCACGTCCTTGAGGCCGATCCCCATGCGTTCGGTAACGGCCTCGAGGCGCGTGATCTTCCCCTCCTGGAAGGACGGTACGCCCGCGATCTCGCCCGTGAAGAAGCCCCTCTCTTCAACGAGATCCACGCCGATCGCCTCGTTGATGCCGAAGACGATCTTCGCCACCGGCGCGACGATGAAGGTCGTGGTGGCCGAGAGCACCAGCATCGGGATTCCGGCCTGGGTGCAGTTCCTCACCCACTTCCTGCCGTCGGGGAAGGCAATCGGGGCGATGCGCTTCTTGACGAACTCCACGACGAGCTTCTCGATCTCCGCGACGGGGAGCTTGCGGAAGGCGCCCGAATGCTTGCGCATGAAGCCGGGCATGTCGAGGTGGCCCTGACTGTAGTCGAGGATCATCTCGCGGTCGATCTGGCGCCAGATCGGGTCCTTGACGATTCCCTTCTCGTAGAGCCATTCGGTCCAGAGAATCGTGGAGTCGCCGGCGATCAGCGTGTGGTCGAGGTCGAAAACGACGAGCTTGGGCGGGAGCTTCGTCCGAGGAAGCGAAAGCGGAAAGGAGGTGGTTTTGGGTGTCACGACGCTGAGGGGGGAAAGACGCAGTGCGGTTGGCGGGAATCCGTGAACGAAGGGCGCATCAATCGGCGCCGGCGTCCGTTCGAGCGTCCTACTCTAGCGCCCGCGCGGGCAGCCGTGGGGTGCTTCGAGTTGATTCAGGACCAAAGAAGGCGCCAATTCACAAAAGCGTGACGCCTTCATAACGGTTTTGCAATAAATTCGGGCGGCGGCCCGCCCCCTGATTCTCAAGAGAGGAGCCGCCGCCCGAATCGGAGAGATTCGATGGGCGCGTTCAGCGTCCCGCCGGCATCACCCCCAGACCTCGTCGGCGATCTCGCGCACGAGCCGGACCTTGGCCCACTGCTCATCTTCGGTCATGATGTTGCCCTCCTCGGTCGAGGAGAAGCCGCACTGGGGCGAGAGGCAGAGCTGCTCGAGCGGGACGTAATGGGTCGCCTCCTTGATGCGGGCCTTGACGGCGTCCTTGTCCTCGAGTTCGGGGAACTTCGAGGTGATGAGGCCGAGCACCACGGTCTGGTCCTTGATGAAGCGCAGCGGCTCGAAGGAGCCCGCGCGGTCGGAATCGTACTCGAGGAAGAACCCGTCCACGTTGCAGTGCGCGAAGAGGATCTCGGCGACGGGCTCGTAGCCGCCCGAGGAGAACCAGGTCGAGCGGAAGTTGCCGCGGCAGATGTGCATCGTGACCGTGAGGTCGGCGGGCTTCTTTTCGAGGACCTTGTTGATCACCTCGACATAGCGGCGCGCAACCCAGTCCACGTCGATGCCGCGGGCCGCGTAGGCACCGCGCTTTTCGAGCGAGCAGAATTCGCCCCAGCTCGTGTCGTCGAACTGCAGATACCGGCAGCCGCGCTCATAGAGGGCGAGCATCGCGTCGGTCCAGGTCTGCGCGATGTCCTCGAAGAGCTGATCAGGATGTTCGGCGTAGTACGGAATCGGCTTGTAGTCCTCAGCGCGCACGCAGGTGATGAGGTGCAGCATCGAGGGCGACGGGATCGTGAACTTGATGGGCGTGTCGCCGGCGATCGCCTTCAGGCGGTCGTAGGCCTCAAGGAACGGATGGTCCTTCGGGAAGTGCAGGCGGTCGACGATCACGATCGTCTCGGCCTTGGGCTGATGGCCTTCGAAGTGCACCGACCAGTGCTCGGCCTTGACGTGCTTGATGCCGCCCACGGCCGCGAGGAAGTCGAGGTGCCAGAAGGCGCGGCGGAATTCGCCGTCCGTGACGGCCTTGAGGCCGTTCGCGGTCTCCTTCTTCACAAGGTCGGCGATGAGGCGGTCCTCAAGCGCCGTGAGGGAGGCGCGGTCAAGCTCGCCCTTCTGGAAGGCGGCGCGCGCCTCGAGAAGCTCCTTGGGACGCAGGAAGCTGCCGACCACGTCGGCACGGTACGGGGGATTCACATGGGCCATTTTTCGAGCTCCTCGGAAAGTTTGCTGCTGAGGGCGTCCGCGTCGGGACGCCACACGAATGTGTTGGAGGTCGGACGATTATCACCCGGCCCGGCACCTCCGGTCACCCCTCCTGAGAACGCATGCCGGGTAATACCTCAAGCTGCTGCCGGCAGGCGAAGTGCTCCATTCTCCGCCCATCCGTCTTTCCTGCCGCCTTTTGAGCATCCTTCCGAGCGTCCTTCCGGTCCCTTTTCGCCCTCCGCGTCCCCGCGCCCGCACCCGCCGGGCGAAGTCTTCGAAGGATGTCCTCCGAAGACCGCGCCCGGCGGGTGAAATCCTTCGGCCTCCGGTTCAGAGTGGGTTCCTCAAGCGGCCGCCTCAGCCGAAGCGGTGCCAGTTGGCGAAGAGCCCCCTCACCACGAGCCCGAAGATCACGGGAAGCGCCGCCCAGAGCCAGAAGGGAAGCGCCGCGGGCGCCGTCGCAAGCCCGATGGTGAAGGCGGCGCCGGGGAGCATCAGGGTCCCAAGCCCCGAGAAGACCGACGGCCGCGGAGCGCGGAGTTCAGAGGTCCGTATGCGGCGGATGCAGAAGCCGTCGGCCGCCAAATGGAGAATCAGCGGCAGTGCGGCGAGAAAGACCGCCGCCGCACGCCCGAGGCGCTTCAGGGCGAGAAGCCCCGTGAGACGAAGATTCTCCACATAGGGCGCGGAAGCGGTCCGCGCGAGGACCTTGGAGAAGATGCGGCCCGATTCCGTACGGGCGTCTACGCCTGCGGGGAGCATCCCGGGCCGCCTCTCTGAGACCCACTCCCCCCGCTCGGGCCAGAAGACGGTCGTGACGAGCCGGTAGGCGCCGCGCTCGAAAGCGGCCGCGGCCTGCGCCGTCCGGGGACCCAACATCGTCGCGGAGCTCTGCGCCTCCCGCCAGAGGAGCCCCCGCAGGGCTTCCGGGGACGTGAAGGCCGCGCACCAGAGCGTCTCCATCAGCAGCACCGCGAAGAGGAGCGCCGTCATGGTTCTGAGCTTCATGACGCCTCCCCGCCGAAGCCCATCCCGCGCGTCCACCTCCCGAGACGCTCCCCGAAGGGGGCGGCCGGGAGCATTCCACCCGATTCATCAAAGAGCTGCGCTTCCTCAAGCTCCGGAATCAGAATGGGCATCCGTCCCTTCCAGAGCCTCCCGCCCGAGAGCGACGCGAAGAACTCCGTGTTGGGAAGGCTCCCCAGCGCGTCCATCGGCACCACGGTGTCGCGCCGCCCCGAGAGCGAGCGCGAGACGCTCGCGCGGAAGGTCGGCGCCACCTCGTCGTCGGCGGTGGTCGAAACCGCGGCGGAGCTCTCCCAGACGGTGGTGCGCCCGAAGGCCTCGCAGATGAAGGCCTGGGTCGCCTGGTCCTTGGTCCTCAAGGCGATCAGGTTGTTGAGGTTTCCCAAAGTCATCCGCGCCTTCGCTTCGCTCCCCAACCGCGCGGCGAGGTCGCTCACGGTCTGCATCGCGCACGTGCAGGTGATCCCCGCCTCCATGCCTTTGTTGAGGATCTCGATCAAGGGCGGGTTGATCACGTTCGCCGTCTCGTCGACGAAGAGCGAGACGGGCGAAGCCTCCCCGCCCGAACGCTCGAGGTTGTAGCGCCGGCCGGCGGCAGCGGCGATGTCCGAGAGGAGAATCGACCCCAAGGCGCCCGCCACCGCGCCGTCGGGGAGCGCGTCGAGACCCAGGTAGAGCACCGCCCCGGCCTCCATCGCCGCGTCGATCGTGACGATCGGCCGGTCGTCATCGTCCGCGGGATCGGGTGAGAGGCTCCGCCCGAGCGGGCCCGAAGTGAGCATCGCGAGCGCCGGCACGAGGGACGCGGTGATCTTCGCGTAGTGTTCTCTGGAATGCCGGAAGACCGCGATCAACCCGCTCACCGCCGCCTCGGGGTCGTCGCCCGTCGTGCGCTCCCAGAGGAGGATCGTCGCGATAAGGCGCTTCGAGGCGCGGCTCCCGACGGGCGCCGTCAGGGCTTCGGGCTCGGTCTTGAGGATCGTCCTCACGCGCTCCTCCCAATCTTCGACGCGGCGCTCGAGGTCCTTCTTGAGACAGGCTTCGAGGAGCTCCTCGACTCCGGACTCGAGGAGCCGCCGGAATGCCGTCAGACTCGGGCGCCTGCCGGCGAAGAGAAGCCCCTCGGCCATCACGTGCACGGCCTGCCAGGCAAACGAGATGAACGCTCCGGCGTTGTCGGGCGGGAGCACCGCGACGATGCGGCTCGCGATTTCCGTCGCGCGCGTAAAGCTCCCGAGCGGATCGAGGCGCACCCCGCGCTGCGGGAAGGCCGGATGAAATTCGAGCGGCGCGGGGCGGCCGGCCGCACGGCAGGCGGCCTGCACCGCCCGGCGCAGGCGCTTGCTCGACTTCGGGTCGATCACCACGACGGCTTCACCGCGCAGAATCGCCTGCGCGATGAGGCTCGTGAGCACGACGCCTTTGCCCGCCTGCGTGGTGCCGACCACGAGGGTTCCGCCGCCGAGGCTTTTGAGCGGACGCTCGATCGGCGCCTCCGCGCTCCCGACGCCGTGGATCACGGGAAGCCCGAGGTCGGCGTCGGTGAGGCCGGGGTCGTCGCGCAGCAGCCCCCTCAAGGCGGCCGGCGCCTGCATCACCCGCCAATCCACGCGGGAGATTTCATAGAGCTTCTGCGCCTCGACGGGGGTCCAGGGGAACCCGAGACCGAACCAGACCGAGCGCACCGGAGGCTCGGCTTCGGGGAGCCGCAGCACCGCGGGGTCTTCGGCCGCCGCGGCCGCCCGGAGGCGCATCGCCGCGTCGGCGCCGCGCCTCG
>CAJKCQ010000059.1 GCA_905198475.1 uncultured Sutterella sp. | reverse complement strand
ACAAACATTTCGGCCTCGCTAACCTCGCCCTGAAGGACGGGGCTTGCGCGAGGCCTATCTTTTGGTCAGCCGCCCGTCCCGGGGGCGGCCTCTCCGGCGCCCGCCTTGGGAGCGTCCTTGGGCTTTTTGGCCGCGTATTCAAGCGCTTCCGCGATGTCCACGCTCACGACGCGCGAGACGCCGGGCTCCTTCATCGTGACGCCGATCAGGGCCGAGGCATGCTCCATCGTCACGCGGTGGTGCGTGATGATGATGAACTGCGTCGCCTCGGACATGCTTTGACACAATCGCGCGAGCCGCCCCTGGTTCGCCTCGTCGAGGGGCGCGTCCACTTCGTCGAGCAGACAGAAGGGCGCGGGGTTGAGGCGGAACATCGCGAAGATGAGGGCCGTGGCGGTGAGCGCCTTCTCGCCGCCCGAGAGGAGCGTGAGGGTCTGGTTGCGCTTTCCCGGCGGCTGCGCGCGCACTTCGACGCCCGCGGTGAGGATCTCGTCGCCCACGAGGTTGAGCGACGCCTCGCCCCCGCCGAAGAGGCCGCGGAACGTTTCGGTGAAGCTGCGGTTCACCTTCTCGAAGGTCTCGCGCATCCGCGCGCGGGTCTCCGCGTCGATGCGGCGGATCGCACCTTCGAGCGTCTCGACGGCGCGCCGCAGGTCCTCCATCTGCAGCTCGGCGGCGCGCATCTGCTCTTCGGCGGCCTCGAGGTGCGCCAAGGCCGCGTGGTTGACGGGCCCGAGGGAGGCGATCTCGTTCATGAGACGCGTCACCTCGCTCTTCACGGCCGGGGCCTTCATGCCGAGCTCCTGCGCGAGAAGCGCGAGCCGCTCCCAGTCGGCGCCCAGCTCCTCCATGCGTTCGGTGAACTGCGCGAGCAACCCGGCCTTCTGTTCGGCCGTGACGCGCCAGCTGCCGAGCGATTCGGTGAGCGGCATCATCGACTCGGTGATCGTCTTGGCGAGCCGCCGGTTGTCGTCCACGCGGCGCTTCGCCTCGGTGAGGCGCCCCAAGGCGTCGCCCGCGGCGCGCTCGAGCCCCGCGGACTTCTCGATCAATTCGGCCGCTCCCTTCTCCAAGGCCGAGCGGTCCTCTTCGGCGAGCAGCCGCTCGGCTTCGGCGATGCGCGCGCCTTCGCGCGCGGCGTCGCTCTTCGCCTCGGCGAGCCGCTGCTCGTCCTCGACGCGGGCGCGCTTCGCCTGTTCGATCTCGAGGCGCTTCATCGCCGCCTGGTGGATGGTTTCGGTCTCGAGGCGCCGCACCTCAATCAGCCGGTCCTGCGCGCGCCCGTGGGCGGCGGCGGCCTCGGCCGCTGCGGCTTCGGCCGCATCGGCCTCAACGCTCTTCGCGTCCACGGAGTCGAGGAGCGCCTCGACGCGCGCCTCGACTTCGGCGCGCTCCTCTTCGAGGGCCTCGCGCGAGCGCTTCCGGTCGGCTTCGCGGCGCAGAGCCGCTTCGAGGCGGCTCTTCGCCTCACGCTCCTCGAGCGCGAGCCGCGCGGTTCTGCGGCCCGCTTCGGTCGCACGGAGCTGCGCGTCCTCAGCGGCGCGGCGCAGGTCCGCCTCGCACTTTTGAGCCGCGCCGCGGCGGTCGTCGGCCTCGCCCGCCTCGAGGTCGAGCGCCTCGACCTTGTCGCGCAGCGCCTTGATCTCGCGGGCGCGCGAGAGGAGCGCGAGCCGCGGATCCTCGGCCGCCCAGAAGGTGACCGTGGCGCGCGTAACGACGTCGCCCGCGGGCGTGACGAGCGCGCAGCCTTCGGGAATCTGAGTGCGCACGCGGAGCGCCTGCGCGGCATCTTCGGCCACCCCGATCCCCGCCGTCCACGCGGCGAGCGCGGCCGCGGCGGCCGGATGGGAGGCGCGCACGAGGTCGCCCAACCGCCGCACGGGCCTGCCGTCGATCGTCCAGTCCGCGGCGGGAGCTCCGGCGGCGGCGCTGGAGCCGTCGGGCGCCGCAAAGGAGAGACGGGCGGGCGGACGGCGCCGCGCGAAGTCGGCCGCTGCCCGCAGGTCGCGGAGCAGAAACGCCCGCGTGCGGTGCTCGAGCACGGCTTCGAGCGCCGTCACCCAGTCTTCGGGCACGTCGATCGCGTCGGCGAGCTCCGGGAGCCCCTCGAGCCCGGCGTCCTTGAGCCACGCCGAGAGCGCGTCGGAGTCAAGCGCCTGCTTCTGCACGTCTTCGAGGGTCTGGAGCTTCGCCGAGAGGGATTTGAATTCCGAGAGGAGCGCGAAGTACTTCTCCCCCGCCGCGGCCGCCGCAAGGCGTGCGGTTTCGGCCGCGGCCGAAGCGTCTTCGAGCGCTAGGGAGGCCTCCTCCTCTTCGGCGCGGGCCTCTTCGAGGGCTTCGGAGAGCGCCGCCGCGGCCTCGGGGTTGGGCTTTTCGAGCGACGCCTCGTCTTCGTCGAGGCGCTCGAGGCGCCCTTGGAGTTCCGCCGCGCGGGCGCGCTCGCGCTCGAGCCCGGCCTCCTCGACCTTCAGCGCCGTGCGCGCCGCCGCGACGCGCCGGCCGGCGTCTTCAGAACGCTCTCGGGCGGCGTCCGCCTCGCCCTCGGCGGCTTCCAAGGCCTCGGCGCGCGCCTCGTTCATTTCTTCAAACTCTTCGAGCGCGGCCTCGAGCGCCTCGATGCGGCCTGCGGACGACTCGATCCTCGCCTCGAGCTCGCGGGCGAGCTTCGTCTTGCCCTCCATCGCCTCACGGGCGTCCTTGAGGTCGCGCTCGGCGGCGCGCCGGCGCTCCACCTGCCGGCTCATCTCGCCCTCGAGCCGCGCGAGGTCCTTTTCGGCCGCGCGGAAGTCGGCCGAAATGCGCTCGTGTTCGGCGTCGGCGCGCTTGAGGTCGTCTTCGAGCGCGCTCTGCGCGCCCTCGGTCTCCTCGAGCGCCGCGCGCTTGGCGGCGATCTCGTTCTCCGTGCGGGTGATCGCCGCGCGCGCCTCGTCGTTTTCGCGGCGTGCGGACTCGCACTGCAGGAAGTACCAGAGGGACTCCGCTTCGGTCTTGCGGCGGTCAAGTTCGACCCAACGGGCGGCGGTGGCGGCTTCGCCCCGCAGGCGCTCCACCTCCTCGGCGCGCACGACCTGCAGATCCGCGGCGCGCTCGAGGTTCTCCGTCGTTTCGCGCAGGCGGCTCTCCGCTTCGCGGCGCCGCTCCTTGTAGAGCGACACGCCCGCGGCCTCCTCCAGATAGACGCGCACCTCCTCGGGCTTGGCGGAGGTGAAGCGCTCGATCATGCCCTGCGAGACGATGGCGTAGCTCTTCGACCCCAGGCCCGTGCCGAGGAAGATCTCCTGCACGTCGCGCTTTCGCACCTGCTGGTGGTTGATGTAGTAGGCCGAGAGCCCGTCGCCCGTGACGACGCGGCGGATCGAAAGTTCGGCGTACTGCCCCCAGGGGCCCTTCACCGCATGGTCAGAATTGTCGAGCACGAGTTCGACGCTTGCGCGCCCGAGGGGCGCGCGCTTCGTCGAGCCCGCGAAGATGAGCTCCGACATCGCCGAGCCGCGCAGCTCCGAAACGCGTCCCTCGCCCAACACCCAGCGCACGGCGTCGATGATGTTCGACTTGCCGCAGCCGTTCGGCCCCACGATGGCGATGAGCGGATCGCGGATTTCGATGACGGTCGGGTCGGCGAAGCTCTTGAAGCCGGCGATTTTGATCTGACGAAGGCGCAAGAAGAGACTCCTCTCGAAGGACGGGCGGGGGGAGGGAAAAATCTGGAAGCGTGCGCATTTTCGCGCAAAAGCGCGTCCTGCGCTCCGGCGGGCTCACCCGGGGGCCTCACGCACGCCCGCGAGCCCCCCGGCTGAATTGCCGCTCCTGTCCGCTTATTCTCCTGGGCGGGCGAATTGTCAAAACGTGAACAAATGAAAAAGCTGCCGGAAATTCCCATATGGCGACGATCCCGTTCAAAACGCGCGCAAGCGCGGATTTTCCAGACGTGCGCCTTTTCCTTCCGCCCTCAATCCGCCGGAATCAAAGCCGCAATTGCAGTTCGTCATTTTGCATTTCCAAAGGTTTTCTATAAAATAGCGATGAAGTTTTTCCGGCGCCTTCTTCACCGAGCCGTGAATCGAAATGATTCCAACCTCGGGCATGATTTCCTCCCGACCCCGGTCCGGCAGGGAGTCCATCGAAGCGGGCGCTTTGACGGAACAACATTCCCGCGCCGCTCCGGTTCATTCGACCGGGCGTTTCGAGATTCCCCCCGGCAATGCCGGCGGCAATTGAGGAGCGCCCTTTCGACCGTACCGGGGAGTACGGCGCCCCCTTGAATTCAATGTGATTGGAGCCTCAAGATGGATTTCATCTCCCCGGAACTCGAGAAGGAACTCGAGGACTGCAACGTCCTGCGCACGGAACTCGCCGCGCGTGAATCGAAGCTGCGCGACGCCGTCGTCGTTCAGGTTCAGCAACTCATCAACCAGATGAACATCAATGCGGACGAACTCGACTTCGACGACCGTCCGCGTGCGCGCGGCCGCGCGGCCGCCGCTCCGAAGTACCGTGATCCGATGTCGGGCCAGGTCTGGTCCGGCCGTGGCCGCAAGCCGAAGTGGTTCAGCGAACGCATCGCCGAAGGCATGACGAAAGATCAGCTCCTCATCTCGAACCAGTGATGAAGCGCTGCAGGGCGGCATGACGACGTTTTGACCGCCGCCCTTCACGCACTTCGCGAAGGAATGCCGGAATCCGCCCGAGGCGTCGGGCGCTCCGGCATTTTTTCTTTTCCGCCGCCCCGCCGTCCGACCTCCTGGGCCGGGCGCGTGCAGGTGCGGCCTTTATAATGGCGCGCGCCTAGACGGCCGCTCCAGGCGACCCGAAAAGGCGCGCCTCAGACCGAACCTCACCAGAAGGAAGACCATGTACGAAGTCGCTCCGCTCCTCGACGATCCCATCCACAACCTCAAAACCCTCCGCGACCTCTACCGCTGGGCGGTGACGGAGATGGAGAACGCCGACCTGAGCTACGGCCACGGTTCGCCCGACTCCTGCGAGGACGCGTCCTTCCTCATCTGCCGCGCTCTGAAGCTCCCCTTCGAGCGCTTCGAGATGTTCCTCGACGCGCAGCTCACGCACAACGAGCTCGTGCGCATCGTGCACCTGATCGACCGGCGCGTCCACGACAAGACGCCGACGGCGTACCTTCTGAAGGAGGCCTGGCTCACCGGCCACCGCTTCTACATCGACGAGCGCGCGCTCATTCCGCGCTCCTACATCGCGGAGCTCATTGAGGACGACCTCGCCCCCTGGATCGAGGATCCCGAAGCGGTCGAGTCGGTCCTCGACCTCTGCACGGGCTCGGGGTGCCTCGCGATCCTCGCGCAGGGCGCCTTCCCGAACGCCCGCGTGACGGGGTCGGACATCTCGCGCGACGCGCTCGAGGTCGCCAAGATCAACCGTCGCGACTACGGGATGGAGGAGACTCTCGAGCTCGTTCAGGGCAACCTCTTCGAGAACCTCCAGGGCCGCCGCTTCGACCTCATCATCTCGAACCCGCCCTACGTCACGACCGCCTCGATGGAGGCGCTGCCGGGCGAATACCGCCACGAGCCCGAGCTCGCGCTCGCCGCGGGCGAAGACGGCATGGACGTGGTGGAGCACATCGTGCGCGAGGCGGCCGACCACCTCACCGAGAACGGAATTCTGATCGTCGAAGTGGGTGACGGCCTCGAAGCGGTCGAGGCGAAGTTCCCGGGGCTGCCGATCACGTGGCTCTCCGTCTCGGGCGGCGACGACCAGGTCTTCATGGCCACCGCCGCGGATCTGCGCACGTACTTCGGCGCCTGATTCCTTCCGGAAGACTCAACCACCATTCTTTCGAGGGGGCGCTCCGCGGGCGCCCCGCGCTTTTTTCGACTTCCTCCCCCGCACCTCCGGTCATGCTTCGTCTCACGAACCTCGCGCTCATGCGCGGCACGCGACTGCTCTACTCCCATGCGACCCTCATTGCGAGCCCCGGCGAACGCATCGGCCTCGTGGGTCCGAACGGATGCGGCAAGTCCACGCTCTTCGCGGCGATTTTGGGCGAGCTCTCGCCCGAAGACGGAGAGCTCGAAACGCCGCGTCCCGAGCGGATCGCCCACGTCGCGCAGAGCTTCAAGGTCGAGGACGTCACGACGATCGAGTACGTCCTGTCGGGCCACGCGCCCCTGATGACCGCCCGCGCGAACCTCGCCGCCGCGGAGGCTTCGGGCGACGAGATGGCGCTCGCCGCCGCACACAGCGAATTGGCGGAGGTGAACGAGGGCGCCGTCACCGCGCAGGCGAAGACCATTCTCTCGGGCCTCGGGTTCTCCGAAGTCGACGCCGGGCGGCCGGTCGAGGACTTCTCGGGCGGCTGGCGCAACCGCATCGCGCTCGCCCGAGCGCTCATGCGGCCTGCGGACCTCCTCCTTCTTGACGAACCGACAAACCACCTCGACATCGACTCCCTCATCTGGCTCGAGAACTGGCTGCGGCGCGTGGAGTCCACCGTCGTCATCATCTCCCACGACCGCGAGTTCCTCGACCGCGCCGTGCAGACGATCTGGTCGGTCGAGGACGGCACGATCTGCCGGTACGCAGGCAACTACTCGCAGTTCGAGCGCGAGCGCATCGAAAAGCTGCGCCAGCAGGACGCGGCGCGCCGCGCCTATGAAACCGAAGCCGCGCACCTCACGAGCTACATCGAGCGCTTCCGCTACAAGGCCTCAAAGGCGAGGCAGGCGCAGTCGCGCATCAAGATGCTCGAGCGCCTCGAGGCCGTTGAGCCCGTGCGCGCGAAGCGCGAGTGGCGCTTCAACTTTCTCAAGCCCCTGCGGCTGCCCGAACACCTCGTGGACGCCGAAGACCTTTCGGTGGGCTACGGCGACCGGGTAGTCCTCTCGCACGTCACCTTCTCCGTGCGCTCGGGCGAGCGCATCGGCATTCTCGGCGTCAACGGCGCCGGCAAGTCCACGCTCGTCAAGGCGATCGTCGGCGACCTCAAGCCCATGGCGGGCGAAATCCGCCGCGGCCAGGGGCTCGAGATCGGATACTTCGCGCAGCATCAGCTCGATCAGCTGCGTATGGACGAGACGCCCCTCGAGCAGCTCCGCCACATCGCCCCCGACGCGCGCGAGCAGGAGCTGCGCGACTTCCTCGGGACCTACCGCTTCTCCGGCGACTTTGCCACGAGCCCCGTCGGCCCCATGTCGGGCGGCGAAAAGGCGCGCCTCGCGCTTGCCCTAATCGCGTGGAGGAAGCCCAACCTCCTCGTGCTCGACGAACCGACGAACCACCTCGACATGGAGACCCGCGAGGCACTCACGATGGCGCTCTCGACCTATGAGGGCGCGGTGCTTCTCGTCTCCCATGACCGGCACCTGCTGCGCGCCGTCACGGACGAACTCTGGCTCGTGCACGACGGCCGGCGCGAGCTCTTTGAGGGCGACCTCGACGACTACGCCGCGCTCGTGCTCGAGCACCGGCGGACCACCGCCGCGCAGGAGCGCGCCGAGCGCGTCGCCGCCAAGCCCGCCGCTGCGTCGGTCAACAAGTCCGAGGCCCGCCGCCAGGCCGCGCAGGAGCGCGCCCGCATCGCTGAGCTGCGCCGCCCCCTGAAGCGCGAGCTCGAAAAGGTCGAGAAGGAGATGAACACCCTCGGTGAGAAGCTGAAGGCCCTCGACGCGAAGCTCGCCGATCCGGAGTTCTACAACTCGGAGGCCGACGCCGACGCGGTCGCGAAGACCCTGCGCGAGCACGGCGAGCTCGCCCCCAAGGTCGAGGCGCTTGAAATGCGCTGGCTCGAACTCTCCGAACAAATCGAGGCGATCGGCGCCGAAGAAAAGGCCTGATCTGGTCCGGGCGGATTCCCCCCGCCGGAGAAAGCAGCGCCCGGAGCTTCAACGAAGAGGCCCGGGCGTTTTTGTTGGGTTTTCGAGCTGGCTCCGCGGCGTCAGCCTTCCTTGGGCGTCTCCTCAGAGGGCTGCTCCGGCGTCTCTTCGGCGGGATCGGCGGCAAGCCGCCCGGCCTGCCAGGTCTTGAAGACGTCCTCGACCTTCGGCGCCATCGCGACGCGGTAGACGTGGCGGTCGGCTTCGGCCTCGAGCCCCTCCTTCGGATCGTCGTCCACGCCCGGCACGAAGGCCGACGAGGCGGCGAGGAGCGTCGTCATCACGAAGAGGTTGATCGTCTCGGCGTCGAGGTCCATCTCCGCCTCCGTAGGGTCGCGGCCCGCGGCGAAGGCCGCGGTGGAGCGCGGCCCGTAGCGCAGCGCATACCCCATCACGATCTCCTCGCGGCGGCCCTGCGGGATTTCCTCGCTGCCCTCGCGCACGTAGAGCGCGCGCATGTCGTGGAGGAAGTACGGGTCGGCAACCAGCTTCTCGAGGAACGCCGCGTCGGCGTCGGAGAGCGCGTTGTAGCCGAGGAGGACTTCGTTCAGGCCGTCGGCGGGTTCGGGCGTCCAGTCCGGATAGTCCTGTCGGAATTCATCCGAAACGGCGCTCTCCTCAAAGACCGTCTCGAGGTCGACGAGGCGGTCGCCCGCGAGGGCGGCGTTTGCGGTCGCGTAGCTCGTGAAGGCCGTGACCACCTGGTCCTTGCAGGTCGACACTGAAATGACGGAGCCCGATCCGCGTTCGGCGAGCTCGCCCGTCATGTCGAGGAGCGTCATCACGAAGTCCATGCCGAAGTAGCACGCGAGGCTCCGGTCGTCCATCGAACGCCCGGCCTCCTCGATGCCCGCGGCGCGCATCTTCGCAATGCCCCACCGCTCGCGCAGCGCCTTCAGAACCTTCGGGCCCATCCAACCCGAGACGTCGCGGAAGTCTTCGCGCAGGTCGAGGAGCGTCGCCGCAACGACGTACGCGACCGCGGCGCAGGCGTCCTCGCGCTGCTCCATGGTCATCTTGGTCGAGGCGCGCACCGCGTCGCAGAGCGCCACGGTCATGCCGATGAAGAAGTGCTGGAGCTCAAAGTAGTTCGAGAGGTCGCCCTTCGTCACGGGGCCGCTGTAGTTCGCCGCGAGGATCTCGAGGTGCGCAAAGCCCTGCTCCTCGTAGAAGCGCGCGTTGAGCGTTTCGCGCAGGCGGTCGAGCATCTCGACGTAGGTGATCGGCTGGGAGGGGCGCCGATTGTCGGCGCGGCGTTGCGCAAGCTTGCGCGCGCGGCGCGGGCTGGTCTTGCTCTTCGGCATGGTGGCTGAGGGTCCTTCTGCGGAGGGCGTGCGGACCGTCGGGGTCCCTGCGCGCGCCTTCAGGTTCTTTTTCGTTCGCGCTTCCGAGTCTATGAACCGATCCTTAAGCGTCGATTGCGCCGGGAGCGGTCCCGCGGGAAATCCCTCAGGAAGCGGCGGGGCCGCGGCGCGGATCGCTTAACATTGCGGCCGACCGAAATTCTTCTCCGCGCTCCCCACGGGAACGCGCCAACCCTTCAGCAAAGGCACCACAGATGTCCGAAGTCTCCGCCGACTGGCTCCTCGCCACCCTCATCGACGCTCAGGACGCCCTCGCCGAGGCCGTCACGAAGCTCGAAGACCATCCCGATTCCGAAACCGCCGCGGAGATCCTCCGCCGCGACCTCGTCGCCGCGTACGCGAAGCTCAACTACGCCGTCAACACGGCCGAGCTCGGCCCCGAGGCGCTCAACGTGATGAGCGAGGACGCGCTCATCGCCTGGCCCGCCGACATGCCCTTCCTCACCGTCGAGGAGCTCGAGGCGGCCGAGGCCGAAGAGGCCGAGGAAACGGACGCCGCCGGGCGCTGAGTTTCTCCCCGGACCGCCGAAGGCCCGTCAGCGCGCGGGCCGCAGATCCCGCGCGCGCCAGCCGAGCGCAAAGAGGACGCCGAAGTAGAGCACTGCCGCACCCGCGACGAGCCCGAGCACGCCCGCGGCGCGCACGCTCCAACCGAGCGCCGTCCAGTCCACTCCGCGCTGCGCCCACCAGAGGGCGGCGCCCATCGCTGCGCTCGCGGCGGCGATTCGGAGCACCGCCTTGAGCCACCCCGCGCAGGGGCGGTAGATCCCGCGCCGGCGCAGGATCACGAGAAGCGCCAGGGCGTTCACCACGCTCCCGAGGCCCACCGAAAGCGCAAGCCCCGCGTGGGCGAAGAAGGGAACGGCGACGCAGTTGATGAGCTGCACGCAGATAAGGGAGGCGAAGGCCGCCTTCACGGGCGTGCGGATGTCCTTGCGCGCATAGAAGGCCGGGGCGATGATTTTGAGTCCGATCAGGCCCATCAGCCCCACCGCGTAGCCCACGACCGCCACCGCGGTCTGCGCCACGTCTTCCGGCGTGAAGTTCCGGCCCTGGAAGAGGAAGCTCACGAGCGCGTCCGCCGTGAGCCAGAGCCCGATGCTCGCGGGAACGCCCACCAGGACCACCAGCCTCAGGCCGTGGTCGAGGAGCGAGTTGTAGCGCACGGCGTCGCCCTTGGTGTGGGCAGCGGAAAGGCCCGGCAGCAGCACCGTCCCGAGCGCGACCCCGAGGAGCGCCGTCGGGAACTCCATCAGGCGGTCGGCGTAGTTGAGCCACGTCACCGCGCCGTGCCCGAGGCGCGAGGCGATGTTGGTGTTGATGAGAATCGAGAGCTGCGCGACGCCGACGCCGAAGAGCGCCGGGAGCATCAGGGTCATCACGCGCCGCACCGCGGGGTCGGCGAGCGACTCCTTCAGGCCGCGCGGGCGCACGAAGATCCCCATCTTCGCGAGCGCGAGGCCTTGGGCGGCCAGCTGCAGCACGCCGCCGCCGATCACCGCGACGACGAGCGCCCAGACGGGCTCCACCATCCGGGGCGCGAGAAGGAGCGTGCAGACGATGAAGGCGATGTTGAGGAGAACGGGCGTCGCCGCGGGCAGCGCGAACTTCTTCAGGGTGTTGAGCACCGCGGCGGCGAGCGCCACGAGGCTCATGAAGGCGATGTAGGGGAACATGAAGCGCGTCATCGCCGTCGCGAGGTCGAAGGCGGCGGGGTTTTCGCGCATGCCGCCCGCGATCGCCCAGACGAGGAGCGGCGCGGCGAGAACGCCCAGGACGCTCACGAGGAGCACCGCACAGGCGAGCACCGTGAAGACGTGGTCGATGAAGCGGCGCGTCTTCGCCGGGCTCTGCGTCTCCCTCACCTCGGAGAGCATCGGCACGAACGCCTGCTGGAAGGCCCCTTCGGCAAAAAGGCGCCGAAGCATGTTCGGCAGCCGGAAGGCAACGTAGAAGGCGTCGGTCTCGGCCGTGGCGCCAAAGAAGCGCGCGATGAGCATGTCGCGCACGACGCCCGTGATGCGCGAGAGGAGCGTAAGGCCGGAGACGGCGGCGGCGGACTTGAGAAGCGACATGCGGGATCGGCCGGGGAATCGGGAGAAATTTCGGAAATGACGCGGATTTCCGGCGCCTTCAAGGTGAAGCGCGCCGAAAAAGGTGCTATAGTCTAGGACTTTTCCGGCCGTCCCATTCGGATGATTTGTTTCCGAAGTGGGCGGACCCCAATGAATTCCGTCCCCGGCGCCCACCGGGCGGACCGCCTTGAGCGGCCGCTCAGCCGGAGAGGGAAGCTTGATCGTCGACTGATTTTTAGGACATTTCAAACATGGCCAATACCAAGCAAGCCCGCAAGCGCGCCCGCCAGACCGTCGCGCGCAATCTGCATCTCGCCGCCCAGCGCAGCCAGTACCGCACCGCCATCAAGAAGGTGCGCAAGCTCGTCGCGGCCGGCGACAAGGCTGCTGCCCAGGAAGCCTTCAAGGCTGCCGAATCCGTGATGGACAAGATGGTCGGCAAGAGCGTTCTGCACCGCAACGCCGCCGCCCGTCACAAGAGCCGCCTCTCCGCCGAAATCAAGGCGATGGCCGCCGCCGCTTAATTCGGCTCGGCTGAACTCCTGAAGCGCCGTTCCCTCAGGCGGCGCAGACCAGGCGTCGATCTAGAAAAAGCCCCGGGTATCTCTGCCGGGGCTTTTTCATATCCAGCGTGAAGCTCCGGCCGCGGGCGCCCTTCTGCACGGAGAGCCCGGAAGCCGGCGGCCGGAGTGAACTCAAGCCGAGACGGCGACGCCCGCACCCGGAATCACATAGAAGAGCACGGCGAAGAACTGCAGCGCCGTGCCGGCGAGCACGAAGACGTGCCAGACGGCGTGGCTGTAGGGCAACCGCTCCCAGAGATAGAAGATCACCCCGAGCGAGTACGTGAGCCCGCCTCCGGCGAGAAGCC
Source organism: uncultured Sutterella sp. (assembly GCA_905198475.1). GTDB lineage: Bacteria > Pseudomonadota > Gammaproteobacteria > Burkholderiales > Burkholderiaceae_F > Sutterella. The sequence goes on along the minus strand of CAJKCQ010000059.1, from coordinate 786 downwards.
AGAGCCCGCCCGCGGGAAGCGCGTCGATCAGGGGCTTCGCCACAAAGACGATGCACCAGCCGAGCGTGAGGTAGAGCACGCAGTTGATCCAGTCGGCGGCCTTGAGAAGCACGGGCTGGAGCACCGCGCCCGCAATCGCCGTGCTCCAGACGATCGAGCAGAGGACGATGCCCTTCGTACCCCCGAGCGTGATGAGGCAGAAGGGCGTGTAGGACCCCGCAATCAGGATGTAGATCGCGCTGTGGTCGAGCACCTGCAGCACGCGCTTCGCCTTGAGGTTCGGTATTGCGTGATAGAGCGTCGAAATCGTATAGAGGATGATCATCGCGCAGCCGAAGATCACGGTCGAGACGAGCGTGACCGCGCCCGCCTTTTCCTGCACGGAGAAGACGATCATCAAGACGAGCGCGGCGATCGAAAGAAGCGTCGCCACGCCGTGCGTCACGGCGTTCGCGATCTCCTCGCCCAAGCTGTACTGGCCGAGCGAGCGCAGGGCCGAGCTGTCCGAAGCGTTTTCCAACCGATCCATGTTTCCCTTCCCAAAAAAAGTTCAGCACTGAAGGCCGGAGCCCTCAGACGAAGCACATTCTGGAGTCGGATTAGCCCGCTGACGGGATGCGGATTAGGTGAAAACCCTTGTTTTCTGCAAAAGCGGTAAGCAAATGCAACCGGTCCATATGAAGCCGGCCGGAAGCCGCTCCTTGTCGGGCGGTTTCCGGCCGTTGTCGGATCTGACTACTCCCGACGACTAAAGTCGCGGGGTTCCTGACCTGTCGCCTTGCGGCG
>CAJKCQ010000058.1 GCA_905198475.1 uncultured Sutterella sp. | reverse complement strand
AGGGATCCCGGCCCGAATGGTCTGCGGCCCGGCCCGAAGGCCGCGCCGCAGGAGTGTCGAGGAGGCGTCTTTAGGTCAAAGTGCGCTCACGGCCTTGTAGAGCATGTAGGTCGCGAGCAGCAGGAGCATGCAGGCGAAGATGCGCTTCAGAGGCTTCGTGTCCATGGCGTGGGCGGTCTTGGCGCCCAAGGGCGCGAAGAAGACGCTCGTCGCCGCGACGCAGAGGAGCGCGGGAAGATGAATGTAGCCGATCGTGTAGGGCCAGCCCGGGAGCGTGTCGATGCTCCAGCCGCTGATGATGTAGCCGATGGTGCCGGCGAAGGCGATCGGGAAGCCGAACGCGGCGGAGGTGCCCACGGCGTTGTGCATTTTGACGTTGCACCACGTCATGAACGGCACCGAAATGAAGCCGCCGCCCGCACCTACGAGGGCGGAGATGACGCCGATGCCGGTGCCGACGCCGAACATGCCGGCCATGCCGGGCAGATGGCGCGAGGGCGTGGGCTTGGCGCCGAGAAGCATCTTGAGGGCGGAGGCGTAGACGAAGACCGCAAAGATCATCGCCACCCAGAAGGTCGACAGAGCGCCCGAGATCTGCGCGCCCAGCACGGCGCCGACGAGGATGCCCGGCGCCATTGAGAAGACGACGTTCCAGAGCACCGCGCCGCGCTTCGCGTGCGCGCGCACCGAGGAGATCGAGGTGAAGAGGATCGTGCCCATCGAGGTCGCGATCGCGACGTGCACGATGTGCTCGAGCGGGATCCCGGCGTAGGAGAGAAGCAGCGTGAGGAAGGGCGTGAGCACCATGCCGCCGCCGATGCCGAGCAGGCCCGCGAGGAAGCCCGTGCAGCATCCGAGCGCCGCCAGGGCGAGGATGATCTGAATGGTCATGAGGAATAGTCCGTTGATTGAGGGTGCGTGCGTTTTAGTCGCGTGGGAACTGGATCAGATGGTCGGCGATGAATCGGAACTCCTCCTTCGTCACCGGCGTGATCGAGAGCCGGTTGCCGCGCTGCAGGATCCGCATGCCGGAGAGCTCCGGCCGTGCACGCAGCTCGGCGATCGGGACAAGCGGAATCTTAATGAGTCCTTCAACGTCCACGGCGACCCAACGCGGGGCTTCCCGTGAGCTTTTGAGGTCGTAGTAGCCGCTATTAGCATCGAACTGGCATTCGTCGGGGTGCGGCCCGGAGGCGATCCGCGCGATGCCGGCGACGCCGGGGTGGGGGCAGCTCGAGTGGTAGAAGAGCACGGCGTCGCCCGGGCGCATGGCGTCGCGCATGAAGTTGCGCGCCTGATAGTTCCTCACGCCGAACCAGGAGACGGTTCGGCCGGGGGCGTTCATCACGTCGTCGATCGAGCATTCGCCGGGCTCGGTCTTCATGAGCCAGCAGGCGTGCGCCGATTCGAGAAGCTCGTGGAGGTCTTCGCGGGTGCGGACGGCGTGGGGCGTGACGGCTTCGGTCATGTCCGGTTCTCCTTCCAGAAGGACGGGCGGTCCGGAGCGCCCGGGTGCGCCGGAAGCCGCGCGAGAATACGCAGAAAGCAGAAAGGGCAGACCTTTGCGGGGTCTGCCCTCTCGAATGAGGCACCTGCAGTGGGGCGGGGCTACGTATCCTGAACCGGGAGTTCAGGGCGGTCGGCTCCGGAGCGGAACGGGCTGGACACGGCGTGACCGGCACTCCATCGGCTCTCGAGTAGGCCAACCTATTGCACGAGGCATTGGTTCTAGGTACCTTGGAGCCCGGATGCTTGCCACCGCAGGACTGATTCCATTGTACCCGGTCCGCCGCCCTTGTAAAGGGGCGGACAAACACGCTTGTGAAAAGCGAGTCAGAAGAGCGTACCCATCTTGGCGTCGCGGTAGAGCGCCTCCTCGCAGAGTTGGCAGAGCGCCTTGATCTCCGCGAGCATTTCCTTCTTCTCGGCCTCCTGCTCGGCGCTCCGGCGCAGGACCTCCGCCGCGGGCGCGGCGTGAGCAGCCTCGGCGGCGCTGGCGGGCGCGGCGGCGCGCGCCTCGGCCTCGTGGTCGGCCTCGTGGCTGCGCTTCTTCGCGTCGTAGGCGAGCTCGAGCGCCGTGAGGACCGCAATTTGTTCGTTGCCGATCACGCGGCCCGCGGAGCGCACGGCCTGCATCTGCGCGTCCACGTCCCGGGCGCAGGACTTGAGGAGCTCCTCCTCGCCCGACGAGACGGCGAGCCGGTAGGGGCGGTCGAAAATGGTGACGGTGACTTCGGACATGACGGTCCGTCTCCTTCTCAGGCGTTGCCGTTGGTGTCGCGCAGGCTCGAGCACATGGCGTCGATCTTGCGCTTCATTTCATGGAGCTGATCGCGGGCGCGCTTCAATTCACCGTCGCGCACCGCGAGCTGATTGGTGAGTTGGATGCGCGCGTCGCGCTCGCTCTGCAGACGTTGGGCGAGCTGCGTGATGAGCGTGCGCAGCCGTGCGAGTTCCTGATTCATCGTGCGGTCCCATCCTTCTGAGGCACGGACTCGGCCGGCGCAGTCCCGCTCTCCTGAGACGCGCTCTCCGTCTGGGCGGTCGCAGGCTGTGCGGCGGGCACGAAGACCTTCGGCGGGCGCGGCTCGAAGGAGCGGATCGTGCCGAAAATGAGCTGGTCGGCCTGCTGCTCGTCGGGCATCGGGTCCGACGTCCAGTGGTCCACGCGGCGGTCCTCGTTGAAGTAGACCGTCAGGCGCCGGATCTGCGTGTCGCCGTCGCCGCGCTGCAGGTAGTAGACGTAGTCCCAGCGTCCTTCATGGAACTGGTCCTGCACGAGCGGCACGCCCAGGAGGAACTGCACCTGCGCGTCGGTCATTCCCTTTTCAAGCTGCAGCGCCATCTCGCTCGTAACGAGATTGCCCTGATGGACGTCGGCGCGGTAGGGCTTCAGGACGTAGGGAACCCAGCTGGTCGCGCCGTCCCAGGCGCTCGAGACGGTGTCGGTCACCGTGGTGCAGCCGCTCAGTCCCGCAGCGCCCGTGAGCACGGCGGCGAGGAGAAGGATTTGTCGCTTCAACATAAAACCGAATTAAAATATGGAATGCAGGCCGGGGACTCTTCATCATCGGTGAGCCCTGACCCCGTATGATAAAGAACCCAAAGAACTCAGACAGGGTAGCTTTGCCGTGAAGGAAACTCAAAAGCAGCAGTCCGCCGACTTGAAGACCATGGGGCTCAAGGTTACAGTGCCCCGCCTCAAGATCCTCGATTTGTTTCAGAAGCTTTCCGAGTCCCGGGAGGTCGGCAAGCGCCATCTCTCCGCTGAGGAAGTCTACAAGCTTCTCCTGAACGAAAACAGCGACATCGGTCTCGCGACGGTCTACCGCGTGCTCACTCAGTTTGAGAACGCCGGCATCCTCGTGCGCCACCACTTCGACGAAGGGCGCGCCACCTACGAACTGCAGGAGGGTCGCCACCACGACCACATCGTCTGCGTGCGCTGCGGGAAGGTCGAGGAGTTCGTCGATCCGGAGATCGAAAAGGCCCAGCGTCAGGTCGCCACGCGTCTCGGCTACGAGATGACCGACCACTCGCTCGTGCTCTACGGCGTCTGCCAGGAGTGCCGCGAGAAGACGCACCACAACGACGAGGACGCAGAGGTCTGAGGCCTCCCGTCCCGCCCAGACTCCGCCCGCGAATGCGCGCACGGAGCGGCGAAGGAGCCCGGAGCCCCGAATGAGGGAGCTCTCCGCGGCTCCTTTTTTCGCGGCGCTCAGCGCTGAGAAAACAAAAGGCCCGCTTCCGATGAAGAAGCAGGCCTTGAAGAATTCTGGTACGCGGTACTGGGATTGAACCAGTGACCCCTGCCGTGTGAAGGCAGTGCTCTACCCCTGAGCTAACCGCGCATTTGCGAGAAGGGGAATTCTACAGAAGTCGAGCGGTTTTGCAAATGATTCGGTAAATAATACCGTGTTTGCGGTATTCCGCCCTGCGCTGAGCGCCTCAGCGGAGCTTCGCGGGGCGCAGGCCCTTGGCGACCTCGACGCCGAGGTTGGCGAGTTGGTCGGCCTTTTCGTTGCCCGGGTCGCCCGCATGTCCCTTCACCCAGCGCCATTCGATCTGGTGGCGCGAGGCGAGCGCGTCGAGCGCCTGCCAGAGCTCGGCGTTCTTCACGGGCTTCTTGTCGGCCGTGCGCCAGCCGTTGCGCTTCCAACCGTGGATCCAGCGCGTGATGCCGTCCTTCACGTAGCTCGAGTCCGTGTGGAGGATGATCGGGCAGGGGCGCTTCACGGCCGAGAGCGCGGCGATCACGGCCGAGAGCTCCATTTGGTTGTTGGTGGTGAGTTCCGACCCGTCGTAGAGCTCGAGCGCGTGCTCGCCCCAAACGAGGTAGGCGCCCCAGCCGCCGACGCCGGGGTTCTTCTTGCACGCGCCGTCGGTCCAGATCTCGAGGGCTCTGGGCTGCGCGGAGGTGGAGTTGGTCATGAGGAGGTGTTCTTCTTGAGGGTGGTGGCCGAGGACGAGGCCGCCGGCACGCCGGTGGCGGGAACGGCGTCGGAGAGCTTCCTGAGCGCCTCGCAGTTGACGATGCGGGGGCCGGGCGTGCGCTTCACGGCCGAGAGGAGGATGACGTTGGAGAACTGCGGCGCCCAGCGGTCTCCCGCCTTGTCGAGCCACGACCAGGCCTTCAGGCGCTTGAGCGTGCGCAGGGCCGGGGCGTAGATGCCGAAGCGCCCGCCGTCCACTTCGAGCCCGAGGAGCGAGAGCCAGTCCCGAAGCCGGTAGAACGAGATCGGCGCGAGGTCGGAGGGGAGGTAGGGCCTGAGCCCGAGCTTCACCGACTGCTGCCGCAGCCACCAGAGCCCCATGGCGTTGAAGGCCGTGAGGATGAGGCGCCCCTCGGGCTCGAGGACGCGCACCGCTTCACGAAGCACCTGCTGCGGGCGTGTGGTGAAGTCGAGCGCGTGGGGGAGCGTGACGAGGTCCACCGACTCGTCGGCGACGGGGAGCATCTCCGGGAGCGCCACGATGCGGTTTGCGTTCGACACCGGGATGGAGACGTTTTCGCGCGACTCGATCAGCCAGTGCGACTGCATGCGGTTTTCCGCGAGCGTATCGATCTGCGGCATGCCGATCTGCAGCGCCGCGGCGCCGAAGACGTCCGCGGTCTCCTCCGCATAGGCCGCGCGCTCCCATTCCTGCAGGAGCTCTCCGGGGGCGGTGGAGAGAAACGCATTGAAGGTGAGTCGGTCGGACATTGAGGAGTCGGCTAACAATTGGTTGCGAAAAGGCGCGCCGGCGCGCGCCGCAGGTTGCCTGCGGGCGGGCGAGGGCGCGCACGGACATTAAGATTAGCGAATTCCGCAGGACTTCTCTCCCCGTCCGTCATCCTCATTCTGTTGCCGCTCATGTCCGTGCCCGTCCTTCGTCCGCTCCGCCTTCCGCTTCTTCTGCTCGGCACCCTCGCCTCGCTCGCGTCCGCGCCGGCGCATGCCGAAGCGGCTGCGGCGGACTCCGACGCAGCCGCCGGGGTTGAGGTCGAGGAGGCGGCGACCGAAGCGGCGCTCGCGCGTGAACAGGAGGCGCCCTCGAGCGTCTGGGTGCGCATCCGCTCCGGCTTCGGCGTGCCCGAACTCAATTCCGCCGCGGTGGACCGGTGGACGGCCTTCTACGCGAAGGATCCGGACTACGTGCGCCGCATGGCGATGCGGGCGAGCCAGTTCCTCTACAACATCGTCGAGGAGGTTGAGGCGAGAAGGCTCCCCACGGAGCTCGCGCTGCTTCCGTTCGTCGAGAGCGCCTTCCAGCCCGAAGCCCTTTCGCGCGCGAAGGCCTCCGGCCTCTGGCAGTTCATGCCGGCGACCGGGCGGAACTATTCGCTCGAGCAGAACCTCTGGCGCGACGACCGCCGGGACGTGCTCGAGAGCACGCGCGCCGCGCTCGACTACTTCGAATACCTCCACGGCCTCTTCGGCGACTGGCAGCTCGCGCTCGCCGCCTACAACTGGGGCGAAGGGTCCGTGCAGCGGGCGGTGAGGCGCGCCGAGGCCCGTCGGCAGCCGGCCGACTACGCCCACCTCAAGATGCCGCGCGAAACGGCGAACTACGTCCCGAAGCTCGAGGCGATCAAGCGCATCGTGACCAATCCGGGCAAGTACGGCATCGAACTTCCCGACGTCGGCAACGAGCCCTTCTTCGTGCGGGTGACGAAGCCCCGCGACATCGACCTCAAGACGGCCGCCGAGCTCGCCGGCATGCCCGAGAAGGAGTTCCGGGCGCTCAACCCCTCCTTCAAGCTTCCCGTGATCGTCGCGTCCCACAACAACGTGATGCTCCTGCCGGCGGACCGGCTCGACTTCTTCGTGGACAACCTCGCGAGCTGGATGGATTCGGGCCAGCCCCTGTCGCGCTGGTCCACCTACAAGCTCAAGGAGGGCGAGTCGCTCGCCGCCGTCGCCGAGCGCGCCGGCATGACCGAATCCTTCCTGCGCGAGGTGAACGGCATTCCCGAAGGGCGCAGGGTGCTCGCCAACTCCACGCTCCTCGTGCTCGCCGAGGGCGACGAGCAGGTGGACATCTCGGCCGAGGAGGCCGACGCCCGCCTGCGGCTCTCGCCGCTCACGACCTGGAGGCGCGTCACCTACCGCGTGCGTTCGGGCGACACGGTCTCCTCGATCGCCCGCCGCTGGCACATCACCGCGGGCTCGATCGTGAAGGCGAACCGCCTGAGAAGCGACCGGCTGCGCGTCGGGCAGCGCCTCGTCCTCACGGTCCCCAACGTCGCGCGCTCGCCCATCCTGACCGCTTCCGCGGGCTCCGCCAAGACCGCGTCTTCGGGCGGCCACGCCATTCACGCGGTGCGCGCGGGTGAATCGCTCTTCTCGATCGCGAAGAAGTACGGCGTCTCCGTGGGCGATCTGAGGATGACGAACCGCATCTCCGGCAACGCCATCCGGCAGGGCCAGCGCCTGCGCATCCCGAAGGCGGGCGTGGACGATGCCGCGCCCGTGCGCTCCGAGACGGTGATCTACACCGTGCGCTCGGGCGACACGCTCTCCTCCATCGCGGACCGCTACGGCGTGTCGGTGCTGAAGCTGCGGCGGCAGAACCGCCTCGCCACGACCGCCCTCAAGGTGGGCGACCGACTGGAGATCCCTGAGGGCGACGCCCCGAAGGCGCCCGTGCAGCCCGCGACCGCCGGGAGTCCCTCCGCGGCGCACCACATCGTGCGTTCGGGCGACACGCTCTCGGAGGTCGCCGCAACGTACGGCACCACCGTCGAGAAGCTCCGTGCGGCGAACGGCCTGCGCACGTCGAACCTTGCGGTCGGCGACCGGCTCGTGCTTCCCGCCACCTCCGCGCGCCTGCCGCAGAAGAACCCCACGGACCTGCGCACGTACCGGGTGAAGTCGGGCGACACGCTCTCGAAGATCGCGCGTTCGGCCGGCACGACGATTGCGGTGATCAAGCGCCTCAACAACCTCAGCTCGAACCGGCTCTCGGTCGGTCAGACGCTGCGCCTTCCGTAGGCGCCTCACGCTTCGCCGGCTTCAGGGCGCTCCCGCAACCACGCATCATCTTCTAGCGGTCTGCCGGTGCTTCCCCCTAAAATAATCTTTTGGACTGGGGAGCCCCGCGTGCTCCCCGAATGATTTTCCGGGGGCGCCGCAGTCCTCTTCGACCCCCATTACGCTTAAACAACAGAGAACCAGCATGGGATTCCTCTCCGGCAAGAAGATTCTGATCACGGGCATGATCTCCAACCGCTCCATCGCCTACGGCATCGCCCAGGCCTGCCGCCGCGAGGGCGCCGAGCTCGCCTTCTCCTATTCCGACACACGCTTCCGCGAGCGCCTCACGGGCTTTGCGGCCGAATTCGGCAGCGACATCGTGATGCCGCTCGACGTCACGCAGGATGATCAGATCGCCGCCGCCGTGAAGACGATTGAAGAAAAGTGGGGCGCGCTCGACGGTCTCGTTCACTCAATCGGCTTCGCGCCCCGCGAGGCGATCGCCGGCGACTTCCTCGAGGGCCTCTCCCGCGACGCCTTCAAGACGGCGCTCGACATCTCCGCCTACTCGTATCCCGCGCTCTGCAAGGCGTTCCTGCCGCTCATGAAGGGGCGCCCCGCTTCGGCCCTCACGCTCACCTATCTCGGCGGCGAGCGCGTCGTTCCCAACTACAACACGATGGGTCTCGCCAAGGCCGCGCTTGAATCCTCCACCCGCTACCTCGCCGCGAGCCTCGGCCGCGAAGGGATCCGCGCGAACGCCATTTCCGCGGGCCCCATCAAGACGCTCGCCGCTTCGGGCATCAAGGACTTCAGCAAGCTGCTCCACATCATGGAGAAGACCGCTCCCCTCGGGCGCACGGTGACGATTCAGGAAGTCGGCAATACCGCGGCCTTCCTCCTCTCGGACCTCGCGAGCGGCATCACGGGCGACATCGTCTACGTCGATGCGGGCTTCCATGCCGTCGGCGTCGCGGTGGATGAGGAAGGGCTCTGATCGGACTCCCGATCGGTTCTGAACGTCCAGAAGAGGCTCCGGAGCTGCGCGTTCTGGGGCCTTTCTCATGCATAGGGGACGCACCATGACAAAGGGAATATCTGTTGTTCTGCTCACGCGCAATGAGGAGATCAACATTGACGCCTGCCTCAGGAGCTGCGCCTTCGCCGACGAATTGATCGTGGTGGACGACGGCAGCACGGACCGCACCGTCGAGATCGCCGAGTCGCATGGTGCCAGGGTCTTTCACAGGGCGCTCAACGGCGACTGGGCGGCGCAGAAGAACTTCGGCATTGCACAGGCGGCTCAGCACTGGGTGTATCTCATCGACGCCGACGAGCGCGTGACGCCCGACCTCGCAAAGAAGCTCCTTGAATGCGCCGCGGGCGAAGACAAGGCCTACTGGGTGCAGCGGCACAACCGCTTCAAGCACATCCGCGCCGAACACGGCACGATGCGCCCCGACTGGGTCTGCCGGCTCGTTCCCAAGGCCCGCGTGCGCGTCGTCGGACAGGTGCACGAAGCGGTTTGCTGCGATTGCCCGGCGGAAAAAATTCGGGGCGACGGGATGATCCACTACCCGTACCGGACCTGGCGGCAGTACATGAACAAGATCAACACCTACAGCGAACTCTCCGCCGAGAAGTACCTGTCGGAAGGTCGGAACGTCGTGTTCTGGCGGGACGTGATGCTCCGTCCGATCTGGTCCTTCATCAAGATCTACTTCATCAACCGGGGATTCCTCGACGGCAAGGCGGGATTCGTCTTCTCGATCAACAATTCCGTCTATACGATGATGAAGTACGTGAAGTACTACTTCCTCAAGCATTATTCCGGCGAGCTCTGACGCCGCACAGGACCCCGTCATGAAGAGAATCGGCGTATTCGTCAAGCCCAATGAAAGTCTCTGCGTTCTGCTCGAGCACCTTCTGAAGCTCCTCGAGAGCCTCGGCTACGAAGTGCTCCTTGAGGAGCGCGCGGCGGCGTCGCTCGCCGGCCGGCGCGCCGTCAAGGGCTACCCCCGCATGAAGTTGGGTGAGCTCTGTGACGTCGCCGTCGTGTTGGGCGGCGACGGCACGATTCTCGGCGTCGCCCGCGACATCTCCGCCTGGGAGAAGCCCATCATCGGCGTCAACGCCGGGCGGCTCGGCTTCATCACCGACGTCGTGCTCGAAGACATGGAGACGACGTTGCCGGCGATGCTGCGCGGCGAATGCTCGTCGGGCCGGCAGCACCTTCTTGAGGGCACGGTGCTGCGTCACGACGAGCCGATCTTCCACGGACTCGCCGTCAACGACATCGGCTTCAGCCACGGCCGCGCGGGCGGCATGGTGGACTTCATCATCTACGTGGACGGCAGGCAGATGAGCGCTCAGTCCGCCGACGGCATCATCTGCTCGACGGCGACGGGCTCCACGGCCTATGCGCTGGCCGCCGGCGGCCCGATCCTCTATCCGACCCTGGATGCCGTGCAGCTCGTTCCCGTCGCGCCGCATACGCTTTCGAACCGCCCGATCGTGATCCCCGCCAATCTGCGCGTCGAGATCGAGCTTGTGAGCGCCCGCGACGCGGTCGCGTACTTCGACATGCAGGACTTCTGCGACGTGGTGCCGGGCGACGTTCTTCGGATCGAGCGCTCCGAGCGCACGATCGAGCTCCTCCACCCGCTCAACTACGACTACTTCGAGCTCCTGCGCCGCAAGCTCAAGTGGAACTTCTCCCCGGCGAGCGTGCGCCGCGCGCCGCACCCGGAGAAGCCTGAATAGGCGGCCGGCGGCGCTGCCTTCATTCCCCACCAACCCTTCGACGGGCGTCCCTCCGGCCGGGAGGACGCCGCTCCGAGGAGCGCTTCCCTCATGCTCACGACCCTGAACCTCAAGGACTTCGTCATCGTCGACCAGCTCTCGCTCGATCTTTCTTCGGGCTTCACGGTGCTCACGGGCGAGACGGGCGCTGGCAAGTCCATCCTGATCGACGCGATCGAGCTCATCCGCGGCGCGAGGGGGGATTCCGAGCTCGTGCGCAAGGGCGCCGAGCGCGCGAACATCATCGCCGAGTTTGCGGTGACGGAGGCCGCGAAGCGCTGGCTCGTCGAAAACGACCTGCTCGAAGAGGGCATGGAGAACGTGCTCGTGCGCCGCAGCATCGACCGCAGCGGGCGCTCGCGCGCGTGGATCAACGGCATTACGGTGACGCTCTCGCAGCTGAGGGAGTTGGGCGACAACCTCGTGGACATCCAGGGACAGCACGCGCATCAGCTGCTCCTCAAATCCGCGTGTCAGCTCAAGCTCCTCGACGCCTACGCAGAAGACGGCGCGGCGCTCGAGCGCGTGAAGGCAGCCCATGCCGAATGGAGCGCCCGGGCGAAGCGCCTCGCCGAGGCGACCTCGAGCTCGGAAGTGCGCGCGGCGAAGATCGAGCAGCTCTCCTGGGTGCTCGAAGATCTCGACGCCCTCTCACCCAAAAAAGGCGAATGGGAGGCGCTCAACCTCGAGCACACGCGCCTCGCGCATGGCGTTTCCATTTCAGAAGGGCTCTCCGAATGCATCGAGTGGCTGACGCAGGGCGAGAACGCCGCGGGCGACCTGGTGACGAAGGCGCAGATGAAGGTTGAGGAGCTCGCGGAGTATGACGAGCGTCTGCGCAACGTGAGCGAGACGCTCACGAGCGCGGCGGAGTTGATTGACGACGCCGCAGGGGACCTTGAGAACATCCTCGACCGCACCGACACGGACGGCGCGCGGTTTGAGAAAGTGGACCGGCGCGTCTCGCGCTACTTCACGACGGCGCGGAAGTACCGCACCGAACCCGAACTTCTGCACGAACTTCAGGCCGAGAGCAGGAAGCGGCTCGCCGAGCTGCAGGATGAGGAGAACCTCGATCAGCTCAAGGAAGACGAAGCGGCGGCGAGGCGCACCTACGACGCCGCAGCGGCGGAGCTCACGAAGCTGCGCCGCGCCGCGGCGGAGAAGCTCGCCCGCGCCGTCACCGAAGAAATGCAGAAGCTCTCGATGAGGGGCGGGCGCTTTGAGATCGCGCTCAATCCCTGCCCTCCCTCGGAGTCGGGGGCCGAAAAGTGTGAATTCCTGATGGCGGGTCATCCCGGCGTCGAGGTGAGTCCGCTCGCAAAGGTGGCCTCTGGGGGTGAGCTGAGCCGCATCGGCCTGGCGGTCTTCACGCTCACCTCGCGGAACACCACCGTCCCCACGCTCATCTTCGACGAGGTGGACAGCGGCGTGGGCGGCGCCACGGGCGAAGTGGTGGGCCGCATGATGAAGCAGCTCGGCGAAACGCGCCAGGTGCTCTGCGTCACGCACCTCCCGCAGGTCGCCGCCTGCGGCGACCATCACCTCAAGGTCGAGAAGGTTTCCGACGGCATCGAGACCGTGAGCTACCTCAAGGAGCTCTTCGGTCAGGCGCGGGTCGATGAAATCGCGCGCATGTTGGGCGGCCTCCTCATCACGCAGAAGACGAAGGTCCTCGCCGAGGAGATGGTGAAGTCGAACGGCGCGTAGCGCCGTTCGCGCGCGATTCATCCGGCGTCTTCGTCAGCCGATGATTTTCTTCAGGGCGGCGAGGACTTCATCCACCGTCGGCCAGGCGCCCTCGCGCCCGAGCACGACCGCCCGGGGGTTCCAGGGGCTCGTGCGGGTGGGGTCCGTGACGCCGATCAGCGTGATCTGATTGGCGCCGACCGCCGCCGCCACATGGCTCATGCCGGAGTCGTTCGCAACGACGACGCGGGCGCGCTTCGCGAGCGCCGCCAGAGTTCCGAGCGTCGTGGGCGGGCAGATCTTGGCGTCGGGGCACGCCGCCTTCACCTCCTCGACCTCCCGCACGGCCGGGAAGACCACCGGTTCGACGCCCATGGCGCGCAAGGGCGCGCAGAGCGCATTGAAGTGCTCCCAGTGCTTCTTCTTGCCGTGGTGAAGGCCTCTGGCGACGGGGGCGAGCAGCGCGAAGTTCTGCGGGATGCCGTATTCGGCCATGAGGTTGCGGGCGGCGGCTTCATGGCGCTTCAAGGGCGTGAGGCCGAGCGAGGGCGGGACCTTGTCCCAGGCGGGCTTGACGCCCCAGGCTTCGAGAGCTCCGTGCGCAAGGGTGAAGAAGCGCTCCACCTCGTGCATTTTCCCGGGTTCGGGGACGGACTTTTCGAGCAGGAACCGCCGCCAGTCCGTCGGGTACCCCGCGCTCTTGATGCCGCCCACGGCATAGAGAAGCGCCGAGCTGAAGGAGTTCGGGAAGAGCAGTCCGCGGGGGTGGCCGCCGAAGCGGTTGGCGATGTTGCGGATGCGGGAGAGATCCTCCGTCACGTGGCCTTCGATCGGCTCGAACTGCCAGCCCGTGCCGGCGAGCAGATCTTCAGCCCAGCGCTTGCCCGTCAGAACGGGCGTGACGCCGCTCGCCTCGAGCAGACGAAGACCGGGAAGCGCCATGCAGCAGTCGCCGACGTGGTTTGGGAGACGACACAAGACATTAGGCATATCAACGATCCAATGTAGAGAGTTTGGTGAGAATGCTTTCGATTGAATTTATGATTGTGTGGTTTGATATCCGAGATATGGGGGTTGATCGTTTTAATGTTTCAGGACTGATGATGATTTCTTTTGTTTCGAAAAGAGAGGCCAAAGTCTCCAACATCGTGTAATTGTAGTATTCCCTGCCGTTGTTTCGACGACGACGGGGATGTTGAATGCTGATGCGACATGAACGATTGAAGTGTCGGGAGTAATAATCAACGAGCATCCGAGTATGTTCCAGGGCGAACGCATCAACCAGGCCTAGCTCAAATGTAAATATCTGAGCCGGCCTA
>CAJKCQ010000057.1 GCA_905198475.1 uncultured Sutterella sp. | reverse complement strand
GTCACTCGGACATGGAGGCTAGCTGTGTTTTTGTTGAGCTCATGCGCAAGCGGTTTCAGGAAGCTTTACTTCTGGGCAGATAATATTTGGCAGTTCCCATAAGACTTCGCGGCGATCACCAGGTTTCAGTGCGGTGAGCTCCAGCGCTATGATCTCCATAGGGGCTGCGCTGCGCGACTTCTATCCACCGGCGGGTTTCAGTGCGGTGAGCTCCAGCGCTATGATCTCCATGAAAGAGGAGAGAACCCCGCGCCGAAGGCCCACAGTTTCAGTGCGGTGAGCTCCAGCGCTATGATCTCCATTAATCTGTGCCCGGGGGTCCCCGTTGCCAACCTCGAGGTTTCAGTGCGGTGAGCTCCAGCGCTATGATCTCCATCAGAACTTCTTAGATACGAAAGGCTGTGCAGGAGGTTTCAGTGCGGTGAGCTCCAGCGCTATGATCTCCATTCTTCATAGTGAAGCGAGCCATCAGCAGGCAAATGTTTCAGTGCGGTGAGCTCCAGCGCTATGATCTCCATCTCCGCAAGGCAGGCAGAAAAGCTTCTACGGAAGGGCAGAGGTAGGTTTCAGTGCGGTGAGCTCCAGCGCTATGATCTCCATCCGTTTGCTATTTTGTGATTTTCCTGGAATTATTCTTTATTCGCAAAGAAATTTCTTCGAAAACAGTTAGACTGCCGAAAAACTCTTGTTTTTTTCGAAAGTTTGACATAGAATGGCGAAGGAGATCATAGCGGTGGAGCTTACCCGAAGTCACTTTCGAGTGAGCTGAAATCACCAAAAGTTAAGATTGAATCCGGCCACTGTCCAATGGACATCCGGATCTAAAGCGGAAACCATAAACGTTGATCTCGATCAATGTTTATGGTTTTTGTTGTTATATTGGCCTCTCTAATTAGAGGCGATCAGCACAGAAGTTTAAATACTCGCACTGGGCGCATTGAGCTTCTGTAGCCGCGGAGTGCGGCGAGATGGCGCGCTCGCACGCGCTCCGAATCTGTTCCGCCGTGGTTTTCACGGCGTTTCGAAGCTCCTCGTCGACTTCAATCTCGAGGGAGCGGCCTTTGCGGCCATAGAGGATGAAGCCGCGGCGTATAGTCCTGTTTTTCTTAGCTTCGAGCAGCATCGCATAGGCAGCCAGCTGCATCCTGGCGCCGAACGGTGGAGTGCCTTCCGAGAGCTTGAATTCGAGCGGGAGCACCTCATTATCGGTGTAGAGGACTCCGTCGCAGATGCCATGAAGACCCAATGCGGCGTCGAAAAGCTTGACTTCTTGTGAAAGTCGAAAATTATCCTGACATACGCCGAACTGATCGAGTTTTCGACGTTTTATCAACATCTCTTCGCGGGCGTGATGATCCAATCCCTGCTTGAGCCAGGCAGGGCCGGGAGGTTGCAGGCCGAGCATGAGTTGGAAATAGGGGATGCGCGGGCAGAAGCAATATTGTCGCAATGCAGATACGGGTACGTTAAATAATGCCATGACAATCCGCCTCATCAAAGCTCCAGTTGGCATACCCGACGCACGCTCTAATGTCTGCTGGATCAAGACGGCAAGCGAACCAGAAGCACTTGTCTTCCGTCGGTTCGAGTAGCTTTTCCGCTGTTCTTGCCAACGCCCGCACTTCAGCTGGCTTGAGGTCGCCGTAAAAGACGGAGCCCTGCATGGGGACGAGCCCCAGATCCTTGAGCGCATCTGAAAACTTCTTTCGACGGGAGTTGCTCGAGACGTCGTAGCAGACCAAATACTTGGCATAGATCGACACGAGGTTCTCCTACCAACGAAAGCGGATGCTCTTGTAACGCTTTCCGTCTACAACGGTGCCGGCAAGGCGATAGGCTTGCCGCTGAAGTGCGTTTTCGAGTCGTACGCTCTTTCCCTGCCATGTCACGAAGCTCGCCATCGTATCGTCAACGGCCTTGACGATGGATGCCTTGATCTCAGGAGTGAGTCCACGCTTCGAATTTCTCAGTGCAGCGCGAAGTTTGATGACGTTTCGATCTACGACCCAAGCTCTGTATTCCTCCATGACGTCGAGAACGAGCGACGGTTTCCCCGGGCGTTGACTGTGGAGAAAGCCGGCATAAAGTTCAAAGCCGGCGTTGTCAAGCGCCGACCACACGTAGCTCTGAAGCATGGCGTAGCCGTAGTTCAAGGCCGAGTTGACGATTTCGACTGAACCACGGCCTTCTCGCGTGAGAAAGGTGGCGGGCACGAGTTCCGCTTCGCGCAATGTCTGCCAGTAGAGCGCCGCAGCGGCGCCTTCCGAGCCCATCAGTGCCGCAGCCCATGAATCAGTACTTCCCGCAGGATCCGCTCCGGAGGTCCCTCCTTTCGTCCGGACCGCAAAGTCGGCCATCTGATCTGCGGCTTGACGAAGGCGTTCGGCCTTGTCCGGCGCGCTTTTCGTGAGGTATTTCCAGAAATAGAGCAGCACTGCGCGTTGATTCCGTATCTTGGCGGTGATCATTTCCCGAGCAATGCTGCGGCCTAGGTCGGAGCGGACGGCGGCGAACTGGGCCTCACGAAGACTGACGACGGCATGCTGATGCAGGCCGCTCAACGCAACGACGCCGACGCCGCGCCAGTCCACGACATAGAGCCGGATACCTCTGGCGGCGCAGGCGAGCATCAGGTTGGTCGAAACACTCACGCCCTGCTTCTCAATGCGGATCGTGCGCAACCGCGAGAGGGCGGTCTCCCAGGTTAAGCCGCCCGACTCGTGAACCACAAGACGTTCGCCGGAGATGCCCAACGCGGTGCCAAAGGATGAAACCGTCAGGTGCCTCATCAGTCTGTCGCCTTGTTGAAGCTGTCGTTCATAGTCTTATTGCTCGAGGAGACGCAGTACCAAAAGCGGAGGCGATCATCGTCGATCCGTTCGAAGAAGATGCTGGTTCGTGGTTGCCCGATAAGCTTGTCGAGCTCATCTCCCTCGCCGGAAGTGAAGTTTTTGGCATCTGCATCGGAGATCTTGATCGTGGCGGGCAGTTGGAGGGCGGAGGTGTAGTTCCAAACGGAGAGACTGCTGCGGAACCAGGAAGTCGCCCGGTCGAACGAGGTCTCGATGCGCACGTAGCGGCGACCTTCCGTGCCCGGCGAAATCCATACGACAAGTCCGTCCTCGGCCAGAACCTGACGCCATTCCTGCATGGAGGTGACTTCGGCGGCGGCACGGAAACGGCCTCCGCATTCGGTCAAATTCGCCCGCTGCAACTCGTCGAAAAGAATGCCCGAGTCTTTGCTCCAGTCGACTTTGCCTTTGGTGGTGGCGAATCCGCGGAACTTTCTCGCATTGATTGCTGAAACCTGGTAGACATCCTCCCCAAAAATATTTTCGCGGCGGATGCGGAAGCCGCCTGACGGACTGTCAACGATCGGAAGACTGAAGACGCGCCGTGCGGGGGCGTGAGCAATATTGCCCCGCGACGGACGGTTCCAGAGTCGGGCCAACTTGACCTCGACATCCGCTTCGCTGCAGGACTGCCCAAAAGAATCTGCGAATTCCGTCGTATCACAGAGCCGCACCCATGCCTCACGCAAAGGCAGAATGAGCTTGCCATTGAGCTTGAAGGACTTTTCTCCAGACAAAGAGACCTTTACGCAGAAAGCCTTGGGAGCGAGAATCTCGTCCCGCTGCTTGAGGGCTTTGCCGTTGGAAGTCAGCAAGAACTTGGACAAGTTTTTGCGTGTGGTAAAGAAACGGAGCGCATCCAGGAGTGTGGCCTGACGTTTTTCCTGATCCGTCAACGGCTGAAGAGCTGCTTTGGCGAGAAGTTCAAAGGCGGGTTTGCGTTGAATCCGATAGGTGCAGTGGCCAGCAAGATCTTCAACGGGTTTCCCAAAGAAGGGGCTCAGGAGGTCGAGAATCTCAGCGGGCCTCTTTCCGCCTACCTCAATGGCGCTCTCAACCGTGCAGCGCGTTTCATAGCCGACGTAGACTTTCCCATGGAGGGTGAAGATCGGCAGAAATTCCTCCGCGTAGATGCCTTCCTTGAAGATCGCCACTCCGTCAAAGTTCGCCTTCTCTTCAAGAGGCTTTGGCTGCAATCGGATAACTTCGCATGAGGTCGGACGCAAGCCGAGAACCGAGTCGATGTCGCCGTAGAAGGCGCGCTCGGCGGTACCGCCTTTTTCCGCAGCGCCGACAACGAAGGCGCAGAGGGCGTCAACGGTATGAGAGGAGACGGGCTGTACATCCGGCTTGGCAAGCTCCGGATCTTTCTCAGCCAAGTGTTCGCGAAGCATTTTTGCCGAGGTGACGTCGGTCGCGGCCGCATGGAAGTTCAGGCGGTTGCCGGTTTCTCGGCACCAGTCATGGAGCCCGTCGCGGATTTTCGCCGCGAGGTTCCTGATCATCCAAAGCTGCGTGCCGTTGACGCGCGCTCTGCGCTGCGTCTCCAAGAGCTCGAGCACGGCCTTGCGTGCTTCGCTGGCGTCGTCGAGAAAGAGTGCATGGCGCACGCAGGCCTGCTCATGTTGGTCGAGAAGATCGAAGAATTTGAGACGATTCTGGGCTTGAAGGCGGGCGACGACTTGCTCGATCTCAGCGGCGACTGCCGCCTGGTTGGATGTTCCGAAGAGAGCATTCAGGTAACCTGAACCCAAATCATGCAGGCTGTAGCGACTGTCCTTTTTCCTCTGATTGCACGGAGCCATGACGTAGATGAGATTTGGTTCGGCGTTGAACACAACCCCGCGGGCATCACGGAAGAGGCTTCTTGGAAGAATATGGTCGATCTCGCCGCCGTTTGACAAAGGATTGCCGCAGTATGCGCAAAGGCCATGGCTTGCGTTCTGGATGCGCTTGATCTTGTCATCCCAACGATGTTCTGCCTTCTGCATCTTATCCTCAGCCTTTTTGCGAGCCAAGGCGTTCTTCTTGAGGTCTGCAACGGAGGCGGTGAATTCGAATTTGTTTTCCTCGATGAAGATCGAGACGTCAACGATGCCGTTTCTGAACGTCGTCTGATTTCGGATGTCATCAGCAGCGCGTTTGGCGATTTCCCATGCCTGACGATCAACAAGACGACGAATGAAGCCGTCAAACGGACGGGCGGTTTCCGCAGGCAGGCGCGAGCACTGTGCTGAGGTGATGGCCTTGTCGCCGCGTTTGGTAGATACCGACGTCATGCGCCAGGCGTTTTCCAAGTGCGCGGCCAGCGTGGTGGAGGAGAAGCCGCTTACTTCGGTTTCAATGAGCGTGTAGAGCTGCGCGAGCGAATAGGGGTTGGCGAACCGACGCTTCTTTTCATCGTCAAGGGAAAGCTCCTCAGCGATTTTGTCCGCAGTTTCCTTCACCAGATCGCGGATTTTCAGAAGAGCCTTCTCTTCGGTCGTGAGTTTGAGCTTTTTCTCTTCCTTGAAGAGTGCAGTTTGGTAGGCGAGGTTGAAGCCGCCCCCAAGTTCCTTGCGAACGGCCTCGATTCGCGCGCAGCGCGACGCAGGGGTTTCACGCCCTTTGATCTTGGTGCGCCAAACCGTCGTGAGGAATTGGCGACCGGTTTCTTCATCGCATTGCAGGATGTTGGCGACGAGAAGCGGGAGGATCTTCCGCTTCATCGGAGGATGCAGGTTGGACCGCTCGAGGAGCCCGTCGGAGGTGTCGAACCAGATGCCGACCTTGGCGTCCTCCACTTCGCGGTAGTAGCGGCGGGCGCAGCCAAGGAACGCATCAACGTGATGTTGGCCGATGCACATTTCCAATGCTGCGCGGGCGCTCGTGAGCTTGTTGCTCGTGCTGCCTGAAGCAAGCGCGCGTAGCGCATAGGGATCGAGCGCCTTGCTGCGGTCGAAGGCACGCTGCAGGGCATAGGAAAGTTCGTACGCAAAGAGGGGCAGTGGGGAGCAGCCGTCAACTGCAACGCGGGACTTGCGGTCGGTGGCGCGGCTGAGGATGTCGGCGGCGGGTCTGAGTTCAGCATCCTGCTTTGCCAAGCTGTCGGCCCAGTTCTTCCACGAGTCGCCGTACCGTGAAGTGAGCTTTTCGGGGCTGAGGAAGAGCGTCTGGTCAACCGGAGGACGACGATTGTTCTGATCCTCATACGGCGGGATCGTGAGTTCCGGATCGATCGTGCAGAGCGTGTCGATGATGTCCTGCGACGCCTCGAGCTGAGCGATGAGGTTGAGGTGGTCCTTGGTGCGGTCCTTGCTGGGATGCCAGAACTTGAGCGCGCGCACCAGAGTTTTGCGGAAGCGGGCAGGCTCCCACCCCGGGGACTTCATGAGTTCGGGAGCGTTGAAGTACCAACGTTCGGCACGCAGCTGCAGATTGGAGAGATGTCCGATGAGGCGGGCGAGGCGGTCAACGCCGCCGAAGACCTCCACGATCTTTGAAAGACGCGAATCCCGGGAGAGGTCCTGCCTCACGGCCTTAAAGTATTCGGCGCGGGGCTTGTGCCCCAGCCTGCGCAGGTTGGCGAGATTCGACGCGTTTTTTCTGAGCGTGGCGAGGGCTTTCTGATAAACCTTCTTCTCATCCTTGTCGATCAGACCTTCACTTTCGGCGAAACTAGCAAAGTCAGCGGGCTCAGGGATCTCGTCATCAGCGAGGAACTTTGCCGCATTTTCGATGTCTTCGGTGTACTCCTCCCACTGATCAACGAGGGGACGCCCCGCGGAGAAGTAGAGGCCGAGCACGGGATGTTCAGCAAAGACGTCCGCGCGGACTGCCTCGAGCGGCGTCAGATCCTCGTCGTCGGCATTGGGGCGTGAGTAACCTCGACGCTTCAGCAGGCCGTTCAGGGCCTCCAGGCTACGGCGCAGTTCCTCTTGAGAAAGTTCGCAGCCGCAGCGCTTCAATTGATCGTCGACGATGAGGAAGGTCAACCGACGCACCATCGAGTAGCGCTTTTTGCCGCGCAGACGATGACGCACCATTGTACGGGCGGCCTGAGAGTACTTCAGGTCCTTGTCGGAATCTTGAGACATGACGAGAGTCATCGCCCGGCAGTTCGACGCGGATGGAAGCTCTCCCTCGTCGTAGATCGAGGAAAAAACGCCGGTGTATTTTGCGCCCATGTCGATGCCGATGATGCAGGAGGAGCGGCGAATCGGTTGCGTCATGAAGAAACGTCCTGAAGGTGAGTTGTCCACGCGGAAATGAAACGGTATTGCGTATCAATAATCAAGATCTGCGTCCCGATGAATTCCTTAAATGTAGCAGAAGCGCGGAGACACAGATGCAATCTGTCTCTAGCATAGCCCGGACGATGACGGTAATCAGAGCAGAAATCAGTTTGTCTGGTGGAATGGGTGCCTTGAAGTTTGCACGCATTCGAGCGGTTTCCGAGCTTCATCGTGAAATCCAGAGCAAGCCGACACCTATGCTGAGGGATTACCCTGAGTTGTCGATATGCCGACCCTGTTTACAGAACGGCGTGATCGCGTCTCCTGCGCCTGCGTGTCCTCAGTCGCCCGGACGGATAATGAGACGCTGATTTTGACTTTTTCCGCCCCCATGTCCTCTGTTGTTTCCCTTCCCACGCCCAACCGCGCCGGCGGCCTCACCGCCTCCTTCCTCGCCTATCTTTGCTGGGGCTTCATGCCGATCTACTGGAGCTTCCTGTCGCGGGCGGATTCCTGGGAAGTGATCGCCCACCGCGTTCTCTGGTCGCTCGTCGTGCTGGCGGTCATCTTCACGGCGACGGGGCGCCTGCGCACCGCGCGCGACACGGCGCGGCTCCTATGGGAGCAAAAGCGCATCCTCGTGCTCCTCTTCTCCGCGGCGGCGGTGGCGGCCGTCAACTGGTGGATCAACGTGCTCGCCGCCCACGTGGACCGCGTGATTGAGCTCGGCATCGGCATGTTCCTCACGCCGCTCCTCTCCGTTGCGATCGGCTGTCTCGTCTTCAAGGAGCGGCTCTCGGGTCTGCGCCGGATCTCGCTCGCGCTCGCCGCCTGCGGCGTTGCCGTGCTCGCCTTCAACTACGGCCGTATTCCCTGGATCGCCGTCGGCGTCTCCGCCACCTGGGCCTGCTACGGCGCGCTCAAGAAGAAGATCCGGATCGACGCTTGGATGAGCAACGCGTTCGAGTGCGTGGTTCTTCTTCCTGCAGCGGCCGTCTATCTCTGGTGGCTCAACGCCGAAGGGCTCTCGGCATTCGGTCCGGCCAATCCCGGCGTCAGTACGGCGCTCGCAGGGCTCGGCGTCGTCACGCTCATTCCGATGGTCGCCTTCGCCTACGCCGCGCAGAACCTTCCGCTCTACCTCCTCGGCTTCTGTCAGTTCCTCAATCCCGTGCTCACGATCTTCACGGGCGTCGTGATTCTCGGGGAACCCTTCAACAAAGCCTTTGCGGCGCCGCTTCTCTTCATCGCCGCCGCGGTCGTGCTCTTCATTTCCGCCGAGCTCCTCGACCTCAGGCGGATGCGTGCAGGCGGCTGACGCCGGCAGCGGTCCCGGGACTAGAATTCCCGTTCTTCGGAACGGCGCCGCCCAACGACGAGAAAACGCTCCCCGCAGAGACGGAGGGCGGGCCGCGCCTCCGCGACCCCCAAGAAGCCCATCTTCATGATCTGCAACCTCTGCCCCCGCCGCTGCAACGCCGACCGCTCGTCCGTGGTCGGCATCAAGCGGAGCATCTGCCGCGCCACGGACGACGTCGAGATCGCCCTCGTAAGTCTTCACGCCTGGGAGGAGCCCTGCATTTCAGGCAAGACCGGCGCGGGAACGATCTTCTTCTCGCACTGCAACCTGCGCTGCTGCTTCTGTCAGAACCATGAAATCAGTGCGGAGGGGCGGGGAGTCAAGGTTTCCGTTCCCCGCCTCGCCGAAATCATGCTCGAAGAGGCTGAGCGCGGCGCGACATGCATCGAGTTCGTCACGCCCGGGCACTACACGCGCCAGATCGTTGAGGCGGTCGGAATTGCCAAGGCGCGCGGGCTCTCGCTGCCGGTCGTCTACAACTCCAACGGCTACGAACTGCCCGAAACACTCGGCATGCTCGACGGCCTCGTGGACGTTTTTCTCCCCGACCTCAAGTATTTCGACAGCCGGTTGGGAGAAAAGTATTCGGGCGTTCCGCACTACTTCGAGTACGCCTCGAAGGCGATCGAGAAGATGTTCGAGATGACCGGACCCGCCGTCATCGGCGAGGACGGCCTCATGAAGCGCGGCATGATCATCCGCCACCTCGTGCTTCCCTGGCAGTGGCGCGACAGCTGCCGGTGCCTCGACTGGATTTACGAGCGCTTCGGCGACGACGTCTACGTCTCCGTCATGAACCAGTACATGCCCGTCTACAAGGCCTGCCGGCACCCGGAAATCAACCGGCCGCTCCTCACGATCGAGTATCAGAAGGTCGTGCGGCACGCCCGCGAGATCGGCATCACGAAGGGCTTTATGCAGGTCGGGAAGACGAACGAGGAGAAATTCATCCCGCACTTCAACGGCGAGCACGTGCTCCCCGAGGTCATGCCTTCCGGCAACTGACGAAAAAGGCGCCGTCTCCCCGGCGGGGAGCGGCGCCTTCCTGAGTCTTCCGTGCGGCGCAGCCTTCCGGCCGCACCGCATTCAGGCTTCGGTCAGTCCTTGTTCTTGCGGTTCTTCGCCGGAACGAGGGCTTCGATGTCCGCCGTGCGGATCGTGAAGAGGCGGTTGAGGAGCTTTTCGGCCAACGCCTCGCCGTCGGCGAGCACCTTGAGGTTGAAGGCGTCGAGCTTCGCGCGGGCGGCCTCGTGGTCGCTCTCGAGGAGCGCGAGGTACTCCTCCTCCATCGCTTTCTGCGCCTCGGAGGTCGCCGCTTCGAAGGCGGCGTAGGCTTCACGCACGATCGGGGCGAGCTTGGCGTAGTCCGTCATGGCGAGCGTCTGCACGCGGCGGAACTTCCAGTAGGCCGACTCGGCGTCGCAGTCGGCGGTGCCGCGGCCCCAGGAGTCCGGCACGCGGGTGAGGCCGGCGTAGAAGGGCAGGAACACCGACAGGTCGGCCATGCCCATGGCGATGTAGATCACCTCGCCGATCTCCTTGGGCAGCCACGGACGGACGTGCATCACGTGCGCCTCGTAGGTGCGGAAGACGCTGATCGGACGCCACGGCTCGTCGCCGCGCAGACCGTACTCGTACGGGTCGTGCTCGGTGCCGGCGAAGTGCTCGCGCATCATCGCCTTGGCGTCCTCGACGGTCGCCTTCTTCTCCGGGGTGAGGTAGACGGGGAAGCTGCGGCCCGCGTCGGGGGCCTGCTCGAGCGACGGGTTGAAGTGCTTCTGCATCACCCAGACGCGCGGGTCGTTGTAGATGCGGTCGCGGTCGTCGTCGCGCGTATAGGCCTTCGAGAAGTTGAAGGGGCCATCCTTCGGATCGTAGAGGCCCTTTTCTTCGGCAAACGACACGAGGGTCTTCGAGGCCATCATGTCGGGCGAGGCCGGGTCGTAGTCCTGGAAGCGCCCCTGATTGCCGGAGGCGAAGTACTTGTCCTTGGGCGTGCGCTGGGCGAGCCACTGGTGGCCCGAGCCCGTCTCAAGGTACCAGACCTCGGTCTCGTCGACGAAGGCGACGCCGAAGCCTTCGCCAGCACCCTGGGTTTCGATGATCTCGCCGAGGAGCTTTGCGCCCTCGCGCGCCGTGCGGCAACGCGAGAGAAGCACGTCGGCGATGTCGTCCTCGGTGATGCCCGTTTCCTTCACGTACGGGTCGACGGCGAGGGCGGCCTCGCTCGCGAAGATCGACTCGGTGCCCGTGAGGCCAAGGCCCGCTTCGTTGAAGCCCACGGCGCCGTGGAGCCCGGTCTTCCAGTTCGGAACGGTCGTGTAGCGCAGCGACTCTTCGGGGAGCGGATAGGTGAAGTCGTTCACGCCCCCGTGGGCCTTCGTGCTGTAGAGGCCCTTCTGGCCCTTCACGGCCGGATGGATCACGAAGTGCTGGGCCTTGAGGGCGGCGCTGTCCGCACTGCGGGCGACGATGAAGGAGCCGTCGGCGGTTGCGTTTTCGCCGACAACGAGACTGGTGCACATGCTTGCAGTACTCCCCGAATTCAAAATGTTGTTGGATCCGCATCGGGCCTCAGAGGGCCGCGTGCGGAAGCGGGCGCCCCCGAGTGTATCGGCTCCAAGACGTTCCCGCTCTTGGGAGATCCGCGGATGCGCGAGCCGCGCCCGCTAGAATTTCGGGAGAACATCATCAAAAGGAGTCGCATCTCATGCGCATCGGTTCGAACACCACGGGCTTCGTGAGGATCGCCGCGGGCTGCTTCAGAACGCGGCCCGGGGAGCCGGGGAAGAACGCCGCCGCGATGCGGCCCCTCATCGAGGAGGCGGGCCGGACGGACGCGGACCTGCTCGTGCTCCCCGAGCTCGCCCTCACGGGCTACACCGCGGGCGACCTCCTTCTTCGCGCGGGACTCCTCGGCGCGGTCGATGAGGCGCTCCCGGAGCTTTTCGAAGCGTCGCGCACCGCCGCCCCCGAGACGATCATCCTCGCGGGCGCGCCCGTGCGCGCGGACGGCCGGCTCTTCAACTGCGCGCTCTTCATGCAGGCCGGGCGCCTTCTCGCGGTCGTGCCGAAGAGCTTTCTCCCGAACTACCAGGAGTTCTACGAGGCGCGGTGGTTTACGTCCGCCTCAGAGGCCGTCTCGACCGAGGTTGAGCTCTGCGGCATGCGCGCGCCCTTCGGCACCGACCTCATCGTCGAGTCCGAGAGCGGCCTGCGCGTCGCCGCCGAAATCTGCGAGGACCTCTGGGTCGGCGCGCCTCCGGGCGTTCGCGCGGCCGCGGCGGGCGCGAACGTCGTCGCAAACCTGTCCGCGTCGAATGAAACGACGGGCAAGTCCGCCTTCCGCCGCGACCTCGTGCGGCTCGCTTCGGCGCGCTCGCTCTGTGCCTACGCCTACGCATCGTCGGGCCCCGGAGAAAGCACGACCGATCTGGTCTGGAGTGGGCACCTCCTCATCGCCGCGGGCGGACGCATCGCCGCCGAATCCATCTGGCGGCCGGCGCTCGTCTCGGAGGTGGTTGACCTAGAGCGCATCGAGCTCGAGCGGGTGCGCTTGCGCACCGCGCAGGAGGGCGCCGGCGTTCGACCGGGCGACTACCGGCGCGTCCGGGCGCTCCCAACCCCCGCCGCGAAGCGCGCGCTCTGGCCCGACGCGGTTGAGCCGATGCCGTTCGTGCCGAAGTCGAGCGGCAGGCGGGTCGAGCGCTGCCGCGAAATCCTGCGCATGCAGGCCGCGGGGCTCTCCGAGCGGCTTCAAAAGACCGGCATCCGCCGTCTCGTGATCGGCGTCTCCGGGGGGTTGGACAGCACGCTTGCGCTTCTCGTCGCGCGAGAGGCGTTCGACGCCCTCGGGCGCGATCCCGCCGACATCATCGGCATCTCGATGCCGGGGTTCGGCACGTCTGCGAAGACCAAGGAGAGCGCCGCCGCGCTCATGCGGGCGCTCGGCGTTACGTCGCGCACGATCGACGTGCGTCCGGCCTGCCTGCAGCACTTCCGCGACATCGGCCACCCGGAAGACCGCTACGACGTCGTCTTTGAAAACGCGCAGGCGCGCGAGCGCACGCAGATTCTGATGGACGTCGCGAACGCCGAGGGCGGCCTCGTGCTCGGTACCTCCGACATGAGCGAGCTCGCGCTCGGTTGGGCGACCTTCAATGGCGACCACATGTCGATGTACGCCGTGAATGCGGGCGTGCCGAAGACGCTCGTAAAACACCTCGTCGAGACGGTCGGAATCGAGCATGCGGAGCTCAAGCCCATCCTCGACGCGATCGTCTCGACCGAAATCAGTCCCGAGCTTCTGCCGCCCGACGCGGCCGGCCGCATCCAGTCGACTGAAGGCGCGATCGGGCCCTACGCGCTCCACGACTTCTTCCTCTTCCATTTGATGAGGAACGGCTTCGCGCGCGCGAAGATCGTCCGGCTCGCTAAGACCGCGTTTCCCGGTACCGCTCCCGAGGAGATCGAGCGCGTAGCAGAGATCTTCTTCCGGCGCTTCTATGCGCAGCAGTACAAGCGGAGCAGCATGCCCGACGGCCCGAAGATCGGCTCCGTCGCGCTCTCCCCGCGCGGGGATCTCCGGCTCCCCTCCGACCTCGGCGGCGTCGAGTAGCTGCCGCCGCCGCTTTCGGGAAGGCCGGAGCGTCGGCTCCTTGAAGGCGGCGGAACAAAAAAGGCAGAGCCTCCCGCAACGCACTGCGGAAGGCTCTGCTTTCCTCCGGCTTCGTCAGTTCGATGAGAAGGTCGACGCGATCCGTGCCGCCACGTTCAGCGCGAGCCGTTACGGCCGACACGCCCTGATCGTCGATCAGCCACTGGAGCGCCTCTTCCACATAAAGTTCGGCGCGTCGAAGGACGGAGGCCGTGTCCTTCTCCTCTCCCTCTGAAGAAGCCACAGCCGGCTACCGATGCGATCGCCCTGTGCCAGATACGACATACTCCATTAAGGGAACTGCCAAATATTATCTGCCCAGAAGTAAAGCTTCCTGGAACCGCTT
>CAJKCQ010000056.1 GCA_905198475.1 uncultured Sutterella sp. | reverse complement strand
GCGGAGGCCTCGTCGGGAGCCGGGGCGCCGTGCGCCGCGCCGCCTCGGGCGACGGCCCGGGGCGCGGCGCCGCTCAGTGCGCTCAGGCGCCGTAGACCGGGAAGGCGGCGGTGAGCTTCGCCACCTCGGCGCGCACGCGGTCGAGCACGGCCTGGTCCTCAGGCGACTCGAGCACGTCCACGATCAGGTTGGCGGTGAGGCGCGCCTCGTCCTCCTTGAAGCCGCGGGTCGTCATCGCGGGCGAGCCGAGACGGATGCCCGAGGTGACGAAGGGCTTCTCGGGGTCCTTCGGAATGGCGTTCTTGTTCACCGTGATGCCCACGGAGTGGAGCACCGCTTCGGCGGCCTTGCCGGTGATCTTCAGGGGACGAAGGTCCACGAGCATGACGTGGCTCTCGGTGCCGCCCGAGACGATGCGCAGACCGCGGGCCATGAGCTGCTCGGCCATCACGGCCGCATTCTTCACGACCTGCTCCTGGTAGGCCTTGAATTCCGGACGGAGCGCCTCGCCGAGGGCGACCGCCTTGGCGGCGATCACGTGCATCAGCGGGCCGCCCTGCATGCCCGGGAAGACCGCGGAGTTGATCTTCTTCTCAAGATCGGGCCTGCAGAAGATGAGGCCGCCGCGCGGGCCGCGCAGCGTCTTGTGCGTGGTCGTGGTGACGATGTCGGCGTAGCCGAAGGGCGTGGGATACACGCCCGCGGCGACCAAGCCCGCGTAGTGGGCCATATCCACCATCAGGAGCGCGCCCACTTCATGGGCGATCTCGGCGAAGCGCTTGAAGTCGATGTGGCGCGAGTAGGCCGAGGCGCCCGTGACGATGAGCTTCGGCTTGTTTTCGCGGGCGAGGCGCTCGACCTCGTCCATGTCGATCTCCTCCTTCTCGTTGAGGCCGTAGGGAACGGCCTTGAAGTACTTGCCCGAGAAGTTGAGGTGCATGCCGTGGGTGAGGTGGCCGCCGTCGGCGAGCGAAAGGCCCATGAAGACGTCGCCGGGCTGCAGGAGCGCGAAGAAGACGGCGGAGTTGGCCTGCGCGCCCGAATGGGGCTGCACGTTCACGGCCATTTCAACGCCGGCGGGCTCGCAGAAGAGCTTCTTGGCGCGTTCGATCGCGAGGCGCTCGACCTCGTCGACGAATTCGCAGCCGCCGTAGTAGCGCTTGCCGGGATAGCCCTCGGCATACTTGTTCGTGAGGCAGCTGCCCTGCGCGGCCATCACGGCGGGCGAGGCGTAGTTCTCGCTCGCGATGAGCTCGATGTTCTGCTCCTGACGCTTCGATTCGGCGTCGATCCACTGCCACAAATCGGGGTCCTGCTTGGCGGGGCACTCGGATGTCTTGAACATTTCCTTCCTTTAATCCTGTTTGAGGAGGAGTGAGCCGGAGGGTCCGCGGGGTGGCCGCGGGGGCGCGGGACGGAGCCGCTCCGGAGAATTGCAATCAGGCGCCGCGCAGGCGCGGATTCAGTGTATATCCGCCGACGAGTTCGGCGGTGGCAAGAACATGCCCCTTCATGGCCTGATCGACATCGGCCCATGTGAAGTGCTTAGGGAGTTCCCCGAGGCGCGCCGTGTCGAGCGCGACCACCTGGAAGCGGTAGTAGTGGCGCCGCGCGTCGAAGAAGGGCGGGCAGGGGCCGTCGTAGCCCGTGCCGACGCCGCCTTCGGGGGGAATCTCGCCGCGGCTGTAGTCGTTGACGCCCGGGCGCCCGAACTCCCTCGGGACGGGTGCGCCGTGGGCGAGCGCCCCTTCGGGGAGGGAGCGCACGGCGGGGGAGACGTCCGCCTGCACCCAGTGCACGAAGCGCCGGCGCGGCTGATGCGCGGGGATCTCGCCCGACTGGTCGCGCGCCTTGAGGTCCGTGGGCACGTCGTCGTCGAGGCAGCAGAGCACGAAGGACTTCGTTCCTTCGGGGACCTCCGTCCAGGAGAGCTCGGGGAGCCGGTTCTCCGAGGCGACCGTCTCTCCCTTTTCACCCATGCGCCCGAAGGCGCAGCGCTCCGGAATCATTTCGCCTTCGGCGAAGGTCTTCGACTGAATCTTCATTTCGGATCTCCCAGAAAAAATGACGACGGGCGCACGCTTCGGCGAGAGGGCGCTAGAAGCGCAGCCAGAACGTGGCCGGACCGTCGTTGACGAGACTCACGGCCATGTGTGCGCCGAATTCGCCCGTTTGCACGGGCACGCCTTCGGCCCGGAGCGCCTCGACGTAGAGATCGTAGAGCCGGCGCGCAAGCTCCGGGGGCGCGGCCTGCGAAAAGCTCGGGCGGTTGCCCGACATGCAGTCCGCCGCGAGCGTGAACTGCGACACGGCGAGCACGCTCCCGCCCGTCTGCACGACCGAGAGGTTCATGCGGCCCGCGTCGTCCTCGAAGACGCGCAGGCGCGCGGTCTTCTGCGCGGCCTTGGCGGCCGTCGCGGGGGTGTCGGCGGGCTCGGCGCAGACGAGGGCGAGGAAGCCCGGACCCGTTTCGCCGAGGAGCGCCGCGGGGGCGCCCCCTTCGGTGCGCCGCTCGACTCGGGCGCCCAAAACGCGCTGCAGCAGAACGATCATTGCGCGGCGGCCACCGTGACGCGCGCCCAGCGGCGCTTGCCCACCTGGATCGTGAAGGATTCGCCCGCCTTGATCTTAAGCGTGCGGTCCTTCACCTGCTCGCCGTTGATGCGCACGCCGCCCTGGTCGACGTTGCGGCCCGCCTCGGCCGAGGAGGGCGCGAGGCCGGCGGCCTTGATGAGCTGCAACAGGCCGATGCCGCCCTCGGGAGCCGCGACCTCAACGTCGGGGATGTCGCTCGGCACGGCGCCCTTCTGGAAGCGCGCGCTGAACTCCTTCTCAGCCTCGTCCGCGGCGGCGGCGCTGTGGAAGCGCTCGACGATCTCGCGGGCGAGGAGCACCTTCGCGTCGCGCGGGTTGCGCCCCTCCGAGCACTCCTTCTTCAGCTTGGCGATCTCGTCGTTGCCGCGCAGCGAGAGGAGGTCGTACCAGTTCCACATCAGGTCGTCGGAAATCGACATCACCTTGCCGAACATGTCGTTCGGGGCGTCCGTGATGCCGATGTAGTTCTTCTTGCTCTTACTCATCTTCACGACGCCGTCGAGGCCGACGAGGAGCGGCATCGTGAGGATGCACTGCGGCTCCTGGCCGTACTGGCGCTGCAGCTCGCGGCCGACGAGCAGGTTGAAGCGCTGGTCGCTGCCGCCGAGTTCCAGATCGGCCTTGAGCGCCACGGAGTCGTAGCCCTGCATCAGGGGGTAGAGGAGCTCGTGCATCGCGATCGGGAGCTCCTCCTTGAAGCGCTTGGCGAAGTCGTCGCGCTCGAGGAGGCGCGCGAGCGTGTAGCGGCTCGCGAGCTGAATGAGACCGGCGGCGCCGAGGGCGTTGCTCCACTCGGAGTTGTAGCGGACCTCGGTCTTCTCGAGGTCGAGGATGTGGCCGGCCTGGTTGAGGTAGGTCTGGGCGTTCGCCTCGATCTGCTCGCGCGAGAGGGGCGGACGCGTGGTGTTGCGCCCGGACGGATCACCGATCGCCGCGGTGAAGTCGCCCACGAGGAAAATCACCGTGTGGCCGAGGTCCTGGAGCTGACGGAGCTTGTTGAGCACCACCGTGTGGCCGATGTGGATGTCGGGGGCGGTGGGGTCGAGGCCGAGCTTGCAGCGCAGAGGCGTGCCCGTCGCCTTCGCGCGGGCGAGCTTCTGCTCGAATTCGGACTGGATGAGGAAGGTGTCGGTGCCGCGCGCGATGAGGGCCATCGCCTCGCGGATGTCGTCCGTCACGGGATAGGTCTTCGCCGGAGCTGTTTCTTGCGTCATTTCGATCTGAGGGTGTGCGGAAATTCGGTTCGCGGCAGGGAGCGGGGAAGTCAGATCCCCGCTCTGCGCCCCGCGGGCGGCGGGCGGGTGGCCCGGCCGGCCGGGCGGCCGCTGCGGTTCAAGGGGGAAACTTTATCATCGCCCTGCGTGGAGCGTCTAAAATATGGGATTTTCCGCATCTTTTTTCGAAGATTTCCGATGACGGCGCCCTCTTTCGTGGCCGACGGACTCATCCGCCTCGGCCGCTCCTCGCTCCTTTCCGCCCGCGTCTGGGGCGCGCGGCTCGGACTGCGCCCGGGCGACGCGCGCGCGCTCTTCGCGGGCGTCGCGTCCTTCGCTGCCGCGACAGGTCTCGGCGCGTCGCTTCTCGTCGCCGCCGGCCCCGCGCCCGCGCCGGAGCCCCTACAGGCCGCCGTGCGCACGCTGGAGGCCCCCGTTCCCGACCTCGCCCCCGAAATCGCCTCGCTCACGCGGCTCGGGGCCTACACCCCGAAGCACTACGACGTCGCCCCGGGCGACACGCTCCTCTCGGTCTTCTCACATCTCGGCGTCGCCGACCGGCAGGCGCTCGACTACTTCGACGCCGCGCCTCCGCTCGCCGCGCCCTTCCTCGCGCTCCAGCCGGGGCAGCACCTCACGGCGGGCGTGACCGCCTCGGGCGAACTCGAATTCCTGCGGCTCTACCTCGACGGCCCGCGCAGCGAGGATGCGCGCACGATCGAGGTGGCGCGCATCGGCCGCGAACTCATCGCGGACGAACTGCCCTACACCTTCTCGACGATGGAGACGCTCGTCTCCGGGGGCGCGAAGAAGGGCCTCTCGGCCACGGCTTCGGCGCTCAAGCTCCCGGAGAACGTCGCCGACCAGCTCCTCGAGGTCTGGGACGGCGCGGACGACCCCGTGCAGGCGCTCTCGCCCGAGAGCACGCTGCGCGTGGTCTACGAGAAGAAGTACGCCGACGGCCGGTTCGTGAGGGACGGGCAGCTTCTCGCCGCGCAGATCGTGGACGACTCGGGCGTGCATGAGGCGTTCTGGTTCTCCGACGGCACGCACCCGGGGAGCTTCTACACGCTCGACGGACGCTCGGCCTCGCAGACCTTCCTGCGCGTGCCGCTCGACATCAAGGACGTGAGCTCGGAGTTCGCTCCGCTGCGCCGCCACCCGGTGACGGGGGTGCTGCGCCCGCACAACGGCACGGACCTGCGCGCGCCGCGCGGCTCGCGCATTCTCGCCGCCGCGGACGGACGCGTGGCGAAGGTCGCCTACGAGGCGCGCGGCTACGGCCGCTACGTGCAGATCGACCACGGCCTCGGGCGCATGACGCTCTACGCGCACATGCAGCAGGTCGCCAAGGGCCTGCGCGCGGGTTCGCTCGTGAAGAAGGGCCAGCTGATCGGCCTCGTGGGCAGCACCGGGCTCGCCACGGGCCCGCACCTGCACTACGAACTCATCATCAACGGCGTGCAGATCAATCCGGCGACCGCGGATCTTCCCGACACGGAGAACCTCTCGGCCTATCAGTTGGCGCAGCTGCGCGCGCAGGCCCAGCCCCTGATCGCGCTCTTCGAGGAGGCCGCCCGCAAGGAGGGCCTCCCCTCGCCCGAAAAGCTCCTCCATGAGGCGCAGGCGCGCGCCGAGGCCGAAGCGGCCGCGCAGGGCGACGACGCCGCCGCGATCAAGGAGGCCCGCCCCTCCGGGCGTGTGCGCCCCGTCAAGATGGCCGTCGAAGGCGGCGTGAAGACGCTCGGGAGCCGCCGGTGATCACCTTGGGCGTGATGTCGGGGACGAGCCTCGACGGCGCCGACGCGGTGGCGCTGCGCTTTCGTGAATCGGACAGGGCCGGCGCCGCAATGGAGACCCTAGGACACGTCTACGTGCCGATGCCCGCGGCGCTGCGCTCGGAGCTCCGGGCCCTCGCGCTCGGCACGACCGACGAGATCGAACGCATGGGCGACGCCTCGGTCGCGCTTGCGCGGCTCTACGCCGAGGCGGTCGGGCGGCTGCTCGCCGCAGTCGGGCTCGCGCCCGGGGACGTCGCCGCCGCGGGCCTTCACGGCCAGACAATCCGCCACCGGCCCGGGCGCGGCTTCACGCTGCAGCTCAACCACCCGGCGCTCTTCGTCGAGCTCACCGGAATCGCGGCCGTCGCGGACTTCCGCTCGCGCGACGTCGCCGCGGGCGGCGAAGGCGCGCCCCTCGTGCCCGCCTTCCACGCCGAAGTCTTTTCCGAACCGCGCCCGACGGCGGTCCTCAACGTGGGCGGCATCGCCAATCTGACGCTGCTGCCGGGCGAGGCGTCCGCGGCGCCCGTCCGAGGCTTCGACACGGGGCCGGGAAACATGCTCCTCGACGCGTGGATGGAGGAGAAGACGGGCGAGCCCTTCGACCGCGGCGGCGCCTTTGCGGCGCGCGGCCGCGTGATCGCTCCGCTCCTCGCCCGGATGCTCGAGGAGGCGTACTTCGCGCTGCCTGCGCCGAAGTCCACCGGCCGCGAGCGCTTCTCGCCCGCGTGGCTCCACGCCGCGCTCGACGCCGCCGGCGCCGAAGGCGCCGCGGCCGAAGACGTCGCGCGTACGCTCACCGAGCTCACCGCGGAGTCCGTCGCCCGGGCGCTCGAGGCGGAGCACCCGGAGGCGGCGGCGCTCTGGGTCTGCGGCGGCGGCGCGCTCAACCCCTTCCTCATGGCGCGCTTGGAGGCGTGCGTACGCGCGCGGCTTGCCCGCCTCGAAACGGTCGCCGACACCTCGGCGCGCGGGCTCGACCCGATGGTGGTCGAGGCGGCCGCCTTCGCGTGGCTCGCGCGCGCGCACCTGCTCGGCCTCCCCGGGAACCTCCCGGCCGTCACCCGCGCGCGGGGTCCGCGCATTCTCGGCGCGCTCTACCCGCTCTAATCGGGTGCGCCGACGCACTCGCCAAAAACGACGAAGCCGCCCTCGGGCTCTTCCCCCTTGGAAGGGGAAGGCGCGGGGCGGCTCTTCATTTCCGGCCCTGAAGAAACTTCAGCGCCGGAAGCCGTCTGCCGAAAGGGGCGTCGATCAGACCCCGAAGGAGGACCCGCAGCCGCAGGTCGTCACGGCGTTGGGGTTGTCGATCACGAACTGCTCGCCCGAGAGCCCCTCCTTGTAGTCGATCTTGGCGCCGACGAGGTACTGGTAGCTCATCGAGTCGATCAGGAGCTTCACGCCGCCCTTTTCCATCACGGCGTCGTCCTCGTTCTGCGTTTCGTCGAAGGTGAAGCCGTACTGGAAGCCGGCGCAGCCGCCGCCCTGCACGAAGACGCGCAGCTTCAGCTCGGGATTGCCCTCCTCGTCCATGAGCTGCTTCACCTTCGCCACCGCGGCGTCGGTAAAGGTGATCGGTTCGGGCATGAGCTCGGGAGCATCCTGAGTCTTCGCCGCTTCAGTGGCCGTCGTAGTCGCTTCGGTCATCGCTTCTGTCGTCCTTGTTTGTCTTGGTCTTTGAGGCGTCTCCCTGCGCTGTTCGGTCGCCGCCGGGGGCCGAAACGGACGGCGCCTGCGCCGTCCGCCGATGAGGGAACGCCTGTTTCTTGAAGTCGTTCATCCTACACCAGGAAGCTTAAAACGCAAGGGAAAACCCAAAGAAAAACCGCCCGTGACCCGAAGGTCGTCGGACGGTTCTTTTCGGCGGAGTCCGCTCCGGGGAGAACCCCGGAGAGGGCTTCGTGCGTGAAGCGGTTAGCGCTTGGAGAACTGCTTCGCGCGGCGGGCCTTGCGCAGACCAACCTTCTTGCGTTCCACTTCGCGGGCGTCGCGCGTGACGAGGCCGGCGTTGGAGAGAACGGACTTGAGGCCGGCATCGTAGTCGATGAGGGCGCGGGTGATGCCGTGACGGACGGCGCCGGCCTGGCCGGATTCACCGCCGCCGATGACGTTCACCATGATGTCGAACGTCTCGACGTTCTCCGTGAGCTGCAGGGGCTGCATGACGATCATGCGGCCGGTCTCACGATGGAAGTACTGCTCGAGCGGGCGGCCGTTGATCACGATCTTGCCGGTGCCGCGCTTGATGAACACGCGCGCGACGGAGCTCTTGCGACGGCCGGTGCCGTAGTTGTAGTTGCCGATCATCTTTAAGTGCCTCTATTAGAGATCCAGAACCTTGGGCTGCTGAGCCGTGTGCGGATGTTCGGCGCCGGCGTAGATCTTGAGCTTCTTGATCATCGCGTAGCCGAGGGGGCCCTTCGGGAGCATGCCCTTGACGGCGATTTCCAGGGCGCGGCCCGGGTGCTTCGCCTGCATGTCGCGGAAGGTCGTCTCGATGATGCCGCCGGGGTAGCCCGTGTGGCGGTAGTAGGTCTTCTTCGTCGCCTTTTCAGCGGAGAGGACGAGCTTGTCGGCATTGATCACGACGATGAAATCGCCCGTGTCGACGTGCGGAGTGAATTCGGGCTTGTGCTTGCCGCGCAGGCGCAGCGCGATCTCGCTGGCCAGACGGCCGAGCACCTTGTCACTGGCATCGACCACGAACCAGTCGCGCTTAACCTCAAGCGGCTTGGCCGAGAAGGTCTTCATTGCGTTCACCTAATGGTTGCTTGCGAGGGAGAGCCGCCGTCCAACTCCTCGGTCCGGATGGCGCCGTCCGTGGAGTCTGCTGCCAGACGTGGGGTTCTTCCGCTCAAATTGGAATTCTCAAGCGGCTCGAACGCGTTTCTGCGTGAGCCGCGGCTTTCTGTCTCGACGAAAAACCTTCCCGGCGGCGCCAGTGGAAACCAAGATGGGGTAAGCAATCCGCCCCGGTTTTTCAGTCAAGGGAGCGGATTTTACTCAATCGAAAAGGCTCTGTCCACTCGAAGCGCGTGGTTTTTTCGGGCGTTTTTCGCCGGCCGGAGGTCAGAGGCCGGGGCGCGGGAGGCTCGAGAGGTAGGAGCCGAGCCCGGAGAGGAACATCTGCGTCGCCATCATCGCGAGGAGCAGCCCCGTCAGGCGCTCGAAGGCGAGCGTGAGCTTCGAGCCCATGTGACGTTCGAGCCAGTCGGCCGAAGCGAGCACGGCGAAGCTCACCGCGCAGGTGATCACCACGACGGCGCCCCACTCGAGAAGGCGCCCGGGCTGACTCGCCGCGAGCATCATGATCGTCGCGAGCGTCGAGGGGCCTGCGATCGCGGGAATGGCGATCGGCACGATGTAGGGTTCGCCGCCCGGGGTGTCGCCGAAGACGCCCTCCTTCGTCGGAAAGACCATGCGGATCGCCATGAGCATCACGATCACCGAGCCGCCGATCGAGAGAGCCGCGTCGGAGAGTCCGATCGCCGCGAGGAAGGGCTTGCCGAAGAACATCGCAAGGAGCAGCAGCCCCATGGCGATCGTGCACTCGCGCAGCAGCACGCGCACGCGCCGGTTGTTCGGCACGCTCTTCATGCACGAGATCGTGATCGGGATGTTGCCGAGCGGGTCGGCCATCAGCACCATCAGCATGAGGCCGCCCCAGAAGCTGTATTCCATGCGTCGCTCCGAGAGAAAAGAGAAGCCCGAACGAACCGGGCCTCTGGTTTGGAATGCGTGCGGTGCACCGGCGCGGGGGCCCCGGTCCGGCGCGGCACCGCGCGTGCAGATTACGCCTTATTTTCCGGCTGCGCCTTCTCCCCGGCGGGGGCATCAAGCCCCGTCTCCGGGAGTTCGGCCGCGGCCTTCTCGACGGCGCGCTCGAGGGCGGCGGTCATCTCGGCCGGATCGGGCTCGCCCGCATCCTCGACGGGCTTCGCCGCGGGGGTCTGCGCGGGCTCTTCGGACTTCTCCTCCCCGCCGGCCTCCTGCGTCTTCACGGGCGCTTCGGCGGCTTCAGGACGGACGGCGGACGCCGGCTCGGCGACGCCTTCGGCCTCCGCCTTGGGGGCTTCAGGAGCGGACGCGACCTCGACGGGCGCGGGGGTGGGCGCAGGCGCGGGAGTCGGTTCGGCCGGGACCTCGACCACGGGTTCGGGCGCCGGCACGGGCTCGAGCTCGTAGGGCTCGCCCGCAAGGGCGGCCGCGACGATCGGCATGAGCTTCGCCGTGCGCTCGGCGTTCATCTGTCCGAGGCGCAGACGGCGGTAGAGCACGTCCTCGGCCGTGCGGGCGCCTTCGTTGTCGCGCGACCAGAGCGCGTATTCGACCACTTCGGCGTCGGCGCCCGGCCCCATGGCCGCGGCCTTCTCGATCTTCTCGACGCGCGCGGCGCCGTAGACCGGATCGTCGGCGATCGGGAGGGTCTTCGTGACGCACAGGCGCGGCTTGACGAGGTGGCTCGTCGTCGCCTCGAGCATCGCGTCCTCGGCCATGCGGCGGTAGCTCGTCCACTTGCCGCCCGCGACCGTGATCATGTTGCCGAACTCGGGGATGACGGCGTGTTCGCGCGAGGCCTTGGCGGTCGAGCCGTCCGCGCTCTCGGGCGCGCGCAGCAGGGGGCGCAGCCCCGCGAAGGACGCGCGGACGTCGGCGCGCGTCACCGGGCGGGCGAGGTACCCCGAGGCGGTCTCGAGGATGAAGGCGATCTCCTCTTCGGAGGCTTCGGGATGCATGTCGGGCTCGCGCTGCTCGACGTCGGTCGTGCCGACGAGCGTCATGTCGTGCCAGGGGATGCAGAAGAGCACGCGGCCGTCGCGGGTCTTCGGGATAAGCATGCCCGCCTCGCCCGGGAGGAACTCGCGCTCGAGGAGCACGTGCGAGCCGCGCGAGCAGCGCAGGATCGAGGCGGCGTTGGGGTCCACGAGGCGGCGCACGGCGTCGGTCCACACGCCCGAGCAGTTGAAGTAGCACCGCGCGCGGATGCGGTGCGTCTCGCCCGTCTCGGCGTCGGTCGCCGTGATCGACTGGATGAGGCCGCGGTCGCGCTCGACCGCGGTGACGGGGAAGTAGTTGAGGCAGGCCGCGCCTTCGCGGTGCGCCGTGCGGATGAGCGCAACGTTGAGGCGCGCGTCGTCGAACTGCGCGTCGTAGAACTCGACCCCGCCGAGAAGCCCCTCGGTCTTCACGCCGGGCAGGCGCGCCGCGGCCTCGGCGGGCTTCAGGGCGCGCGTGCGCCCGAGCGAGGCCTTGCCGGCCATCGCCGCGTAG
Source organism: uncultured Sutterella sp. (assembly GCA_905198475.1). Classification (GTDB taxonomy): domain Bacteria; phylum Pseudomonadota; class Gammaproteobacteria; order Burkholderiales; family Burkholderiaceae_F; genus Sutterella. Next base: position 3,972 of record CAJKCQ010000056.1, on the reverse strand, counting down.
ATCCCAAGCCCGACCGTGTAGATCTCGCGCTCGTACTTCTTGAAGCACGGCAGCACGAAGGGTTCGGCGTGCACGAGGTGCGGGGCGTTCTCGATGAGGATCTTGCGCTCATGGAGCGCTTCGCAGACGAGCCCCCAGTCGCGGGGGTTCTTCATGTAGCGCACGCCGCCGTGGATGAGCTTCGTCGAGCGCGAGGAGGTGCCCGCGGAGAAGTCCTGCGCGTCGAGGATCAGGGTCGAGAGGCCGCGCGAGGCGGCGTCCACGGCGATCCCGGCGCCCGTCGCGCCCGCGCCGATCACGACCACGTCCCAGACGGGGTCCGCCTTCACGCGCGCGATCATCTCCGCGCGGTCAAGGGGAAGAAGGGGCTTCGTTGCGGCTTCGGCCGCAGTCGTCTTGCCAGCATCAGTCATGATCAATATTCCATTTGCGGGCGCGGCTCACGGCGCGCGCCCATTGGTTCATCAAAAATCCTCTCCGGTCGGCCGACATCGCCGGCTCGAAGACGCGTTCGGCGCGCCAGAGCGAGGCGATCTCCTCCGTGTCCGACCAGAACCCGCAGGCGAGCCCGGCGAGGTACGCCGCGCCCAAGGCCGTGGTTTCCGTCTGGGCGGGCCGGATCACCGGCACGCCCGTAATGTCCGCCTGGAACTGCATGAGCAGATCGTTGCGCGAGGCGCCGCCGTCGGCGCGCAGCTCCGTCACCGGGTGCGTGGCGTCGCGCGCCATCGCATCGAGCACCTCGGCGCTCTGGAAGGCGATCGCCTCGAGGGCGGCGCGGACGATGTGCGCGCGCTTCGTGCCGCGCGTGAGGCCGATGAGGCAGCCGCGGGCGTCCGGATCCCAGTGCGGGGCGCCGAGCCCCGCGAAGGCGGGGACGAAGTAGACGCCGCCCGTGTCGGGGACGCTTCTCGCGAGCGGCTCGATCTCGGCCGACGTGCGCACGAACCCCATTTCGTCGCGCAGCCACTGCACGACCGCGCCCGCGACGAAGACGCTCCCTTCGAGCGCATAGGCGGGGCGCCGCCCTTCGAGCCGGAAGGCCGCGGTGGTGATCAGGCGGCTCACGCTCGGACGCGGCTCCGCGCCGATGTTCATCAGCAGGAACCCACCCGTGCCGTAGGTGTTCTTGACGGTGCCGGGGGTGAAGCACGCCTCGCCGAAGGCCGCCGCCTGCTGGTCGCCCGCAATGCCCGTCACGGGCACCACCCCGCCGAACCACTCCGGATCGGTGAGGGCGGCCGCGCCGGAGCTCGGCACGATCTGCGGCAGCATCGCCGGCGGAATGCCGAAGAGCGCGAGCAGCTCGTCGTCCCACTGGCCCAAGCGTAGGTCGCAGAGCAGCGTCCTCGAGGCGTTCGTGACGTCGGTCGCGTGCACCGCGCCCTTCGTGAGCTTCCAGAGCAACCACGCGTCCACGGTGCCGAAGAGGAGCTCTCCGCACTCGGCGCGGCGCCGCGCGCCCGGCACGTGGTCGAGGATCCAGCCGATCTTCGTTGCGGAGAAGTAGGGGTCGAGCCGCAGGCCGGTCTTGCCGGCGACGAGGGGTTCGAGCCCCTCGGCCTCGAGCGCCTCGACGCGCGCCTTCGTGCGCCGGTCCTGCCAGACGAGGGCGGGCGCGACGGGCTCGCCCGTCAGGCGGTCCCAGACCACGGTCGTTTCGCGCTGGTTGGCGATCGCAACGGCGGCGAGGTCCGCCGCGCAGAGCCCGGCGCGGCGGAGCGCCTCGCGGGCGACGGCGAGCTGGCTCTCCCAGATCTCGACCGGATCGTGCTCGACCCAACCCGGGCGCGGATAGCGCTGCGTGATCTCGCGCTGCGCGAGCGCGACGGCGTCGCCCGAGCGGTCGAAGATGAGCGCGCGCGAGCTCGTAGTACCCTGATCGAGCGCAAGGATGTACTGCTGCATGAGAGGCCGCCAGAGCGGTTCATAAAAAAGCCCCGGAATCTTCCGGGGCTTCTTCTTCGAAGGCGGAGTTCCGTCCGTCTTCATTCTAGGGAATCCGTTCCGGCGGCCGGCTTAAGGTCCGGCGTCGCCGGAGCTGAGGGGAATCCCGCAGAGGCGGAGCGGCTTACTTCGCTTCCGCGGCGGCTTCGGGCGCCTTCTCTTCGAACTTCTCCTCGGCCTTCTCCTCGCCGGCCGCTTCCGGGGCCTCCTCGGCCTCGGCGGCGTCGCCGTAGACGGCGTCCTCGACGTCGTCCTCCTCGACGTCGCCGCCGAAGATCTGCGCGGCCTCTTCAGGCTCGACCGCTTCCGGAGCGGCGGGCTTGACGGCGTCGAGCTTCACGACGCGCGCGGCGTCGATCAGAAGGCGCAGGGCCTGGTTGACCGCCTCGGGGCTGCCGAAGAAGTCGGCGATGTCGCTGTCGATGCGCACCATCGCGTTCTGCGCGAACTCGCTCCTCTCGGCGAAGCGGCGCGTGTCGTAGGCGCGGGCGCGGGGGCCAGAGCGCACGCCGAAGTCCTCGCGCGGGCCGCGGGAGCCTTCGAAGCGGCGGCCGCCGGGCTTGCGGTCGAAGCGCGGACGATCACCGAACTCACGGCGCTCGCCGAAAGGCTTGCGCTCGCCGAAGGGCTTCCTGTCGCCGAAGTCGCGGCGGTCCGAGCGCTCGAAGCGCGGACGGTCGCCGAACTCACGGCGTTCGCCGAAGTCGCGGCGCTCACCGAAGGGCTTGCGCTCGCCGAAGGGCTTCCTGTCGCCGAAGTCGCGGCGGTCCGAACGCTCGAAGCGCTCGGAGCGTTCCGAACGGTCGAAGCGGTCGAAGCGGCCGCCGCGGCGGTCGCCCTGTTCATCATCACCAAAGGAGCGGCGCGGACCCTTGTCCTGCCAAGGCTTGCGATCCATGGACATGTCTGTTGTCTCTTTCTTAAAAAATGTTGTCTTTCGCTCCGCACCGCGCGGCTTGAAGCCGCGGCGGGCATGCGGCGGAGCGCTTTCGGGGCGCTTCAGGCCCCCTTCTTCGTCGTCTTTTCGCCCCCCGGCTGCCCGGAGGAACGCGTGCGGCGCCGTGTGCGCCGCCTCCCACCAATCAATTCATATTCCGGCGCGTTCAGGGCGGCGTCGGGAGACGACTCCCGGCGCGTCCCTCGAGGCCGGACGCATCTTTCGCAAATGGAACGCTCGCCCGGGCGTCCGCCCGTCCAAAGCGGCCCGCGAGGGGGCCGCCCGCAGGGGACGCAGGCTTTTCTCAATCTGACGGATGAAAGCCGTTCGAGAACTTCGGTGCTCTAGGACGCATGCCGTGGTCCGTCTCGAACGCGCGCGTATTTTAATGGATGCGGAGCACCCTAACGCGTCTTTTAGGGGCATTTGCGACTTGGGACAAATTCGGATGCCGCAGAGCCCCCAACCGGCCCGGAAGCGGATACACTTTGATTTAAGAACACCGAAGGAAGTTTTCCTCCGGCAATTCTCACCAGCTCAGAACAACAAAAAGCGAGGTTCCTATGGCTGCTCAGATCATCTTTCATGGCATCAACCGCTCCCCCGCCGTCGAAACGGCCGTGAACGAGAAGCTCGCCGGACTCACCAAGTTCGACAACCAGCTCGGGCCCTGCAAGGTTACCGTCTCTCAGGAAGGCCACCAGACGATGGGCGCCTTCACGATCCGCATCGACCTCACGGTCTCGGGCCGCAATCTGATCGTCACCCGCACGAACCAGGACGTGATGGCCGCGCTCAACGACGCGTTCGACACCGTCCGCCGCGGCGTCGTCGAAGAGGCCGACAAGCGCCGTCAGCGCTGACGTCTTCGACCCTCACCAAGCGCCCGGCCCCCGGTCCGGGCCGCCGCATCGAGGCCGCCGTCCCGTGAAGGAACGCGCGGCCTTTTTGCACCCCGCGTCCGGCCGGGTCGAAGGCAAAAAAAATCCTGAAGGATCTGCGGACCCTTCAGGACTTCCTTGTTTGGTGGAGGATAGCGGGATCGAACCGCTGACCTCTTGCATGCCATGCAAGCGCTCTCCCAGCTG
>CAJKCQ010000055.1 GCA_905198475.1 uncultured Sutterella sp. | reverse complement strand
ACCGAACTTAGAAACGAGGACGGCGCTTCCTCCCCTGTCTGAAGACAGAGGTTTCTGCGCCGATTTTCTATGAAGATCACAGCCCTCATTGACTATCTCGATGAATGTCTCAAACCCGGGGAGTTTCGTGATTATGCTCCGAACGGCCTGCAGGTTGAGGGGCGCGGCGAAGTGAGGCGCATCGTGCTCGGCGTGACCGCCTCGCTCGGACTGATCCGCGAGGCGGCGCGCCGCGGAGCCGACGCGGTGCTTGTGCATCACGGCTGGTTCTGGCGCGGTGAGGATCCGCGCATCACGGGCGTGAAGGGCGCGCGCGTGCGCGCGCTCATCGACGCCGGCCTCAATCTGATCGCCTACCATCTGCCGCTCGACGCGCATCCGGAGGTGGGCAACAACGCCGAGCTCGCGCGCGTGCTCGGGCTCTCCATCGAGACGCGCACGGGCGAGTACGGGCTGCTCCACGCCGGGCGCATCCTCTCGGGCCCCATGAGCGCCGAAGCGTTCGCCGCACGCGTGGAGGCGGCGCTCGGCCGCCGGCCGCTCCTCGTCGGCCCGGCCGACAAGACCGTGAGCTACGTTGGCTGGTGCTCGGGCGCCGCGCAGGATGAATTGGGTGCGGCCGCCGCGCTCGGCTGCGACCTCTACCTCTCGGGCGAGATCCGCGAGCACACCACGTTTGAGGCGGTCGAGCTCGGCGTGCCCTATCTCGCCGCCGGCCACACCGCCACGGAGCAGTTCGGCATCCAGGCGCTCGGGCGCCGCCTTGAGGAAGCCTTCCCCGAGCTCGAGATCGAATTCGTCGCTCAGGACAACCCCGTCTGACGGGCAGCCTTCTGCGACGCCAAATGGCGCATAACAATTTGTTGCATTTGCGCGGAGCTCCCTGTTTTCAAAGAGCGACGTCGCATCAACGGGCGCATGCGCAGATGTAACAATGCAGGCATTGTCTAAAATATGCAGTTTCCCGCCGTTTTCTGCGGCCGTCACCAACGGTCTGCCGGATTCGGCGCGGCTTGATCGACATTAGCGCAGGTGTTCATTCCACATGATGTACCTCTACTCGGGCCCGACCTGCCCGTTCTCCCACATGAGCCGCATTCTTCTCAACGAGAAGGGCTGCGAATTCGACATCAAGTCCGTTGATCTCGACGGCGTCGTCCAGAACGAGGAGGATCTCGCGGTCGTCCGCAAGAGCCCGTACGGCGAACTGCCCGTGCTCACCGAACGCGACCTGCTGCTCTACAACGTTTTCGTGGTGAACGAGTACATCGACGAGCGCTTCCCGCATCCGCAGCTCATGCCGACCGATCCGGTCGGCCGCGCCCGCACGCGCCTCTTCCTGCACGTGCTCGACCGCGAGCTCTTCCCGCACGTGCGCATCCTCGAGAACAACCGCGCCTCCGAGGAGCGCCGCTCCCTCGCCCGCCGCCGTCTGCGCGAGAACCTCGACATCCTGTCGATGCGCGTCGGCGACACGAAGTTCCTCCTCTCGGACGACTTCGGGATGATCGACGTCGTGCTCGCTCCGATCCTCTGGCGCGTGCCCTACTACGGCATCGAGCTCTCGGCGACCTCCGCGAAGCTCGAGATCTACGCGCAGCGCCTCTTCGCCCGTCAGTCCTTCATCGACTCGATGACGGCGCAGGAACGCACGATGCGCAAGTAAAACCGTCGAGGACCGGTGCGGCGCCCGTTCGCGCCGGCCCCGGCGACCCGCACTCCCGACGGCCGGTTTCGGAGCCGGCCGCCGCGGGGAGATTCTCCGGCCGCCCCCCGAGTGCGTGCACGGAGAGAAGAGAACAGAAGAAACGTAAGGACGCCGCCCGAAAATGAGCAGCTATCAGACCGTCCGCGCCACGGTGATCGACGCCGTCAGGGAATACTGCATGGAGCACTACTTCCGCCCCTACATCTGGGTGGAGGTGGACGAGGCCTGCCGCGTGCCCGAGGAGTACGTGCAGGACGGCATGATCATCCTCGACATCGACGACGAGGCCGTGCGCTCGTTCGACATGAACGACGAATGCCTCTCCTTCTTCGCGCGCTTCGGCGACGAGAATGACGCGATGGAGGTGGTCGTGCCGCTCAATCGCATCGTGCACGTCGCCCCTGCCGAGGAGGCCTCTTCGGGCGCCTCCTTCATCCTCACGCCGACCCCGCCCGAGCTCGTCGCGAAGCTCACCGGGAACCCCGTTCCCGCCGCCGCGCCGCGCCGCCCCATGCGCATCAAGTAACCGTATAATCCGCCTTCCGCGCCTCTTTAGCTCAGCTGGTAGAGCAACCGCCTTGTAAGCGGTAGGTCGTCTGTTCGAGTCAGACAAGAGGCACCAAGATACGCAGCCCGGACCGCTCTTCACGGTTCGGGTTTTTCTTTTTGCGGATTGCGCGGGGCGAAAAGAAGGTCCCGCCCCCGAAAACGGACGGGATGCGGGACCCTGCTGCGGAATGCGCCGCGGGCGCGGCGCCTCAGTCCGCGCGCCGCCCCATCGTCACGCGGTCGTTGCCGCCGTAGTCCTTCTTCGTGCGTACGGCGGCGAAGCCCGCCTCCTCGAGGAGGCGCCGCACGTCGGCCGCCTGGTCCCAGCCGTGCTCGAGCAGGATCCAGCCGCCCGGCGTGAGCCGCTCCATCGCGCCCGCAACGATCGCGCGCAGGCATTCGAGCCCGTCGATGCCGTCGGTAAGGGCGCCCAGGGGCTCGAACTCAAGGTTGCGCAGATGCTCGTCGTCGGGCCGGATGTAGGGCGGGTTGCTCACGACGAGGTCGAAGCGCTCCTTCTCGGGAACGGCGCTCCACCAGAAGCCCTCGCGGAAATCCACTCGGGCGCTCAAGGCCGCGGCGTTGCCGCGGGCGATCTCGAGGGCGTCGGCCGACACGTCCGTCGCCGTCACCCGCGCGTCGGGAATCTCGAGCGCGAGGGTCGAGGCGATGCAGCCGCTCCCGGTGCCGAGGTCCACGATGCGCGGGGCGGCGGGCGCCACGAGGAGCGCCTGTTCGACGAGCACTTCGGTGTCGGGCCGCGGGATGAGCACGGCGTCGGTCACGTGGAAGTGCCGGCCGTAGAACTCCTGGCTGCCGGTGATGTAGGGCACGGGCGTGCCCGCGGCGCGCATCGAGACGAGCAGGTCGAAGCGCATGATCTCCTCGTCGGAGAGTTCGTCCTCGTCGTGCGCGATCAGATTTTCGCGCGATCGGCCCGTCACGAAGCCGAGCAGGATCATCGCCTCGAAGCGGCCGATGACGGGCGCGGCCTTGCCGAGCTGCGCGCGGATCGACGGGCCGACCTGCGGCTCCTCGTTGTTGAGTCTGATCTGCTGCTTCATCAGCAATCCCTCCGGGATGTGGCTCAGGCGAGCGAGGCGAGGGCTTCGGCCTGATGCTGCGTCGTGAGCGCCGTGATGATCTCCTCAAGGTCGCCGTTCATGACGGCCTCGAGCCGGTAGAGCGTGAGGTTGATGCGATGGTCCGTCACGCGTCCCTGCGGGAAGTTGTACGTGCGGATGCGCTCGGAGCGGTCGCCCGAACCGATGAGGGAGCGGCGCTCGGAGGCCTCCTTCTGGTGCTGCGCCTCAACCTGCGCGGCATAGATGCGCGAGGCGAGGATCTGCATGGCGCGCGCCTTGTTCTGCGTCTGGCTGCGCTCGTCTTGGCACTCCACCACGAGGCCGGTGGGCAGGTGCGTGATGCGCACGGCCGAGTCGGTCTTCTGAATGTGCTGCCCGCCCGCGCCCGAGGCGCGGAAGACGTCGATGCGCAGCTCCGACGGATCGAGCTTCACCTCCTCGATCTCATCGAGTTCGGGGAGCACGGCCACGGTGCACGCGGACGTGTGGATGCGGCCCTGGGTTTCGGTCGCGGGCACGCGCTGCACGCGGTGACCGCCCGACTCGAACTTGAGCTTCGAGTAGGCGCCGCGGCCGATGATGCGCACGATCACCTCCTTGTAGCCTCCGAGTTCGCTCTCGTTCTTCGAGACGATCTCGGTCTTCCAGCCCTGGCCCTCGGCGTAGCGCAGGTACATGCGCAGCACGTCGCCCGCGAAGAGCGCGGCCTCGTCGCCGCCCGTGCCCGCGCGCACCTCGAGGAAGATGTTGCGCTCGTCGTTGGGATCCTTCGGGATGAGCTCGATCAGGAGCGACTTTTCGAGCGCCTCGAGCTCGGCTTTCGCCTTCTCGATCTCCTCGACGGCGAATTCACGCATCTCTGGATCGGCGTAGAGCTCCTCGGCCGTGCGCAGGTCTTCTTCGGCGCGCTCGTAGGCGTGGAGCTTGACGACGACGGGTTCGATCTCCGCCCGTTCGCGCGTCAGGTCGCGGAAGCGGTTCATGTCCGCGGCCGTCTCCGGCGCGGCGAGCATGCGGTCGATTTCCTCAAGGCGCCGTGAGAGCGCGGAGAGCTTCGAGCGGACGTTGTCGTTGAGCATTTTCTGGTCGGCTGATTGGATGTGAAGGTGAAAGAAGGAAGAATAGCGTTTTGCGGCGCCTCCGGGCGCGCTTCAGACGCGAACGGGACGCCTCCTCGTGCGGAGAGCGTCCCGTTTCGGTCGGGCGGCGGCGGGCCGGGACTACCGGTCGTGACGGCGGTAGAAGCGGTCGAGCATGCGCTCCATGAGCTCGCGGTCGTCGCCCGAGAGCCCCTCGCCGTTTCTCAGCAGGATCGTCGGATCGTGGAGGAGCTTGTTGGTGAGGCCGTGGGCGAGCATCTCGAGCACCTCCTCGGGCTTGTCGCCGTGGTGGAGGTGGCGCAGCGCGCGGGCGAGCTCCTCGTCGCGCAGGTAGTTCGCGCGGTCGCGCAGCGACTGGATGGTCGGCACGGCCGAGCGGAGCTTGAGCCATTCGATGAAGTCCGCCACGCGCAGGCCGATGATCGTCTCGGCCTGCGTGATGGCGGCCTGACGCGACTGCTTGCCTTCGCTCACGACCTTGCCGAGGTCGTCCACCGTGTAGACGTAGACGTCGTCGAGGCGCTCGACCTCGGGCTCGACGTCGCGCGGCACGGCGAGGTCCACGATGAACATCGGGCGGTGGCGGCGTTCGGCGACGGCGCGCTCGATCATGCCGAGACCGATGATCGGCAGCGCCGAGGCGGTGCAGGAGATCACGACGTCGTAGCGGCCGATCGTCTCGGGGAGCTCCGAGAGGGGCACGGCGTCGGCGTGCACGGTACGGGCGAGCACCTGACCGCGCTCGACGGTGCGGTTGGCGATGGTGATCGACTTGGGCGACTGGGCGGCGAAGTGCGCCGCGCAGAGCTCGATCATCTCGCCTGCGCCCACGAAGAGGACGCGCTCGTCGCGTAAGCTTCCGAAGAGCCGGAGCGCGAGGCGCACGGCCGCCGCGGCGAGGCTCACGGAATTCGCGCCGATCGCGGTGGCGGTGCGCACCTCCTTCGCCACGGTGAAGGTCGACTGAAAGAGGTGGTTGAGCATCACGCCGAGGCCGCGGCATTCGCGCGCGATCTTCTCGGCCTTCTTCATCTGACCGACGATCTGCGTCTCGCCGAGCACCATCGAGTCGAGGCCCGAGGCGACGCGGAAGGTGTGGCGCGCGGCCTCCTCTTGCTCGAAGGCGTAGATGTGCGGCTCGAGTTCGCGCAGTTCCACGCCCTTGCGGTTGGCGATGTAGGAGAGGATGTTCGTTCTGGCCGCGGCGGGGTCCTCGCAGGCGACGTAGATCTCGGTGCGGTTGCACGTCGAGAGCACGGCGGCCTCGTGAACGCCGCCCTGAGGCGCGCCGCCGAAGCGCTCGAGCAGGTACGCGATCGTTTCGGCGATTTCATCCGGACCGAAGGCGACGCGTTCGCGGACGGCGAGCGGCGCGGTCGTGTGGTTGAGACCTAAGGCGAGAAGCTGCATTGCGGGTGTATTGCCGGGGCGCGTGGGGTCGGCCGCGGGGAGTGCGGGGGCGCCCGACGGCGAAGAGGTTATTCTTTATGGGTTTGCGCGATTATAGGTTGCCAATTGTTTGACAAGCCTTAAGGCGCGGACATCGTTGATCTCACAAGGTTTTTCCATACGGACAGGGTCATGGACGAAAAGATGCGGAGCGCCGCCGCCGAACCGGATGAAGCCGGACTCGCCCGGGTCGCCGCAGAGGCGCGCGCGCTCGTGCGCCGCCGCGCCGGGCTTTCGGCCGCTGCGGCCGTGCTGCCGCTGCCCGGACTCGACGTCGCGGTGGACGTCGCAGCCTTCGCGGACATGCTCGGGCGCATCAACGAGGCCTTCGCGCTCTCGCCCGAGCAGATCGCGCGGCTGCACGCCGAGGAGCGCGTCGCCGTGCTCACCGCCCTCTCGCAGGTGGGTGCCGTCTTCGCCGGGCGCTACGTCACGAGCGCCGTCGTGCTCACCGCGATAAAGCAGTTCGGGGCGCGCTGGGCGACCGGCCGTGCGGCAAAATGGGTGCCTCTCGCCGGACAGGCCGCAGCGGCCGCGCTTTCGTATTGGGCGGTGGTGAACCTCGGCGACGCGCACGTCGCCGAATGCGTGCGCGTGCGCGAGCGCGTCCGCGCGCTCCTCGCCGCCCCCGGGCGTCCGGCCCGTTGAACCCATCCTTTCCCGGACGCATTCACTTCCATGACGCAGTTCACAGAACAATCCTCCGCCGCGGCGGAGATGTCCGCGCTCGTGCTCTTTTCGGGCGGTCAGGACTCGACCACCTGCCTCGGCTGGGCGCTCGAGCGCTTCGCGCACGTTGAAACCGTGGGCGTTGACTACGGCCAACGCCATCAGGTCGAACTCATCTGCCGCCGCCGGGTCCTCGAGAAGATGCGCGCGCTCAAGCCCGAATGGGCGAAGAAGCTCGGCGAAGACCACATGCTCGGGCTGCCCGTGCTGGGCGAGGTCGCCGAGTGCGCGCTCACCGACGAACGGCGCATCGCTTTCGAGGCCTCGGGCCTGCCCAACACCTTCGTGCCCGGGCGCAACCTGCTCTTCTTTACCCTCGCCGCGGCGATCGCCTACCGGCGCGGCGCGCGCGTGCTCGTGGGCGGCATGTGCGAGACGGACTATTCGGGCTACCCGGACTGCCGCGACGACACGCTCAAGTCCCTGCAGGTGACGCTCTCGCTCGGTCTCGACGCGCGGCTCATCATCGAGACGCCGCTGATGCGCCTCAACAAGGCCGAGACCTGGGAGCTCGCAAGGCGCACGGGCGGGGACGAGTTCGTCCGCCTCGTGCGCGACGAGACCCACACCTGCTACATGGGCGACCATGAGCACCGGTACGCCTGGGGCTACGGTTGCGGGGAGTGCCCCGCCTGCCGCCTGCGCGCGCACGGCTGGAGCGCCTGGGCGGGAAGCGCCGGATTTGAGGACTGATCCGCCGTCGCGACGGAGCGGGCCGGAGCCCGCTCCCGGACGTCCGGAGCGCGGACGCAAAAAAATCCCGAAACCCCAAGCGGGCTTCAGGATGCGGCTCTCCGTAAATGAGGAATGGTGGCTAGGGACGGAATCGAACCGCCGACACGCGGATTTTCAATCCGCTGCTCTACCAACTGAGCTACCTAGCCGTACCTTCCAAAGGTCGAGGTACGCATTCTATTGAGGCACGGTGCTTTTGGCAAGACGTTCGGCCGGAGGCCCGGAGCAAAGAACGGAAAATACCGTTTTTGCGTGATGTCTGATTCCCTCCGGATGCTGCGTCGTTCAGCTTTCGCGCAGGCCGGGTTGGCGATAATCGGAAGCGTCGCCCGGAAAGGGATCCCGCCGGGCGCGCAAAAAACACCACCCACGCAGAAGGAGGCGTCTTCGCCATCATGACCACCCGTCTCAAGCAATTCGCCGCCGCGGCCTGCGCCGCGCTCGCGCTTCTCTCCGGAGCCGCCTCGGCCGATGAGCAGTCCGTGCGCGATCACCTCATGAAGAACACCGGTCTCAGGGCCGACAGCGTGAAGCCCGCGCCGATCGCGGGCCTCTGGGAGGTCTTCATCCAGGACCGGCTCTTCTACGTGGACGACGAGGTGCGCTACGTCTTCTCGGGCTCGATCATCGACACGAAGACGCAGACCAACCAGACGCAGCTGCGGCTCAAGGACTGGGCGCGCGAGAACTGGAAGCGCTGGCCGCGCGAAGACGCCGTGAAGCAGGTCTTCGGCAAGGGTACGCGCGAGGTGATCGTTTTCTCGGACGCGAACTGCACCTACTGCCGCGCGATGGAGCGCGTCTTCGAGCAGGTGGGCGACCTCACGGTCTACACCTTCGTCACGCCGATGATCCGCGGCGAGCAGAACAACCGCGAGATCGTCTGCGCGAAGAACCCCTCCAAGGCCTGGGCGGACTGGATGCGCAAGGGCATCACGCCGCCCGACGCCCCGGTGGACTGCGACGCCTCGGTGATGCAGCGCAACCTCTCGCTCGCGGGCCGCTACAACGTGACGGGCGCGCCCACGTTCTTCTTCCCCACGGGCGACCGCATGACGGGTGCGGTTTCGGCGTCGGACTTCGCCCAGATCCTCGACGAGCAGAAGACGGCGCGCTGAGGCACTACTTCACCTTCCTCGCGCCCGCGGGAATCACGTCTTCGGGCGTGAGGCCGGCGGGCACGAGCACCCAGGCCTTCACGCGGCTCTTCTGGCGGCCCGCGGCCGAACCGGCTTCATCGCCGAACCCCCAGAAGTAGTCGAAGCGCAGCACCCCCTTGATGGCTCCGCCCGTGTCCTGCGCGACCACGGGGCGCGTGAAGGAGAGCGCCGGCCGGTCCTGTTCGGTCGCGACGATGAAGGGCGTGCCGAGCCGCCAGCGCTTCGGGTCCACCGCGACGGAGGCGCCCGGGGTCAGGGCGACGCCCTGCGCGCCCACGGGGCCGAGCGCCGGGTCGCCCGAGCGCTCCTCAAAGAAGATGAAGCTCGGATTCTGTGCGAGCGCCTCCTTCACCTTCTCCGGATGGGCCTTCGCCCAGGCGCGGATGCGCTGCATGGAGAGTTCCGAGGGCTTGAGGCCTTCGTGCTGCACGAGCCAGCCGCTGATCGAGCGATACTTCCAGCCGTTCTGATCCGCGTAGCCCACGCGCATGAAGGAGCCGTCGGGGAGCTCGACCCGGCCCGAGCCCTGAATCTGCAGAAAGAAGACGTCCACGGGATCGTCGGCCCAGGCGATCGCCCAGCGCGCCATGTCGCCGCGCTCCTGAATGGCGCTGCGCCGGTCGTAGGGCACGACCCGGCGCCCCTCGAGCCGTCCGCGCAGCCGCAGCCCCTTGAGCTCCGGGTGCTGCTCGCCGAGGTCGATCACGAGCAGGTCGTCGGGCACGCCGTAAATCGGATGCGCGAAGCGTCCGGTCTTCACCCGGCTCCCCTTGAGGAGCGGCTCGTAGTAGCCCGTCATGAGGCCCGTGTCGGTGAGCGCGTCGCCGGCGGGCGCCTCGACGCGCCAGGGCGTGAAGGCGGTTCTGAAGAAGGTCTGCGCCGCGGCTGGATCGGCCGCGTCCGCCGCCCGGCAGGGCGCCGCCCAGGCGGGGTTGGCCGCGATGGTGCGGCAGGAGCGGCGGAAGGCCGAGAGCGCCTCGCTCCAGCCCCGGGCGTCCGCGTCGCCCGTCTCCTCCCAGCTCACGGCGGTGAAGGCGGTTTCGGGCACGGGCTTCTTCTCGGGCGGTCGCTCCACGGTCGTGCAGGCGGCGAGAAGCGCAAGGAGGGCGAGTGCGGCGGCGGTGCGCGGCCGCGGGAGCGTCTTTGGACGGGGTTGACGGAGGTCGGACATGAGCGGGAGGCCGAAGGCGTCTTCAAAAAAGTCTGAGCAGTCTAGTCCGAAGCACTCCTCCTGGCAGGCGCCCCGGGGCGCCCGGGCAGATATACTGAGGCCGTTTTTTCCCCGGGGCGCACCGCGCCCGTCCGAGACACCGCTTCGTCTGGAGACATTCATGCGAACCTGCCGCATCGCTCCGTCCATTCTTTCCGCCGACTTCGCCCGTCTGGGCGAGGAAGTCCGCGACGTCGCCCAGGCGGGCGCCGACTGGATCCACTTCGACGTGATGGACAACCACTACGTGCCGAACCTCACCGTCGGGCCGCTCGTCCTGAAGGCGATCCGCCCGCACGTCTCGATCCCGATCGACGTGCATCTGATGATCGAGCCGGTGGACGCGCTCATTCCGAGCTTCATCGACGCGGGCGCGGACATCATCACCTTTCACTGCGAGGCGACCCGGCACGTGGACCGCACGCTGCAGCTCATCCGCTCGGCCGGCCGCAAGGCGGGTCTCGTCTTCAACCCCGCTACCCCGCTCTCGTACCTCGACTACGAGCTCGACCGGATCGACGTCGTGCTCCTCATGAGCGTCAACCCGGGCTTCGGCGGGCAGAGCTTCATCGAGTCCACGATCGAGAAGCTCGCCGAAGTGCGCGCCCGGCTCGACGCGTACAAGGCCGCCACGGGGCGCGAGATCGCCCTCGAGGTGGACGGCGGCGTGAAGCCCGGCAACATCGCGCGCATCGCCGCGGCGGGCGCGGACACCTTCGTCGCGGGTTCGGCCGTCTTCGGCGCGGGTTCGCCCGAGGGCTACCGCGCGGTGATCCAAAGCATGAAGGATGCGGTCGCCGCCCTTGGAGAGTGTGAATGATCCGCCTCGCCTGCTTCGACCTTGACGGCACGCTCGTGAGCTCGCTCCCTGAGATCGCCGAGGGCGTGCGGCGGCTTGCGCGCGCGCACGGCCTCCCGGAGCCCGCCGACGAGGTGGTGGGCGTGATGATCGGCGGCGGCGTGCGGGTGCTGATCGAGCGCTTGATGAAGTGGTGGCGCGCCGCGGGCGCGCCCGTCGACGGGTTCTCGGAAGACGCGCTGCTGCGCAGCCTCGTCGAGGTCTGGTCGGAGATGGACGGCAGCCGCATCAGCGCCTACCCCGGCGCCTTCGAGGGCGTGCGGGCGCTGCGGAGCGCGGGCGTCGCCTGTTGGGTCGTGACGAACAAGGAGGAGCCCCTCGCACGGGTGTTCCTCGAGGGGCGGGGGCTCGCCGGCCTCTTCAACGGCGTGATCGGCGCGGGCGGCGCCGAACGTCCCAAGCCCGCGCCCGACATGATCGAGCGGGCCATGCGCGAGGCGGGCGTCGCGCCCGCCGAGTGCGTGATGGTCGGCGACAGCCGCAACGACGCGCTTGCCGCGCGCGCCGCGGGCGTGCGCGCCATGCTCGTCGAGACGGGCTACAACGAGGGCGTGCCGCTCGCCGCTTGGGCCGCCGCGGAGGACTTTCACGAAGTGCAGCCGGACGTCGCGCACGTGTGCGCTCAACTGATCAGGGAGCTCAAGCGATGAAGCGCGCTCTTCTTGCCGCATTTGCGGCTGTCCTCACGTTTTCGGCGGGCGCCGCATGGGCGGCCGCCCAGGCCGAGTCGCCCACGTCCGAGGCCGTGACGGCCTGCTACGCCAAGGCGAAGGGAGACGACGCCGAGGCGAAGGGGCGCTGCCTCGAGATGGAGCTCGAGATGACCCAGGCGCAGTACAAGAACGTGACCGACCGCGTCGCGTCGCTCGCCAAGGCGCTCGACAAGGAGTCCGGGCGGCGCACGCTTTGGAACAAGTTCATTCTCGCCGGGCAGAGCTTCGAGACCTTCGTGAAGCGCGAGTGCGACTTCGTGGGCGACGCCACAAAGGGCGCCCGGCGCATCGAGCAGAACGCGGAGCTCTCCTGCCGGATCGGCTACTACCGCATCCGCACCAACATCCTCATGAACCGCCACCTCTCGCAGCAGCGCTACTGATGACGGCTAAGCCAGAATTCTCCACGGCGCGCCTCACCGGACGCTGGCGCGCCGCGGCCGACGCCTTTCTTGCCTCGCCGGGCGGCGCGGCGCTTCTCAAGCGCATCGCTGACGATCCCGCCGACGTCTTTCCGCCAACGCCCTTCCGAGCGCTCGAGCTCACGCCCTTCGAGTCCGTGCGGGCGGTGATCATCGGACAGGACCCCTATCACACGCCCGGCAAGGCCTGCGGCCTCGCCTTTTCGGTACCCCGCGGCGAGAAGCTTCCGCCCTCATTGCGCAACATCTTCAAGGTGGTCGCGGCGGGCGCTCCGGGAACGGCCCTGCGCACGTGCGGCGACCTTACGGACTGGGCGCGCGCGGGCGTGCTGCTCCTCAATCCCGTCCTCACGGTCGAGGCGGGCCGGCCGCTCTCGCACGCGGGTTGGGGGTGGGAGCCTTTCACATCCGGCGTGATCGAGGCCCTCTCGCGTGAACGCACGGGCCTCGTCTTCTTCCTCTGGGGACGGCCCGCGCAGAAGCTCCGCCCCCTCATCGACGAGTCGAAGCACTGCGTGCTCACGGCTTCGCACCCTTCGCCCCTCTCGGCCTCGCGCGGCGAGGACGCCTTTCTGCGTTCGCGGTGCTTCGCCGCGGCGAATGAATGGCTCGTCGGCCGCGGCGGGGCGCCCGTGCGCTGGGAGGGCGCTCCGGATCCCGTTCAGGAGCCGCTCTTCTGATCGAGCGGCACGATCCGGCGCGGCAGAAGCTCAAGGAACGCCGGGTCGGGTGCGGCCGCGAGGTCGAGCGTGCCTGAGAGGAGCCGCGGCCCGCGGAAGTAGTGAATCTCGACCCTGCGCCCCCGGGCGCGCTCGATTTGGCGCGCGAACCCTTCGGGCGTGGTGCGCTCCCCGGCCACGGCGATGATCTCGTCGCCCGCGAAGAGCCCGGCGGCGAAGGCGGGCGAGCGTGAGGGCACGTAGCCCGCGACGACGCGTCCGGCCTCGCGACGGCAGGTGATGCCGGCGATGCGCAGCGCCGCGGGCGCCTCCGGATCCGGTTCGCTCTTCAAGCCTTCGGCGGCGAGCGACGCCTCGACCTCCTTCACCCAGAAGCGCCGCCCGTCGCGTTCATGGACGAGCGTCGCGATGAGCGCACGCAGGTCGACGCCCGTCGTCTCCGCAATCACGTCGCCCAAGGCTCCGTCGGCGAGGCCCGGCCAGCGTCCGGCGGCGACGGCGCCCCGTACGCCGGCGAACCAGCGGGCGAGGAAGCCTTCAAGGGAGACGCCGCCGCCCGAGCGCTCGAGAAGCGCCCGGTTGATGATGAGCGCGGCGAGCGCGCCCTTGGTGTAGTAGGAGATCTGCGTGTAGGCGGAGTCCTCGGTCTGACGGTAGAGCTTCACCCAGGCGTTGAAGCTCGACTCGGCGAGCGACATGGCGTCGAACCCCTCGCGTCCGAGGGCGAAGTTCATCCGCTCGGCGAAGTGCCGCCGGTACGCCTCTTCGGAGATCACGCCCGCCCGGCGGGCGATGACGCTCTCGAAGTAGGACGTGAAGCCTTCGAAGATCCAGAGGTCGTGGGTGTAGGTCTCGCGCGAGAGGTCGTAGGGCAGAAAGGCCGCGGGCTTGAGGCGCTTCACGAGCCAGGCGTGGAAGTACTCGTGCGCGGCGAGCACGAGGAACTCGTCGTAGCGCTTCGGAGGTTCGGCCTCGCCCGCCGCGGGGAGCGTCTGCGGATCTTCGAGGAGCATCGTTCCGGCGGCGTGCTCAAGCCCGCCGTAGAGGCCCGGACCGAGATGCATCGCAAGCATGTAGCGCCGGAAGGGCGGCTTGGCCGCTTCGGGATCCCAGAAGGCTGCTGCGGTTTCGAAGATGCGCTTCAAATCCCGTCCGATGCGCTCCCGGTTGAGGCTCCCGGTTCCCGTGATCACGATATCGTGCGGCACGCCGCATGCCTCGAGCGTCCAGATCACGGCCCCCGCGCCCGATTCAGGCGTGAGGACGAAGGGCGAGTCGAACAGCTCGTCGAGCGAGCGGGCGCGCCAGACGGACTCCCCTTCGGCGGGGTCGAGCGCCGTGTGCACGCGCCAGCCCGGCGCCCGGAAAGCCACTTCGACATCGAGCGCCTCCGTGGTGCGGCCCGCCGGATGGAGGAGCACCGCGGGGGGATTGATGAAGCCCCGGTCGTGATCGAGCCAGGCGTCGTGGATGCCCGTCGAGAAGGCGAACGCACGCCAACGGATCTCGATCATGGAGGCGTCGGGCGCCTCCGTGAGATCGAGCATCCATTCGGCCTTGCCGATCTGCTCGAGCTCGAGAGGCTCGCCCGCACACCAGGCGCGCACCTCCGAGATGCGGCCCGAATACTCGCGCAGTACGTAGCTGCCCGGGGTCCACGTCGGCATGACGAGCCTTAGGCGCGGTGCCGCGGGCGCAGGAAGAGTGAGCGCGACGTCCCAGGCATGGTGCGCGGCGTCGGGCGTGATGGTGTAGCGGAGCATGAGCGTCCTCCGGGGTGGATGATGGGTTCGTCAAGTGTAGGGAGATCTCCTCAGCAGACTTCATCGAAAAATATTTTTCTCGAGGCCTTGACAAACCCTGCGAACCACGACATAATTCGCATCCTGCTTCCGAACGAAGCAGTAAACAAGTCCGGAGCGACGCGAACGAATCAAAAAATCTTCAAATCGCTCTTGACAAGAAGGAAAGACTTCTATAAGATTTCGATCCTTCGCTGATCGAACAGATCAGCAGTTCTTTAAAAATCAGATTCAACGAACCGATAAGTGTGAACGTCGGGAAGCTTGAGGAGCTCTGAAAGGAGCGGCGGAATTTCACGATTCCGCGACTCAAAAATTTTACGAAGTTCGCGCTTATTCAAAAGAAGCCGAAAGGAAGAATTTAATTCTTCTCTTTCAATTCCGGCGAAGAAGAGCGACAAACAGAGATTGAACTGAAGAGTTTGATCCTGGCTCAGATTGAACGCTGGCGGCATGCCTTACACATGCAAGTCGAACGGCAGCGCGGGAGCTTGCTCCTGGCGGCGAGTGGCGCACGGGTGAGTAATGCATCGGAACGTGTCCTCTTGTGGGGGATAACTGCCCGAAAGGGCAGCTAATACCGCATGAGACCTGAGGGTGAAAGCAGGGGATCGCAAGACCTTGCGCAGGAGGAGCGGCCGATGTCCGATTAGCTAGTTGGCGGGGTAAAGGCCCACCAAGGCGACGATCGGTAGCTGGTCTGAGAGGACGACCAGCCACACTGGGACTGAGACACGGCCCAGACTCCTACGGGAGGCAGCAGTG
>CAJKCQ010000054.1 GCA_905198475.1 uncultured Sutterella sp. | reverse complement strand
GAGCAGGGAAATTGGTGCAATGTCAGCTCAGATTTAGGGCTTGAGTGCACTTTCTCCTGGGAAGTTCAGGGTGAAGGGCGGCGGGGCCGGGTGGTGGAGCAGTCGTCGACAGCTCGCGTCAAGGAGCACGGCGCGTGCGTGCAGGGGATTCAAGAACTTCATGGCGTAGTCTCGAAATGCGTGTTTTGGATTGAAGGCGTTTTTCCGGTCAACAAAAAAGGCGCCGTTGGTGCGGCGCCTTTTTCTGAGGGAAAGACCGGGAAAAGGTTCAGACTTCTCCGGAGATCTTCGAGCTCATGCCGGGACGGGCGCCGCGGCTGGGATGGGACCCAGGGCACATCTGACACATGCACATCGAGGCGAAGCGGCTCGTCATGATTATTCCGTCTTGAATGAAGAGAGTGAAAGGGGAAGGCGGGAGTGCGGCGGCGTTTGACTGCGGAACCATCCTCTCGGGCCTCAGTAGAACTATGCCTCCTCGTTCCAATTTCGTCAATAGGTCGTTGTGCGTAGCGGAATGACAGAAAAGGATGAACGAACCGTGAATGAAGCGAGGAGGGCGGCGAGGGCGATTCAGCAAAATCCGCCAGGAACCCTCGCCCGTCAGGGCGGGGAGGAATGGAGGCAATGTCTTCGGGCGCTACGCCTCGCGCTGCTTCTCCACATAACGTTTGAGCACGTCGAGGGTCACGTCGCCAGCCGTGGCGGCGAAATAGGAGCGCGACCTAAAGAGGCCTGTTTTTCCACCCTCAAGTCAAGTAGTGGTCGCGGAGAGTTTGAAGATCACCAACATGCAGAAGAACCACCGTCTGGCCGGCTCGCTTGCCGACGCCGCCCTCGGGGGTCTTCTGCTCGAAGTGTGCCTACAAGGCGAAGAGGAAGAGGAAGGGGAAGGGGAAAAGATTCGTGCAGATCGACACTTTCTTCCCGTCCTCCAAGCTGTGCAGCGTCTGTGGAAACAAGCTTGAAGAACTCAAGCTCTCCACGCGGGAGTGGACGTGTCCCAAGTGCGGAACGCATCACGACCGGGACGTGAACGCGGCGAAGAACATCCGCCTTGAGGGCATTCGGCAATGCAGGGCGGCAGGGCTGTCCGTCCGGAGGCGTACAGAGCCCGCTCCTACGTCTCAATGCTCGTCGAGACAGTGTAAGACCCCGGCAAGCCGGGGCTGTTGTCAGTGAAGCGAGGAGCAGTCACAAGAACGTCTGCAGCAGCGCGTTGAACCCCACCGCAAAGAGGATGGTCCAGGCGAGGTTGACGCGGAAGGCGACGAGCACCGTGGCGGCGAGCGTCACGAGCGTGACGACGTTGGTGGTCATGAAGGCGGGCGCGACGATCGAGATCATCACGCAGCCCGGCGCGGCGTCGAGAACCCGCTGCGTCGTGGGGGACACGGGGCGGTTCCTGAGGACGAGCCAACCGATCAGGCGCGTCGAATACGTGGCGGCGAGCATCCCGAGGATCACGAAGAATTCCTGCAGGGACGGGAAGGCGAAGATTTCAGATGTCATTTCCAGCGTCTCTAATCAGTCGTTCTTCACCACGGCGGTCCCGAGACCGAGAATCGTGGCGATGAGGATGCTCCAGTGGAGCGGGAGCCAGAGGCTCGCCAAGGCCGCCGCGACGGCTGAGACCGCCATCGGGAGGGACTTTTTGAGGGTCGGGCGCATGGAGACCACGAGACCGATGAAGGTGGCGGGGAAGGCCATCATGAAGCCCCAACGGGAGAGGTCGCCCAAGGCGCCGCCGAAGAGCGCGCCTACGCCGGCGGTGAACCACCACGAGGACCAGAGCGTGAGGCCCACGCCCATGTGGAAGGGCCAGGAGAAGATCTTCTCGGCCGGCAGCCCCGCCTTCCTGCGGCGGTTGACGTCCTGCATCGAGAGCGCCCAGGTCTCGTCGCACATGATGAAGAAGGCGAGCATCTCCTTGGGAACCGAGAGCTTCTGCCGCTCCATCCAGGGCGTGAGCGCCGCACCGAGAACAATGTGGCGGCAGTTGATGAGCCAGGTCGTGATGAAGATCACGACGAAGGAGGGCGCGGCGCTCCAGAGCGCCACGGCCGCGAATTCACTGCCGCCCGCGAAGTTGAGGCCCGCCATCAGGGACATGCCGACCGCGGTGAGTCCGTGCTGCGCGCCCTGGGTGCCGAGAATGAAGGCGAGCGGAATGATGCCGACGAGAAGGGGCGCGGTGGTCTTCATGCCGCGGATCATGCCCGCGGCGACGGGTTCGGCGAGGCAGAGTCCGGGATCGTCTGTGGAGGAGTCGGTCATGGAGGTGGTGCGGTGTCTGCTGGTTCTTGCGTATTGCGGTCTCGAGGCCTCGGGAGCGCCTGAATCAAGAAGCAGGGCGGCGCTTCGGGCCGGGATCACTATTTTGGTGCGGCGCCGCCGCTTTTCCGGGCTCAGGAGCACCGCTTCTTGACGGCGCTCCGCGCCGCCTCGGTTGAATGCCTGAGCTTCAGGGCGGTTCAAGTCGATTGTGCGCTCCGTCGCGGACTTCCCGCCCACGGCCCAGTTGCCCGGGAGGACCTCCTCGATGATGACGTGCGTGGTGGCCGGGTTCGTGCCGAGCACCTTCACGACGAGGTCGGTCGCGACCTGAAGGAGCGCCTTCTTCTGCTCGGGCGTAGGCGCTTCACGCCCGCTCGTAACCCTTGATGTTGATTAGCGGCATCGTCTTCTCCTTTTCTCACCCGTCTCACGACTGATGAGAGTTGGGCGCCCCCGGGAATACATTTCTGATCCGCTCCTCATCCGCAGTCACGCGTCGCCGAGGATCCAGACCGAGAGCGCGCCCACGACGAGGAGCATGAAGAGGAATCCGAGGAACCCGAGGAAGCCCTTCGCCGCAGCGGCGGCGGGCCGCCGCCAGTCGACAGGGTCTTTGGGTAGTCTACCGGCCTCGAGCAGCGCGGGCGGGTTTGTGATGAAGCCCTGAGCCAACGTTTCCCGGGTCTCGCGACCGAGGCGGCTGCGGCGAGAGACGATGGCGGGCGTTCCCGTCAGGACCCGGGCCGCGGCGTCCCACCGGCAGTCGAGGAGTGCGTTGGCGCCCAGTCGCTCGAGGGGGAGGGCCGCGCCTTCGCGGGCGCGCGACTCCGTCGCCGCCGGAATGGAGACGGAATGATGGGCGGCGAGCACTACCTCGAGCCCGTCCTCCAAACTTCCGCCCGGTTCAATGAAGAGCGGCCCTGCAACCCGGTACCAACGCGCGGCCGCCTCTTCTCCGGTCGCATCCCTTCCTGAAGCGCCCGGCACCGGTTCGCCCGCGGTCATCTCGCCCCCGCGCCGGGGAAGATCCGCACGAAGAAGCGCCCGAGGCCGAAGCCGAAGACCGCGGCGATGCAGAACCCCGCGAGGAGTTCAAGGAGCCGCCAGTGGGCGTAGAGGAGATTCCCGTCCGCCTCCACGCAGGCGGCGATGGAGAGGACCGAGAAGGTGGAGAGGCCGCCCAGGAAACCCGTATGGACGAGCGCCTTCCAGAGCGACGCCGCCCTCGGCGCAAAGAATCCCTGCTGCACCAGGGCCGAAGAGAACCCCATCAGGAGGCAGGCGAGGAAGTTCGCCGGCATCCAGGGTCCCCAGGCGGGCGCCTCCATCAGGACGCGCAGAAGGGCGCCCCCGCCCCCGCCGACGAAAATGAGGAGAAGTTCAAGGAGCCGGCCCTTCGTCATCGGAGCGCCTCCCCGATCGAGAAGCCGGCGAGCGTCGCGGCGACGCCCGTCACGAGCGTGAGCCCGATGAAGAGCGCGATCTGGCCGAACTTGCGGCGCTCGGCGAGCGAGATCGTCTCGGAGCAGAGCGAGGAGAGCGTGCCGAGGCTCCCGACGAACCCGCCGCCGAGGGCGAGCGCAACGGACTCGGGCGCCTGCGCGGCGACGAGCGTCGAACCGATCAGGGCGGCCAGTGTGTTGACGATGATGATTCCGGATGGGAAGGGCCCCATGAGTCGGGCCGCAAGGACGAGGACGGCGTAGCGCGAGAGGGCGCCCACGCCCCCGAGGAGAAAGACCGTCGGGAGAGCGTTCTGGAGCATGGCTCTTCGAAGAGACCAAAACGGAAAAGCGGAAAGGAAGCGGCGTATGACGCCGGAGGTGGCCCCGGCGCAAAACCGCGGAGGGAATTCTAATCGTGGCGCGCCGTCCGGCGCTGTACTATTTGCCGAGCCGCACCCGGGCGCGCGGGCCTTCCGCCCGCCCGGAGCGCGTCCAACTCACTAAGGAGGAACCCCGCATCATGGCGATTGAAATCACCGGCTCCGTTTCGGGCACCGCCGATCAGCACACCGAGGAGACCCTCGCGCGCACCTTTGAGAAGGCCTTCTACGTCGCCCCCTGGGGATCTACGAGGGCCCGCTCGACGAATTCCCAAAGGACAAGATCCACCTCTCCGAAGAGCCCCTCGTGCTCTTCGCGCACGGCAGCTCCGGCGTCGGCGAACCCGTGAAGGCCTTCGGGCGGTGGCTCGCGAGCCTCGGCATCGGTTTCCTCTGCCCAAACTCCTTCGAGCTTCCCGGCCGCATCACGTATTCCTCGCCCGTTGCGCGCGAAGACTACGAGCGCGTGCACGCGCTTCGCTCCGCGGAGCTCCTGAACGCCGCGAAGCGCCTCGACGAGGTCCCGGGCTTTGACGGACGCTACGTCGTCGCCGGCACGAGCGAGGGAGGCGTCGCAGCCGCGCGCTTCGCCGCTCCCGAGGGACGTCCCGAAACCGCCCGCATAATCTTCTCCTGGTCCTGCGAAGACAACTACCACGTCGCCGCGCACCGCACGAACATTCCGAAGGACCTCCCGGTCCTCAACGTCATGAGCGCCACCGACAAGTTCTTCAGCCACGCTAACAGCTGGCTCGACAACGACGAGGCCCTCGGCCACGCCGGGCGCACGCTCGCCGACTACGAGGACGTCGAGATCGTCCTGATCCCGGGCGCTCCGCACACGCTCTTCGCGCTCCCGCAGGCGCAGTCCGCCGTCGGCGGCTTCCTCGCGCGGGTGCTCGATATTTGACTGAACCGGTCAGTCCCCTCCGGTTCCGGCCACTCGCCGGAACGCCGCGGGGGCGGAGAATGAAAAAGCCCGTCCGGAATTCGCTTTCGGACGGGCTTTTCCTTGAACACCGCTCAACCCGCCGACCGTCTCCGGAGCTGGAGCTCCGGAGGAGGGAGGCGGGAGCGTGCGTCACCCGAACATGAGGGAGACGGAGACGAGCATCACCACGTAGCCGGTGAGGCAGGGGATGATCGTGCGCTTCACCATCGTGAGCGGGTTCACCTTCGCGAAGCCCGCGACGATGATGATCACGCCGGCGACCGGGCTCATGGCGCGGAGCATTTCCGAAGCCGTGTGCATCATGAGCATCATCGAGATGCCGTCCATGCCGAAGTGCTGCGCGGCGTCGGGAACGAGCTGACCGAGGCTCGTGAAGGCGGCAACGCCCGAGCCCGTGAGGACGGTGACGACGCCCACGATCGCGGAGAGCACCACCGAGGTGCCTTCGTAGCCGAGGCCGATCGAGCGCGCACCGCCCATCAGGAGGTCGACGATGCCGATGTTCTGCAGGCCCTTGGCGAAGAAGGCCGCGACGAAGATGAGGCCAACGGTCGAGGTGAGGATCGAGCCCATGCCCTTGAACATCGCAAACGACAGGTCAAAGGACTCCTTCACCTGGCGGCGAACGATGAGGTCGACGATGAAGGCGAGGATCCACGCGATGAACATCGCCGTGGCGACGTTCATCGAAACGCCCCAGACGAACTTGTTGAAGACCAGGAGGAGCGCGATCGGCAGGAGCGGGAGCACCGCGTAGAGGGC
Source organism: uncultured Sutterella sp. (assembly GCA_905198475.1). Lineage (GTDB taxonomy): Bacteria > Pseudomonadota > Gammaproteobacteria > Burkholderiales > Burkholderiaceae_F > Sutterella. The sequence continues at coordinate 9,557 of CAJKCQ010000054.1, read as the reverse complement.
CGGCGTCTTCTCGAGCTTCTCGAGCTTCTGCTCGAGTTCGCCGAGGTTCGCGACCTCACCCTTGCCTTCCTTCTTGTCGAACCAGTACTGCGTGAAGACGTGGGCGAGGGCAGGGCTGACGCACGGCGAAGTGGTCACTTCGTCGAACGATAGATCTCCACCAATGCCTGAAGAGCGGCGTCCAGATTGCTCATCCGAGCCATGAGAACTGGTTTGCTCGGAGCGTTCTTGCCTGTACGCTCCTCCTCATCCGTCTGAATCTTCGAGAGGACGTTGGTGACGATCTTCGTCAGGGTCGTTCGACCCACCAGATAATCGGCGTTGCTGCACTGGGTCCGGTCCTGGTTGAAGGTGACGTCCAACACCCAGTGAAGCGAGTTCTCTATCCCCCAGTGCTGTCTGATGATCCGCATGAGCCGCGGCGCGATGTATTGCTCGTCGAAATTGAGCGTGGTGATGTAGTAGCGCGTGTCAGTGCTTGAATTTTCAGGATTTTTCTTTTCCACGCGGGTGGTCCTGGCCTCGACGAGGCAACCATCGGGGAGCCACTTCCAGGCCTTGACGGTTTCCTTGTCGATTTCAATGAGACTGCCCGGGAGCACCCGGATTTCTCGGGTTTCGATCCGGCCGTGTCCGAGGTCGATCTTCTCTTCGCTCTTGGCGATCTTCGAGGCGCTCGCCGAAGCGAAGAGCTTCTGGATGAAGTCGTGGAGGTGGGGATGGTTCGCCTTCACCGCCAAGCAGCAGTCCGCCCCCTTCTGGATGACCGATTCCGCGAACTTCACCTGAGTGTTCATCGCGTCGCAGGTGACGACTGCGCCGTGAAGATCGAGCGTGCTGATCAGGTCGGCGGCATGGACGATCTCATTCTCCTTACAGCCGATCAGTCGCTGCGACAGGCACACGCCGTTGTCGCTGTCGTACACATTGAGGACGTACCGGGGGCCGTTCTTGCCGTGGCTCGAGGCCCTGACGGCCTGCCCGTCAACAGCGACCACACGTTCCGAGAGTTCCGCCACCAGCGGCCTTGTCAGGCGTTCCAACAACTCTTTGCCGTTGTGTTTGCCGAGGATCATGATCAGCCGGCGCACGGTGTCGTGAGACGGATCGCTTTCCGGGAAGTCCGGAAACCAACGCTCAAAAATCGAGTGATGAGTCTTCCAGAACTCCGCGATGGCGTAGTTCGAGGTAAAGCCGTTGACGCCCGCCATCAGCACGACGAAGAGCGCAATGTCCAAGGGATAGATGACGCAGCAAGCCCTGCGGGAGTCTATGAGGCTCCCGGAGGCCTGGAGCACGGCCTGCGGTTGGTCCGTCGGGGCCTTCTTACGGGAGCGCCGCTTGTCGGTCGGCTGCATTTTGCTGATGTCCTCCTCTCCGGGAGGCAGTTTCCCGAGCAGCTTCGTCTTCAGAATGCGGGTGTTCTGGGACTTCGGATCGTAGAAGCTGTGAATCTCATAAACGTGCTTCCATCCATTTTTTTGGGTCCGCTTGACCTTATTGATGTAAATGGTTTGGCCTTCCTGAACGGTTTTCATGATCGCCCCATGGTTCTTGATACTCTCATATCTTAGCACATATCAAGATATAAGGCAAGCTTTTCCTAGTAAAAAACAAAGAATTAGGGCTGGCGCACAACAAGCAATTAGAGCCTGCTACGCGTCAGCCCTGTGGGCGAGGGCCATCGCGAGGATGGTCGGAACGGCCATCGGGAGCTGGTAGCGCACGAGGTACTCGATCGGGTCGAGGTGCACGAGCTGCGAGGCGAAGTTCGCCGTGCCAGACGCCGGGGCGTAGCCGATCGCGAGCACGCTCGCGACGACCGCGGCGGCGGCCAAGGGCGAGCAGCCCACGCGGATGATGAGCGGATAGACCGTCACGACCATCAGCATCGCCAGGCCCGCGGCGGACGTGATCACGAGACCGAGGCAGTGGCCGACGATGAAGACCGCAGCGAGGATGATGTACGGGTTCTTGATGAGCGAGAGCGGCTTGGCGCAGACCGTCCCTGGTACTTCTTCACGATGGCCCAGCCGCAGAGTACGAGGACGGCTATGCCGATCCAGGGAAAGACGGGATTCATCGTTGGATTTCCTTTTTGAAGACAAGGAGGGTGGGACGCCGCCGGAGGCGAAGCCGCTCCGGATCCGATGTAGACCCACAGCAAAGCGCGCGCCGGCTTCCGGCCCTCCCGAAGAATACCTGCGCCCGGCCCCTCAAACTTAGGTGAAGTGCCTAAGGCACCCCCGAATACCGGGGATGCGGAAGGCGGCTTGACGCGGACAAAGCCATCGGGGGTCTACGGAGGGTTCCCGAACCCTCGCCTTGGTCCGATCCGGTCGTCACCGAGCGCATTTCGACACGCGGGAAGCCCACGCACCGCAACTCCCGGAAAGCAAAGGAAACCCGGCCGCAGAAGAGGCCGGAACGCCCAAAACCCCTCCTTCAAGCGGTTGCGCCGCCGCATTCGGACAAACTACATGTTGTGTTTTGCGATTTGTCTACGTCGACCAATCGCCGCACACGTGTTTCAGGGATAGCGCGAACGTGGTATGGCGGCAAAAATCCCTGCAGTCTCAATCGTCTAAGTGCTCTCCGGGGCCTTGAGGTCCCTGGGGATGAGTTTTCCGCACACTTTGCCCTTCGAAAATACCGCTACACTTCCGGACCACTCATGACCCCGGACGGTCTTCCTAGTGCGGCGCCTTTCGCCGCGCCCGTCCGGAAAGCGCTCGGCGCACCAGACACGCCGGCCGGACGCGGGGGACATTCCGCCGCGCACCGTCCGCATCAACATGTACGAGGGATCGGAATTGGCAATGTTCAAGGTTCTCAAGAAAGACAACACGCTTGAAGACTTCAAGCCGCTCAAGATCGTCGACGCCATCAAGAAGGCGGCCTTCCGCTGCGACAAGACGATCCCCGACGAAGTGATGAACACGATGGCGGACTCGATCCGCGAGCGTCTGCAGGCGAGGAAGAAGGTGCCCGTCTCCGAGCTCCACGAGCTCGTGATCGGCACGCTCGCCGGGTTCGGCTTCAAGGACGTCGCGACCTCCTACGCCGAGTACCGCTACTACAAAAACAACTACGCGAAGACCTTCGAGCAGCTGCGCCAGGACGCCGACGACGTGCTGCGCTTGGGCGACCGCGAAAACGCGAACTTCGACAGCTCGCTCGTCTCAACGAAGGGCTCGCTCATCAAGGGCTTCCTCACGAAGTCCCTCTACCGTCAGTTCTATCTCTCGGGGCGTGAGAAGGAATTCGCCGACCGCGGCGACATCTACATCCACGACATGCGCGACATGATCCTCGGGTGCATCAACTGCTGCCTCTTCGACATCGGCAATGTTCTCAAGGGCGGCTTCGAGATGTCCAACGTCCGCTACACCGAGCCGAAGACCGTCCTCTCGGCCCTGCAGGTCGTGGGCGACATTACGCTCGTCGCCACCGCGCAGCAGTTCGGCGGCTTCACCCTCGCCGAGCTCGACAAGGTGCTCCTGCCCTATGTGCTCAAGAGCTGGGACACCGCCAACCAGAAGTACCTTGAACTCGGCCTCTCGAAGGAGAAGGCGGCCGAGCAGAGCGACAAGGACGTGATCCGCGAGCTCGAGCAGGGCTTCCAGTCGCTCGAACTCAAGCTCAACACGGTTCCGTGTTCGCGCGGCGACTTCGCCTTCACGACGATCACCTTCGGCCAGTGGAACATCAAGGACTACGCACCCGTCGAGCGCAAATGGCTCGCGAAGCTCAACGAAGTCATGCTGCAGGTCCGCCGCGGCGGCCACGGCCCGCACCACAAGCCCGTGGTGTTCCCCAAACTCGTCTACCTCTACGACGCCAAGCAGATCGCCGACGACCCGTATTCGTCCGAACTCTTCGACGCCGCGGTCCTCACCTCGACCGAGTGCATGTACCCGGACTACCTGTCGCTTTCGTCCGAATACGGCACCGTCTCGAAGCTCTTCCAAGAGCACGGCGTGATCACGAGCCCGATGGGCTGTCGCGCCTACCTCTCGCCCTGGGCGAATGAGGAGGGGAAGTACATCTCGATCGGCCGCTGCAACATCGGCGCGGTGAGCCTCAATCTGCCGCTCATCATCCGCGCGACGCAGATCGACCATCCCGAAAACTGGAAGACCGCCTTTTGGGCCGAACTTGACGAGCGCCTCGAGGTGATCCGCGAATTCCTCAAGAAGCGCTACGACATCATCCGCCGTCAGAAGTGCTCCTCGAACCCGCTCGCCTTCACGCAGGGGGGCTTCTACGAGGGCACGAAGGATCCGGACGACGAAGTGGGCGACCTCGTGCGCTACATGACCGCCTCGTTCGGCATCACCGCGCTTGACGAAGCGACCTACCTCTGGACGGGCAAACGCCTCGTGGAAGAGGGCGGCGACTTCTCGGCCGAAGTGCTCCGCCACCTTCAGGCGAAGATCAACACCTACAAGAAGGAGGACGGGTGGCTCTACGCGATCTACGGCACGCCCGCCGAGAGCCTCTGCGCGACGCAGGCGCGCCAGTACGACGCCTTCTGCCGCAAGATGGGCGTGGACAACGTGTTCGCGCACACCGAGCACTACAGCCCGCAGTACTTCACGAACTCCTTCCACGTGAACGTCACCGAGGAGATCACGCCCTTTGAGAAGCAGGACCGCGAGTTCCGCGACTTCCACCTCTGCGAGGGCGGCCACATCCAGTACGTGCGTCTCGACAATCCCGAGAACATGGACGCGGTGAAGGCCGTGATCCAGCGCGGCATGGAGCTCGGCTTCTACCAGGGCGTGAATTTCGACAGCGCGTACTGCGGCGACTGCGGCACGCACAGCACGAACGTGCTCATGAAGTGCCCGAAGTGCGGCAGCTCCAACCTCTCGGTGATCTCGCGCGTCTGCGGCTACCTCGGCTACTCCAACGTCAACGGCGTCTCGCGCATGAACGAAGGCAAGATGGCCGAGATCCACAACCGCAAGAGCATGTAAGGACCAGGGCGAGGCAATGAACTACATCGGCCTGTCGGGCTACGACACGGCGAACGGCCCGGGCGTGAGGGTGTCCCTCTTCGTCTCGGGTTGCCGCGTGCACTGCAAGGGTTGCTTCAATGAGGAGTCCTGGTCCTTTACGGCCGGGAAGCCCTTCACGGAAGCAACCGAAGCGCAGATCATGAAGGCGCTCGACTCCAAGTGGATCGCGGGCCTCTCTCTCCTCGGGGGAGACCCCTTCGAGCCCGAGCACGCCGAAACGCTCACGGGGCTCCTCAAGCGCATCAAGGAGAGGTTTCCCGAGAAGACCATCTGGGTCTGGACGGGACGCACCTACGCGCACGTGAAGGACTCGCCCCTGATGCCCTACATCGACATGCTGGTGGACGGCCCCTACGTCCAAAAGCTTCACGTCGAGAAACAGGGCGCCTGGCGCGGGAGCACGAACCAGCGCTTCATTCCCTTGGTCGCGGGCCACGTCGACGAGTCGCCCGCCGGCCGGGAGCGCTCCGAGACGGCGGAGCGCACGCACTGAGGCCGCTCCCTGAGGGATTTGCGGCGGACTACCGCAGCAGTTCGCATCCGAACCGTCGACGGACGGGAAGTCTTCCAACAAAACGCCCCGGGTCCTCGAAGGCCTGAGGGGCGTTTTGCTGTCCGGCGCATGGTTCGTTTCGCGGTAGTCGATCCCGAGGCCGATCACCCAGGGTGATGGGTCGGCCGCCATCTCGCGGACGAGTTCGACGGCGTCTTCGGGGGAGTTCTCCGTTTGCCTATCCGCGATGAGGCGCGAAAGTCCCGGCTGTTGCGGGGAGAGCGCATCAGGAAAAGCAAAACGGGCGAACTGCAAGCTACTACCTTGCATGTGTCGACCGCTTTGGAGGGAACTGATCATGCAACACCATGATCCAGTTGCCATCATGGTACTCGTCCTGCGTGGCGCCATCAAGCTGTTCTTGATCGCGATTCTGCTGGGTTGGGCCATGAGCGCTTCTTAACGCCGACAGGGCCCGGGACGGAGGAAACTCCGTCCCGGGAGAAGCGCCTGATTCAAAGCTCCCAAGCCGGAGCTCGCAATGCGATGCGCATCAGGCTCTCCGGAACGCAACTCCCTACCAGACGGTTCCGATACTCCTCCTGGGGCGAACCATTCGCTCTGGCCGACGCTCGAGCGGTGAAGCTCGAAAGCGGAACACCCACGAGATTGGAGATCACCATCCTCGCGGGTATCATGCGTACGACACGTGAAGCTTCTCCCTTCGGAGCGTGTTGAGGTGCACGGGACTGAACCCGCGCCCAACGGAAGCTTCCAAAGCGATGCGCATTCGGAAAAGTCCGATGATCGAATCTCCTCTCTTGTCCCGGGAGCAGGGTTTCCTGATGGTACGGCGGCCAACACGCTGACGACTTCTTTCTCCATTTTCCCGGGCGCGTCCCGGAACCAGACTCATGAACGACCAATACACTCACTACCGCCGCGCCCTCATTGAAGAGCTTCAGCCCGCCATGGGCTGCACTGAACCCATTGCGCTCGCCTACGCGGCTGCCGAAGCCGGCAGGCGGCTCGGCGGCTATCCCGAGGAAATTGAGGTGGAGGTGTCGCGCAACATCGTGAAGAACGTGAAAAGCGTGATCGTTCCCAACACGGGCGGCCTCTACGGCATTGAAGCCGCGGTGGCGGCCGGATTCGTCGCGCGCCGCCCCGAGGCGAAGCTTCAGGTTCTCGCCGAAATCACCGACGCCGAACGCGCCGAGATCGGACGGCGCGTGAAGGAGCCGATGGTCGTGCGGCAGTCCAACGAGCCAGACGTCTTCTTCATCCGCATAACGGGTCGCCTCAACGGCCGCACGGATACGGTGACGATCCGCACGTACCACACGAACATCACCTGCATCGAGGAGGACGGCCATAAGATCCTCTCCGAGGGCGACCGTCCGCAGGAGGAGCGCACCGTCGTGAAATGGAGGATCGCCGATCTCATCGCCGCCGCGCGCGTGATGCCCTTAGGCGATCTTGAACCCTGCCTCGCCGCGCAGATTGAAAAGAACCTCGCGATCGCCCGCGAAGGGCTCTCGAAGAACTGGGGTTGCGGCATCGGTCGGGTGCTGCTCTCCCGCACGGAAGTGGCGACGCCCTTGGTGCTCCGCGCCCGCGCATGGGCGGCGGCCGGATCGGACGCCCGCATGAACGGCTGCGAACTGCCCGTCGTGATCGTTTCGGGAAGCGGCAACCAGGGCATCACAGCAAGCGTCCCGGTGGCGGTCTATGCCCAAGGGTTGGGCGTCCCGCATGAAAAGCTCCTGCGCGGCGTCCTCCTCTCCGACCTCATCACGGTCGCCCTCAAGCAGGGGATCGGGAAACTCTCGGCCTACTGCGGCGCCGTGAGTGCAGGGTGCGGAGCGGGCGCGGGCATCGCCTATCTGATGGACTGCACGGACGAAGAGATCGAAAAGGTGATCAGCAACGCGCTCGCCATCTCGTCGGGTCTGCTCTGCGACGGTGCGAAGAGCTCCTGCGCGGCGAAGATCTCGATGTCGGTCGAGGGCGCGATCCTTGCGCTCGACATGGTGAGGAACGACTGCGCCTTCCGTCCGGGCGACGGCATCGTGCAGGAGACCACGGACGACACGGCGGCGGCCGTCGGCCGGATCGCGAGCCGCGGCATGGTGGGCACCGACCGCGAGATCATCCGGGTGATGCTCGGCGAATCCTAGGGCCTCCCGAAAGGACGGGCGGCTTTGGCGGTATTCCCCGAGGCGGCCGCCCGAACGGAGCGTCGTCAGCCGAGGAACCTCGAGACGCGATCGAGAAAGAGATCCGGCACCTCCCCCTCCACGGAATGCCCGCAGGGTGAGCGCCTCACCTTTGAGGCAGTGGTGCCGGAAGGCCCCCCACAAGCCGTCGGAGCGGAGCAGGGGGCGGCGGTTTTCGATACGACCGGCGCGCCTTTCGAGAATCCGACAAATCCCTGAGAGCACAAGGCACGGGGAGCGGGCTGACGCTTCCATAAAATGGCAGAGATCAACCGGTGAATCAACGCGTCCATTGGAATGGGGCGCGCCGCCGGACTTTTCCATGAAAGCATTTGATCGGGCGGAACGTGAGATGCGCGGCAGCAGAAAAATCGACATGTTGGAAGGCTCCATCTGTGACAAGATGATCGTCTTCGCGCTGCCGCTCGCCGTCACGGGCGTGCTGCAGCAGCTCTTCAATGCCGCGGACGTCGCGGTTCTCGGACGCTACGTCTCGAACGAGGCGATGGCGGCCGTCGGCAACAACGTCCCGATCATCGGGCTCATCGTGAGCCTGTGCATGGGGCTTGCGCTCGGCGCGAACGTGGTGGTCGCCCGCGCGCTCGGCATGAAGGACGAAGAGCGGGCGAACCGCGCCGTGCACACTTCCTTCTTCGTCGCGGTGGTGTTCGGCCTTCTGATGGCGGTTTTCGGAGAGCTCTTCTCAGACCTCATCACCTCGATCCTTGAGGTGCCGCCGGCCGTGCGGGAGGACGCGGAAACCTATCTGCGCGTCTACCTCCTCGGCATGCCCTTCATCGCGGTCTACAACTTTCTCGCGGCCGTCTACCGCAGCCAGGGCGACACGCAGACGCCGCTCTGGGCGCTTGTGGCCGCAACGGTATTCAACATCGCCGGGAACCTCTTCTTCGTCCTCGTCTTCGGCATCGGCGCGGGCGGCGTGGCGCTCGCCACGGTGCTCGCCAACGCGCTTGCCGCGGGCATCCTTTTCTGGCGCGAAACCCGGATGACCGGGCCCCTGAAGCTCTGCATCGGGCGGCTCTTCCAAGTCGACCGCGAAGCGCTCCGCTCAATCGTGCGCATCGGCTGGCCCGCGGGCGTTCAGGGAGCGGTCTTCTCCTTCTCGAACCTGATCATCCAGGCGGCGATCAACGGACTCGGCGCGGACGCCATGGCCGGCTCGGTCGCGGCCTTCACGATCGAAATCAACGTCTACTGCTTCATCAACGCCTTTGGGCTCGCCGCCACGACGTTCGTGAGCCAGAACTACGGGGCGGGCAACCTCGCTCGCTGCCGTCGGGCGACTCTGGTCTCCATGGGCCTCAACTTCGCGGCCACCTTCATCCTGATCGGCCTCGTGCTTCTCTTCGAAAAGGCGGTTCTCGGGTTCTTCACGTCGAGCGAATCCGTCATGGCCTTCGCGCTCACCCGCGTCCTCTGGGTGGTGACGGCCGAGCCCATCAACGTCGTGATGGAGACGGTTTCGGACGCCATGCGCGGCTACGGCTATTCGATGCCGCCCGCGATGGTGACGCTCTTCTGCATTTCCGTGATCCGCGTGATCTGGGTCTACACGGTCTTCGCCGCCGAGCCGACCTTCCAGGTTCTGATGACCGTCTACCCGGTGAGCTGGATCATCACCACGATCGCGCTCACGTGGCTCTACTTCCGCCACCAGAAGACCTTGACGCCGAAGGTCCGGGCGGGCAGGGCGACCGGCTGAAGACGGCGTGACCGTAGGCAGTCCCCCTGAGACGCGAACGATTTTCAACAGGATTGCCGCAGGAGTCCCCTTCCTTCAGGTGGGGGAGGAATGCGGCA
>CAJKCQ010000053.1 GCA_905198475.1 uncultured Sutterella sp. | reverse complement strand
CGCGAGGCTCAGCGAATCAAGAAGCTCCGGCCTTCAGGCCGGAGAGTGATCACCTACCCCACAACCGCCGACGGCGCAGGCGCGGGTCTAAGAGGGAAAGACCGCGGCGCCCGCCGCAGGGATGATGCCGTCGGCCGACGGTGCGTCAGTCCTCCACGAACGCCTTCTCACGCCCCGAGCGCACCGAGGGGAGGATGACGAGGAGGAGCAGGAGCGCGGAGACCGCGAGGATCGAGCCCGAGATCGGCCCCGTCAAGAAGGTCGTGAGGTCGCCGCGGGAGAGCAGGAGCGCGCGGCGCATGTTTTCTTCGAGCATGGGCCCGAGGATGAAGCCGAGGATCAGGGGCGCGCACTCGCAGCCGAACTTGTTGACGATCCACCCGAAGACGCCGAACCCGATCGTGATCCAGATGTCGAAGGGGTTGTTGTTGATCGAGTAGACGCCGATCGCGCAGAAGACGAGGATCGCCGGGTAGAGGAGCCGGTAGGGCACGCGCAGCAGCCGCACCCAGACGCCGATCAGCGGGATGTTGAGGATGATGAGGAAGACGTTGCCGATCCACATCGAGACGATGAGGCCCCAGAAGAGCGACGGGTTCGTGGTCATCACCTGGGGGCCGGGCGCAATGTCGTGGAGCATGAGCGCGCCGATCATCAGGGCCATCACGGCGTTCGAGGGAATGCCGAGCGTGAGCATCGGGATGAAGCTCGTCTGGGCGCCGGCGTTGTTCGCCGACTCGGGACCCGCGACGCCGCGGATGTTGCCTTCGCCGAAGGCCGGTGAGGCCTTCGCGCCCGCGAGCTTCTTCTCGAGCGTGTAGGAGGCGAAGGACGAGAGGAGCGCGCCGCCGCCCGGCAGGATGCCGAGGAGCGAGCCCAGAATCGTGCCGCGGGCGATCGGACCCGCGCTCGCCTTCAGGTCGGCCTTCGAGGGCAGAACGCGGCCGACGGGGGTGGGGTCCGCTTCGCGGCCGCCCAAGGTCTCGAGGTTGCGGATGATCTCGGCGAAGCCGTAGACGCCCATTGAGAGCGCGACGAAGTCGAGGCCGTCCATGAGCTCGTCCACGCCGAAGACGTAGCGAAGCGCCCCGGAGTTGACGTCCATGCCGACGCATCCGAGGAGGATGCCGATCAGGATCATGCCGACCGCCTTCAGGAGCGAACCGCTCGCGAGTACCACCGCGCCCACGAAGCCGAGCACCATGAGGCTGAAGTATTCGCGCGGGCCGAACTCGAAGGCGACGAGCGTGAGGGGTTCGGCGAAGGCGGCGATCAGCACCGTCGCGAAGCACCCCGCGATGAAGCTGCCGATCGCGGCGATGCCCAACGCGGCGCCCGCACGTCCCGCCTTGGCGAGCTTGTGACCGTCGATGCAGGTGACGACCGCGGCCGCTTCGCCCGGGATGTTGACGAGAATGGCGGTCGTGGAGCCGCCGTACTGCGCGCCGTAGTAGATGCCCGCCAACATGATGAGCGCGGTGGACGGGTCGAGCGCGTAGGTGATCGGGAGCAGCATCGCGACGGTCGCGACCGGTCCCATGCCGGGGAGCACCCCCACGAGGGTGCCCAAGGAGACGCCCACGAAGCAGTAGAGCAGGTTCGTGAGGCTCACGGCGCTCTCGAGGCCGATCCAGAGGTGATTGAGGAGTTCCATGACCAGGCCTTTAGAGGAAGACGGGCCAGAGTGGGACGATGAGTCCGAGGCCGCCGATGAAGAGAAGCGCCGAGAGGGTCGTGAGGATCACGGCCGAAATGAGGGCGTCCCTCAGGCGGAAGAGCGGGTGCGCGAGGGAGGAGAACACCACCATGAGGGCGATCGAGAGCGCGAACCCCAGCGTGAGGAGCGTCGCGGCGTAGAGCGCGACGCTGCCGAGAACGAGGATGGGCGCCTTTGGGGAGCCTAGTTCAATGCGGGAGAGTTCGTGCGCCGCGGGCGTATGGATGAGCGCCTTCACGACGATGGCGAGGCCCGTGAGCATCAGGCCCGAGGAGATGATGAGCGGAAAGTAGCCCGGTCCCATGCGCGCGAGCGTGCCGACTTCGTTTTCACCGAGGGTCGTGGCGCCGAAGAGCCCGATCGCGATGTAGAAGAGCCCGGCGGCGAAGTCCTTCTGGTTCTTGATCATTTGTATTTTTTCCCGCTCCGCCGCTGCGGGCGGGGAGGTTTGGGTCTTGGTATGGTCGTCTTCCGAGCGTTCCGGGGGCGGCCGCTCGAAGCCGGTGGATTATGACTTCTTCGGCTCCCTCGCGGGAGCGGCGCCCCACGCCGAAGAAAACGCAAACGGCTCTGCAGCAGAGGCAGAGCCGGAGGGGAGGGGCTGTGGGAGCGGACGCAGGGCCTCCAGAGAGGGAGCCTGCGCCGGCAGGCCGGAGAGCGTCAGTCGACGCGCGCGCCCGCGAGCTTCACGAGGACCTTGTACTTCGCCGCCTCTTCGTCGATGAGCGCCTTGAATTCGGCGGGCGTGTCGGGGGCGGGGAGCGCGCCGAAGGCGCGGAACTTCTTGTCCATCGCCGGGTCCTTCAGGGCCGCGGTGATCGCCTCGTTGAGGGTCTTCACGTTCTCATCGGACGTGGCGCCGGGCACGAGAAGGCCGAACCAGGTGTAGATGTCGAAGTCCGGGACCCCGGACTCGATCATCGTCGGGGCGTCGGGCAGAAGCGGCGTGCGCTCCTTCGAGGTGACGGCGAGCGCGATCAGCTTGCCCGCCTTGATGTTGGCCGAAGCCGAGGCGAGGTTGTCGAAGATCAGGTCGGTCTGGCCCGAAATCACCGAGAGGAGCGCCGGCGCGGCGCCCGCGAACGGGATGTGGACCATGTCGATGCCGGCCTTGTTCTTGAGGAGCTCGCCCGCCATGTGGCCCGCCGAGCCGTTGCCGCCCGAGGCGTAGTTGAGCTTGCCGGGGTTCTTCTTGGCGTAGGCGATGAGGTCCGTCACGGACTTGATGCCGGTCTTCTCGGAGAAGGCCGGGGTGATCACGAGGACGTTCGTCGCGGTCGCCACCATCGTGACGGGCTTGAAGCCCTTCTCGGGATCGTAGGGGAGCTTCTTGTAGAGCGAGGGGTTGATGCCGAGGGTGGCGACGGCGCCCATCACGAGGGTGTGGCCGTCGGGACGGGCGTGCGAGACGTAGCTCATGCCGATGTTGCCGCCCGCGCCGGGACGGTTCTCAACGACGACGGTGCCGAGGACGGACTGAACGGCGTCGGCGATGGCGCGCGCGGAAACGTCGAGCGGGCCTCCCGGCGGGTACGGAACGACGATGCGGATCGGATTGCCGCCCTCGCCCTTCAGTGCCGCGGCCTGTGAAGTGATCGGAAAGTAGGTGGCGCTCGTGAGTGCCACCGCTCCGATGGCGCCCAACATTGTGCGACGCTGCATGACTGCTGCTCCTATGAGGTGCAAAAATGCCTTCCGCAGCATGCGAAAGGCTTGAAATATCTGGTCCGAGCCGTGCAAACAACGAGGGAATGCGAGACTCGTGGAGCTAATTACACCATGCCCGCAAATGGTGCGCGCAGGCGCGGAAGAAGGGATCCGGCGCACGCTTGCGGCGCCTCAGCGCGTCTAGGTCGGACGGCTTAGGGGAAATTCGCAGAGGGACCGGACTCAGGCGCCGAGCCACTTCTTGGCGAGCGCGTCGAGCACGCCCGCACGCTCGATTCGGCCCCAGGCGGAGAAGAGGAGCGGCGCGAGAGGCTCCGAGCGCCCCGAGGGTTCGCCCGGCGCCGCGGGCCTGCGGGCGCCCCGGCGCACGAGCATCGTCTTCCAGGCTTCGGGCGTGAGCGCGCGCCCGTTCATCGCGAGCGTGAGGCGCACGTCGCGCGCGGCGTACCAGCGCGCCTCGAAGGCGTCGGTGATCATCACGTCGCCCACTTCGGAGGCGATGCGTGCGGGGATCGAGGCGTTGTCGGGGACGGTGGTCACCTGGCAGCGCGTGAGGCGGCGATCGACGAACTGCTCGTTCGTGCCGCCCGGATTCTTGATCACGCGGACGTCGGGTTGGTTGAGGTCCTCCGGCGTCAGGAAGCGCCCTTCGTCGGCCTTTCTGATGAGCGCCACCTTCGCGAAGGGCGCGTAGCGCGGCAGGTCGTCGGCGCGCCGGGCGCGCTCGGGGAGCCACGAGACGCCGCCCGCGGCGACGTCGAAGCGCCCCGCCTCGAGATCCGTGAAGAGCGCGGGCCAACTCGTGAGCACGAAGACGGGGGCGAGCCCCGCCTCGCGGCAGAGCGCCTCGGCGAGGTCGATGTCATGTCCGACGAAGCCCGCGGGGCACCCCTCGTCGATGATGCCGAAGGGGAGATAATCGCCGGGAATGCCGAAGCGCAGCCGGGGCTTGTGGTTGATCATCGTCGGGCTCCTCAGTATTCAAGGTCGACCGTGACGGGAGCGTGGTCTGAGGGCTGCGCGTTGGCGCGTGGACGGGCGTCCACGGCCGCGTTTCTCACGGCGCCCGCAAGGGCGTCGGAGACGAGAAGCAGGTCGATCCGGAGGCCGTGGTTCTTCTCAAAGCCGCTCTGGCGGTAGTCCCACCACGAGAACGTGGCGGCGGGCTGCTCGAAGAGCCGGAAGCTGTCGCAGAGCCCAAGCGACAGGAGGCGCGAGAGCGCGGCGCGCTCCGGCGCCGAGCAGAGAATCCTCCCCTCCCAGGCGGCGGGGTTCCAGACGTCGGCGTCGGCGGGCGCGATGTTGAAGTCGCCCCCGAGGATGAGGCGGGGGTTCTCTGCGAGCAGGGCCTTCAGGTGCCGCGTGAGGACGGAGATCCAGTCGAGCTTGTAGAGGTACTTGCTCGACCCCACCTCCTGACCGTTCGGGAAGTAGCCCCCGCAGAAGCGGATGGGGTCGCCTCCGGCGACGGGCGTGAGGAGCGCCGAGACGAAGCGCTTCTGCGCGTCTGGGTAGCCCGGGAGCCCGAGCTCCACCGCCTCGGGCGCGCGGAGGACTGAGCGCTTCACGGCGAGCGCGACGCCGTTGTAGGTCTTCTGCCCGGTGAAGACGACGTCGAAGCCCGCCGCGTTGAAGGCGGCCGCGGGAAAGACGTCGTCGGTCATCTTCGTCTCCTGCATCACGAGGGCGTCCGCGCCCGAGAGCGCGAGCCAGTCGAGCACCTGCGGGAGGCGGACCTTGAGGGAGTTGACGTTCCAGGAAGCAAAGCGCAGCCGGGTCATGCTGAGGGCACCTTGAGTGAATTCAATGGAAGGAGCATCAGTGTGCCACAGCGCCGGAGGCCGGGACGGCGCGGTGTTCCGCCAGGCGTCCCGCCGCATCCTCAAAAATCCGGTCGAGCCAGACGCCTTCCTTCTCAATCCGCCACACCTGCAGGTGGTCGTCGTCCTTGTACCACTTGAGGAGGTTGCACATCCCGTTCGGGCAGACGAAGGGCGTCGGGTCGATGAACTCCGCGACGTCGCCGAGAACGCGCTGCACGAGGTCGTTGCCCCGTCTCCAGTTCTCCTCCTTCGGGAAGGGCATGTTGCCCGAATCCGCCGGTTCTTCTCGATGAAGTCCCGGAGGAATTCCGCTCCGCTGCACGGGGCGCCTGCGGCGGGCGGACCTCCTCCCGCGCGGGCTATGATTAGCACAACTCTTTCTCGCGGAGACGCCAGCCATGCACAACGACCATCTCAACCAGACGCCGGAAGCGGACAAGCCCGCAGCGGAGTCCGCCGCCGCCCCGAAGGAAGGGGCCGCAGAGGCCCCTTCGCTTGCCGAACGCTTCCTTGAGGTCGCCGCCCGGCGCCCCCCGAAGGAGAAGGCCGTGCGTTACGCGCGCCCCAAGAAGGGGCCGCGCCGCAAGGAGGACGTTCTGTCCACCACCGTCGTGCTGCGCCTCTCCCGGGAGCAGCTTGAATTTCTGCGTGCGATCGGCGGTGCGCTGTGGGTGCGCGCCCTCGTGGACCTGCAGATAGAACGGCTCGGCGTCGGCGAAAAGCTCCGCAATCAGGTGCTCGCGCGTCAGCGCCAGCAGCCGCTGCACCTCACGCCCCGCGCGAAGCGCCCCGCCAAGCCCATTCTTTCCGACGAAGAGTGAGTGGTCGGCGCCGCCCGCGCCCGCAGCGTGTCATTTGACGCCTTTGATTTGTCATTGAATGCCAATGGTCGACCATTGGAAGCATAATAAAAACAATGCGTTAGGTGTTTGGAGGCCCTCACGGAGGCTAGGAGAAAGTGCTTAGATGAAGCGCCGTGAAGGGCGCGGCCTCCCTTCTACAATGCTCCGCAACCGGATTTCGGGAGTCCCGTCTTCTGCGGCAGACTCCGGATCCGTAGCCGTACCCAAACCACATGGAGCACACCTATGCCGATGAATCTTCGCGGCCGCAGCCTTCTCTCGCTCGTTCACCACACGCCCGCCGAGATCGACTACCTCGTCGACCTCGCGATCGACCTCAAGAAGGCGAAGCGTCTGGGCAACGAACCGCGACGCCTCGTCGGCAAGAACATCGCCCTCGTCTTTGAGAAGACGAGTACGCGCACCCGTGCGTCCTTTGAGGTCGCCGCCCACGACCAGGGCGCCGGCACGACCTTCTTCGAACCCTCTTCGTCGCAGATCGGCCACAAGGAGAGCATCAAGGACACGGCCCGCGTGCTCGGGCAGATGTACGACGCGATCGAATACCGCGGCTTCTCGCAGAAGGTCGTTGAGGAGCTCGCTGCCTATGCGGGTGTGCCCGTCTACAACGGACTCACCGACGAGTGGCATCCGACGCAGATGCTCTGCGACCTGATGACGATGAAGGAGGCGAGCGGCAAGGCCTGGAAGGACATTTCGTTCGCCTACATGGGCGACGCGCGCTTCAACACGGGGAACTCGCTCCTCATGATCGGCGCCAAGATGGGCATGGACGTGCGCATCGGCGCACCCAAGGAATGCTGGCCCTCGGCCGAGCTCATCGCGCTCTGCGAGGAGCTCGCCGCCGCCTCGGGCGCGAAGATCACGATCACCGAGGATCCGGTCGAAGCCGTCAAGGGCGTGGACTTCATCCACACGGACATCTGGGTCTCGATGGGCGAGCCCGCCGAGGTCTGGGCCGAGCGCATCCGCCTCCTGAAGCCCTACCAGGTGAACGCCGAACTGATGGCCGCCTCCGGCAACCCCAATGTGCGCTTCATGCACTGCTTGCCCGCCTACCACAACACCGAGACGAAGGTGGGCGCCAAGGTGGTTGAGGCGCATCCCGAGCTCGCGCAGGGCGTCGAAGTGACCGAGGAGGTCTTCGAGTCGCCCGCCTCGATCGTCTTCGAGCAGGCCGGCAACCGCATGCACACGATCAAGGCGCTGATGGTCGCGACCCTCGCCTGACCGTCCCGTCTGCGCCGGAGGGGGCCGCGCGCCCCTTCCGGGGAAGCGAAGAAGCCGCTCGAAGGGCCGGTTCATTCCGGCGCTTCGGGCGGCTTCTTTGCGCTTAAGGCCCTGCTTCAGGGCTGCTTCAGGGCTTTTCGCCAAGCGCGGGCGGCCCGAGCGGGCCGCCCGCTTCTCCCGGGCTCAGGCGGCCGAAGGCGCTGCTGGCGCCGGTTCGTCCGTGATGCCCGAGAGCCGCAGCAGCGCGTCGAGCTTCGGCGCGCGGCCGCGGAAGGCCGTGAAGTTCACGATCGCGTCGCGCGAGGACCCGCGCTCGAGGATCTCCTTGAGGAAGCGCCGGCCCGTTTCGGGGTTGAGGACGCCCGTCTCCTCAAACGCGCTGAAGCAGTCCGCGGAAAGCACCTCGGCCCACTTGTAGCTGTAGTACCCCGCGGCGTAGCCGCCCGCGAAGATGTGCGAGAAGCTCTGCGGGAAGCGGTTCCACTTCGGCGGGAAGACCACAGCCACCTCGCGGCGCACCGCGTCGAGGAGCCCCTCGACGGAGTCCTTTTCGGGGTTGAACTCCGAATGGAGCAGCATGTCGAAGAGCGCGAACTCGACCTGGCGCACGCAGAAGGCGCCCGCCTCGAAGTTCTTCGCGGCGAACATCTTCTCAAAGAGCGCGTCGGGGAGATGTTCGCCCGTCTCGGCGTGCTTGGAGATCGCGCGCACCACCTCGCGCTCCCAGGCGAAGTTCTCGAGGAACTGGCTCGGCAGCTCCACGGCGTCCCATTCGACGCCGTTGATGCCGGAGACCTGCGGCACCTCCTGCGCGGTGAGGATGTGGTGGAGCGTGTGGCCGAATTCGTGGAAGAGCGTCGTCACCTCGTCGTGCGTCATCGTCGCCTCCGCGCCGCTCGTGGGCGCGGCGAAGTTGGTGACGAGGTACGCCACGGGCGTGACGAGCTCGCCCGAGGGGAGACGGCGGCGCGTGCGCTCGCCGTCCATCCAGGCGCCCGATCGCTTGCCTTCGCGCGCATAGAGGTCGGCGTAGAAGGCGGCGATCACGCGCCCGCCGCGCTTCACCTCGAAATACTTCACGTCGGGGTGCCACACGGAGGCGGGCTTCTCTTCAAACGTCACGTCAAAGAGCTTCCCGACCATCGCGAAGAGCCCCGAGAAGACCGCGGCCTGCGTGAAGTAGCGCTTCACTTCGGCGTCGGAGTAGCTGTAGCGCGCCTCGCGGAGCTTCTCGGCCGCATAGGCGCGGTCCCAGGGCTCAACGTCGGCGATGCCGAGCACGTCGCGGGCGTAGTCATCCACCTCCTTGGCGTCGGATTCGGCGCGGGGCTTGGAGCGTCGGGCGAGGTCGCGCAGGAAGGCGAGCACCTCCGCGGGGCTCTCGGCCATCTTGGTCGCGAGCGAGAGCTCGCCGTAGTTTTTGAAGCCGAGGAGGTGCGCCTCCTCGGCGCGCAGTTCAAGAATGCGGCGGATAAGCGGGGTGTTGTCCCAGCGGCCGCCGTCAAACTCCGACGCGCGCGTCGAGAAGGCGCGGTAGAGCGTCTCGCGCACGCCCCGGTCGGCGCAGTACTTCATCGCCGGAAGGTACGAGGGGTACTGGAGCGTGAGGCGCCACCCCTTCTTCTTCGCGGCTTCGGCGCTCGCGCGGTAGAGCGCCACCGTCTCGGCGGGCACGCCCGCGAGGCGCGAAACATCGTCCACCACGAGCTCGAAGGCGTTCGTTGCGTCAAGGAGGTTCTCGCTGAACTTCTGCGAGAGCTCCGAGAGCTCCTCGCCGATCGCCTTCACGCGGGCGCGCTCGGCCTCCGGGAGCGCGGCGCCCGAGAGTTCGAAGTCGCGCAGCTCGTGCTCGATGATGCGGCGGCGCACGTGTGAGAGCGCTTCAAATTCGGGCGAGGCCTTCATCAGGCGGTACTTCTCGTAGAGCGCCTCGCTCTGCGAAATGCGCAGATAGAGGTCGGTCGCAATGGGAAGCGCCTCGTTGAAGGCGTCGCGCAGCGCCGGCGTATCCACCACGCTCTGCAGGTGCCCGACCGCGCCCCAGGCGCGCGAGAAGGCGAGCGAGGCCTCTTCGAGGGGCTCGACCACGTGCGCCCAGTCGGCGGGCGTGCCGGGGGCGGAGACTTCGGCGAGCACGCGCTCGAGTCGGGCGGCGAGCGCCTTGACGGCGGGCACGACGTGCTCGGGCCGCACGGCGGCGTAGTCGATCAGGCCGGCGTCGGTGATCGTGAGGAGCGGGTTTTCGGAATGCGCTTCAAGGGCGGCTTGAGTCATGGAGTGGGTCCAGTGAAGGAATGGGGCGGAGGTCTCGGGAGGGAGGCGTCGCGGAGGTCGTCAGAGCGTATCACCGAGGCCGAGGTGGCGTTCCGCGGCGAGGACGGTGTTGGAGATGAGCATGGCGATCGTCATCGGGCCGACGCCGCCCGGAACGGGCGAGAGCCAGCCGGCCACCTCCTTCACGCTCTTCTCGTCCACGTCGCCGCAGAGGCGACCGTCTTCGTCGCGATTCATGCCGACGTCGATCACGACGGCGCCGGGCTTGACCATGTCGCCGGTGATCATCTTCGCGCGGCCCGCGGCGGCGACGAGAATGTCGGCGCGCCGGGTGATTTCGGCGAGGTTGGAGGTGCGGCTGTGCGCGACCGTCACCGTCGCGTGGCCCTCGAGGAGCATGAGCGCCTGGGGCTTGCCGACGATGTTGGAGCGCCCGACCACGACCGCCTCGAGGCCGGCGGGGTTGACGCCGATGTGCTCGAGCATCTTCATCACGCCCGCGGGCGTGCAGGGGCGGAAGCCTTCGTCGCGGCGGCCCACGAGGAGCGCGCCCGCGGAGAGCATGTGGAAGCCGTCCACGTCCTTCGTCGGGTCGATCGACTCGATCACCGCGCTCGCGCGGATGTGGTCGGGGAGCGGGAGCTGCACGAGGATGCCGTCGATGCCCGCGGCGGCGTTGAGGCGCCGGATCAGGCCGACGAGCTCCTCCTGCGGCGTGTCCGCGGGGAGCTTGAACTCATGCGAGGAGACGCCCGCGCGCTCGCAGGCGCGGGTCTTGTTGCGCACGTAGACGCAGCTCGCGGGGTCTTCGCCCACGAGGATCACGGCGAGGCCGGGACGGCGGCCCTGAGGGAGGGCGGCGAGCTCCTCGCTGCGCGCCCGGGCGCGGGTTTCAATCTCGCGCGCAAGCGCCTTGCCGTCGATGAGTTGAGCAGTCACTTCCAGTGCCTCCGGTCTCTGAGAATTCGATGGGGGTTCGAGGGGGCCGTCCGGGATGGGGGCGGCGCGGGCCGCCCGCCTCACCCCATGGGAGCGGCGTTCGGTCATTATGGCTCAGGACCCGCCCGTTTCTCCTCGGTAGTCCTGCCGAGGCGCCGCGTTCATTTGGAGGGAATTCGGAGGGAGGATGGACGCAAAAAAAGCGCCCGCCTCCCGGTGGTCCCGGAAGGTGAGCGCTTTTTGCGGCCGGCGGGCCGCCGGATTTCGCCGGCCCGCCCGGCACCCATCGGGGCGCAAATCGGCGGTCCGGACCGGATGTGGCGGCCGCAGGTGCGGGAGGCGCGGACGGTCAGCGCAGCGAGCTGTTGATGCCCGTCACGGACGATTCGGCGAGGCGTCGTTCACGTTCGGCGTCGCTGTCGCGGAGCGCCGAGTCGAGGCGGCGCTGGTGCTCGGCGTTCTCCTCGGTGTGCGGGAGCCCCGTTTCGGCGAGCCGGCTCGGGAGCGCGGCGACCGCTTCGGCGAGGGTCGAGGAGATCTTCGGGTAGAGCTCGGACTTCACGACGACGCGCATCAGGTCGGCGACCGTGCCAGACCCCGTCTTGTCCATGATCGAGGCGCGGTGCGCTTCAACGGTTTTGATCGAGATGCCGAGGTCGTCGGCGATCTGCTTGTTGAGGCGGCCGTTGACGATGCGCTCGAGGACCTGCTGCTCGCGCGGCGTGAGCTTTTCAATCAGGGCGCGGTTCTGCGAGAGCGCCTGACGGCGGGCGTAGAGCTCCTTGGCGGTGCGCATCGCGCGCTCGACCAACTTCTGGAGCTGCGGCTGCTGGAAGGGCTTCTGGATGAAGTCCATCGCGCCCTTCTTGAAGGCCTGCACGGCCTGCGGCACGTCGCCGTGGCCGGTGATGAAGATGAACGGAGCGTCGATGCGGCGGCGCAGCAGGTGGTCCTGAACGTCCGAGCCGGACATGCCGGGCATGCGCAGGTCGCAGAGGATGACCGACGGAACGTTCTCGTTGAACTGCGCGATGAATGTTTCACCGCTCTCGTAGTCTTCGACGCGGTAGTTCGTCGATTCAAGAAGCCACTTGATCGACTCGCGCACGTCCGCGTCGTCGTCGATCACGTAGACGAGGCCGTTCTTGTTCTCAGCGGTGTGCTCGTTGGTGAAGTCGTAGCTGGAAAGCATGTCTGAGGTTCTCCTTTCGGGAAAATTCATTCTAGCAACAACACTTAATGGCTAACCCGGTGTTTTTCAGGAGGTTGGGGCAAATACTCAGTGATGGTTCGTCCTGGATCAGAAGTGCGCGCTCCGCAGTCAGTGTTTTGCGCAGGTGCCCGGGCGGCCGCGGCCCGCTCCTCCCCCGCCCCGCTCCCCACACGCTCAGAGAGCCGGCACGGTGAAGGAGAAGGTGGAGCCCCCGCCCGGCGTCTCGGAAACGACGAGCTCGCCGCCGTGCAGTTCCGCAATCGAGCGGCAGATGTTGAGGCCCATCCCCATGCCCTCGTTCTTCGTCGTGTAGAAGGCGTCGAAGAGCTTGGAGCGGACCTCCTCGGGAATCCCCGGGCCGTGGTCCACCACGCGGAAGCGGATGCGCGCCTGCTCGTCCGTCTCGATCTGGTCCGCCCAGAGCTCGATCGTGCGCTTTTGGGCCGGCACTCCCGCCTCGACGCACGCCTCCATGGCGTTCTTGAGGAGGTTGAGGAGAAGCTGCTCCAGCATCACGCCGTCGCACTTCATCAGGGGGAGCGTCTCGGGGACGTGGAGCTCGATCGCGCTCTCGAACTTGCGGGCCTGAATCTCCGCGAGTTCGAGCGTCTCCTGCACGACCGTCTGCACGGCGACGGGCTCCAACTTCGCGTCCGTCTTCTTTGCGAACCCGCGGATGCGCTGGATGATGCGCCCGGCGCGCTGCGCCTGGTTTTCAATTCTCTGGAAGCTCTGTGCCTCGCGCTCGCGCGAGAGGGTGCCGGCCGCCAGCATCGTCGCCGCGGCGTTGGCGTAGTTCGCAATCGCGGCGAGGGGCTGATTGAGCTCGTGGGCGAGCGAGCTCGCCATCTCGCCCATCGTCACGAGGCGGTGCGTCGCTTCGGCGCGCCGCAGCTGCGCTTCGCGGGCGAGCTCCATCGCGCGCCGCTCGGTGATGTCGGTCGCGATGATCATCTCCGCGGGTTCGGACTTGGTCCAGACGATCCGCTGCGAGCGGACGTCGAACCACCTTCCTGTCACCTCGTCGAAGATCCCGTCGCCACGCACGGCGGGCGGGGTCTTCTCGAGCTGCGCGAGCAGACGCGCTCCGCCTTCGGCCTGGTCGCTGAAGAGCGTCCGGTAGGCGCGGTTCGCGAAGAAGAGGGTCGAGCGGTCGGGGAGCGAGAGCACCGCGATGGCGCTCGCCATGGACTCGACCACGCGTGTGAAGCGCTCGTTCGCGTCCTCGACGCGCTTGCGCGCAAGCACGAGGGGCGTGACGTCGAAGAGCGCGCCGATCGAGCCGAAGGCCGCGCCCGATTCGTCCACGATGGGCGAGACGCGCAGCTCCGCCCAGAAGGTCTCGCCGTTCTCGCGCCGCGCCTCGAAGCGCAGCGTCTCGGCCGAGGACTTCGCCCGCGCGAGCGCGTCCTGCATCTGCGGCAAGAGGTTTTCGAGCCAATAGGGATAAGGGGGCCGCCGCCCGAGGAGCGCCGAGGCGGGGTAGCCGACGATCCGCGGGAAGGCTTCGTTCACGTAGAGGATCCGCCCCTGCAGGTCCGCGACGCGCAGGCCCACGACGGCGGACTCGGACATCGCGCGGCGCAGCGAATATTCCGTCGCGAGGAGCTGGTGCGAGCGGTGCTGCTGGCGCTGGTAGTAAAAGACGATGCCGACGGCGAGGAGAAGCATCACGGCGAGGCCCGCGACCGCGAAGTACTGCATGCGGTTCGTCGCGAAGAGCGCGTGCTCGTAGCTCGTCGCCCGCAGGCTCATCCGCTCGCCCGAATGCTGCAGGAAGCTGATGGGGGATTCGTAGCGGATCGGCGCGGCGAAGGACGAGTTCGCCACCGAATTCTTCATCGCGGCGTGGGTTTCATCGACCGCGCGGTCGTTCAGCAGAAACTGGAACTGATAGTGCGTGACGGAGAGGCGCGATTCGGCGAGCCGCAGCAGGTCCGAGAGGTCGATGCGCGCGAGGAGCACGTGCGTGCGCATGGGCGTAGGCACGATGAGGTTCATGAAGACGTGCGCGGTGTCGGCGGCCGCGTAGATCGGCGTCGCGCCCGAGCGGTCGTTCTTCATCACGAAGTCGAGCGTGCGCAGCGTCGGCGCGTCCTGCACGTTCCGGGGGGTGCTGAAGACCGGAGCCTCCTGCGTGGTCGCCGACCGCCAGCTGTGGAGCACCTCGCCCTTCTTGTCGACGAGCGCGATCTCGATCACCTCCTTGCGGTCGACCATCAGCGTGGACGCGGACAATTCGGCCGAGGCGGCGGAGTAGCCGCCGTTCGGGGAGTGCATGAGCCGCATCGAGAGCTTCTGCAGAATCTCGGCCGTGCCCGTGACCCGCGCCTCGAGCGACTGCACGACGAGGTCGGTGGACTGCTTGAGGCGCACCGACTCGGCCTCGCGGTCCGTGCTGATCACGAGCCAGGAGATGCCGATCAGAAAGGCGGCGACGAGAAGCAGCGCCGCCCACGAGGCCCAGAGACCGCGCTCGGTGAGGGCGGGCAGCTGCACGGACGCGTTGAGGTTGCGGAAGGCGTCCGCAATCAGGGGATCAGGAAGATCGGTGGACATGACGGAGATGCGGGAGGCGAAGACCGGAATTCCGCCATTTTAGAAAAGCGCGGCGGGCGCCGCCGCAACCTTAAAATAGGGCCGCATTCCATTTTTCCCGGGCGACGGCTGCCCGCTCCGGGCGGGAGGCGGACTTTGCCTCTCCTCCGGCGCGCGGTCGCGGCGCCTCATCCCTCTCCGAGTCTTCACGCTCCCTCCCTCCGAAGGAATTCCGTTCATGGCGATCTCCACCTATTCCGAAGTCGTTGCTCAGCCGCTCACGCAGACCGAGCTCAAGCGCCTCGTCGCCCGCGCCGCCCTCGACTACGTCGTTCCGGGCGAAGTGCTCGGCGTGGGCACGGGCTCCACGGTCGATCAGCTCATCGACCAGCTCCCCGAAATCCGCGACCGCATCCCGGCGTGCGTCTCGAGCTCGGAGCGTTCGACGAAGCGCCTCGAGGCGCTCGGCTTCAAGGTGCTCGACATGAACGCCGTCGAGTCGGTCGGCGTCTACATCGACGGCGCCGACGAGATCGACTCGGGCTTCGCGATGGTCAAGGGCGGCGGCGGCGCGCTCACGCGCGAGAAGATCGTCGCCTCGGTCGCGAAGAAGTTCGTCTGCATCGCCGACGCCTCGAAGAAGGTGGACGTGCTCGGGCGCTTCCCGCTCCCCGTCGAGGTGATCCCGATGGCTGCGGGCGCGGTGCGTCGCCGCCTTGAGGCCCTGGGCGCCGAGGTGAAGCTGCGCGACTTCATCACCGACAACGGCTGCCGCATCCTCGACGCCGCGGGGCTTTCGATTTCCGACCCGAAGGTGCTCGAGAGCGAGATCAATTCGTGGCCGGGCGTCGTCACCGTCGGGCTCTTCGCCCACCGCGGCGCCGACGTGCTGCTCCTCGGCACCGCCGAAGGCGTGAAGACCTTCCGCCCTGAATAAGCGGGTGCGGCCCTTCTGCGGGCCTCCGGTTCGCAAAAACACGAAGGCCCGGACGACTCCTTCTGTCGGAGTTCCGGGCCTTCGGCGTCTGCGCACGGGCGGCGGAGCCGCCCGTGTAGAGGTGCATCACTTCTTCTTTTCGTCGGCGTGCGGCGTGTAGTTCGGCAGATCCACCGACTTCCCGTCGCCGAAGAAGTAGCGCTCGCACTGGCTCATCAGGTGCTTTCTCGCGGAGAGGTCCGCGAGGTTGAGCTGGTACTCGTTCACCATCATCGTCTGCAGGCGGGTCCACTCGGCCCAGGCCTCCTTGCTGACGTTCTGCCAGATGCGCTTGCCGAGTTCGCCCGGGAAGGGCGGATAGTCAAGTCCTTCGGCTTCCTTCTTGAGCTTCACGCAGTTGACCATGCGGGCCATGTCTCAAACTCCTAAATGTGTTCCTTCTCGTCGAACCGGCGGCCTCTCCGGGAAGGCTTCTACAGCCTCTCGAGGCCTGAAGTGGACCTCCCCTGTCGGGCAGTTCGCTCCCCTGCGCGGCGACGCCGCCCGAGTGTACACGATGCCCGGCGCCGCCGACGGAGGTCGGGAGCAGGCGTGTCGGCCCAGGGGGCAGGGGTGAGGAGCCTTGGGGGATCTGCGAGTGGTTCCCATCATCCGATGCTTCAACAAGCG
This sequence comes from uncultured Sutterella sp., assembly GCA_905198475.1. Taxonomy (GTDB): domain Bacteria; phylum Pseudomonadota; class Gammaproteobacteria; order Burkholderiales; family Burkholderiaceae_F; genus Sutterella. The sequence continues at coordinate 192 of CAJKCQ010000053.1, read as the reverse complement.
TGCTTTAGTAAGATTGTCGTCTTAATAATCTTGCTGTTCACCATCGAAGGGAGGTGGGCCGCCGGATGAACGCATGACACTGCATCCACGCATCATGGACGAGCGCATGAATTCCAAAAAAAGTATTTCAATTTCAATTACCAAACCGAGCCGTAAAGCCCCGTCATTCATGGCGGGGATATAAGGCGACGC
>CAJKCQ010000052.1 GCA_905198475.1 uncultured Sutterella sp. | reverse complement strand
AAAACCACGAGTCCTCGTGACGCGTCCGGGAGAAAACCATCCGAAACGCCATTGCATCGGCAAAGAGCTGGGTTGAGGAGCTTCGCTCAGCGATGGAGAACATGGCGTAGTCCATGATCCCGTTGCCGTAGAGCGGTCCGAATGAGGCGAGTACGTCCCGATAGAGCCCCGTTTTCTGAGCTATGGCGAGGGTGGCGGCATAGAGGCCGATCAACTTGAAGGGCTCGGAGAGCCCGAGATGACCGTAGTGCTGCGCCCAGAGCTGTGGGTACAGGAATTTGAAGGTGGTGTTGGGGTGCATGTGCGTCTCCCCGGTAGAGCGGCCGATGACCCTGCGCCGACGTTCGCCGTGGGGGCCAGTGTGGACCGTATAGACGCGAGCATCGTGGCGGTTGACGAGCGCGAAATCGGGGATCGGGATCTCGTTGAGCTCCCAGTAAATATGGCTCATGTTTACTTCTTCAAAATGAGTACCGGTGTGACTCTTTATTTTACCATAAATTTGATAATTTCTGTTGAGAGCAAATAAGACGGGACTTGCCTGTTACACAGGGCAAGTCCCGAAACTAAATGAGGAGGATCTACTAATTTTTCTTTGGGGCGGGATACCCGTCTGAGAGAAATTCACGAACAACGAGATGCCCTTCACCATTCCTACCAAACGCGGTTTTCCCGCCCCTGCACCCGCCCTCCGGAGCGGTCCGACACTTTGATTTGCGGAGTTCCGGGGCGACAATGACGTTCGACGCCCTCCGTTGCCGACCTTCGGGCGCTTCGAACTCTCAACAAAGAGCCCGACCACCGCCGGCCCCGAGCATCCCTTCACCGAATCCGGAGAACCGCTTCATGCGCCGCTTCCCTTCGCCCCAGTCCTTCACGCCCACCCGCACCGCCGCCCTCTGCCTCGCGCTCTTCGCGGCCGCATCCGCAGCGGGGCCAGCCGGAGCCGCCCTCAATGACGCTTCGGTCTGGCTGAAGCCCGTGGTCTACGCTCCGGCCTCGGCGAAGGGGCCGATCCAGATTGAACTGCAGCCCGACGAAGCCGCCTGCCGCAAGGCCTACGGCAACGACTGGCGCTCGAAGTGCACGCTGCGCCTCGGGCGCGCGGGAAGCGTCGCCGAAGGCGTCGTGATGACCCCGGCGGTCCCGGGCGTCTGGCGGTGGACGAGCGCAACCTCGCTCGCCTTCGAGCCGAAGGACGCCTGGCGCCCGGGGCAGGTCTTCAAGGCCTCGCTTCTCGGACTGCCGCTCCCCTTGCGCGCAACGATGGCGGGAAGCCTCGTGACGGTCGAGACTCCGCCCCTCACGGCGCTCTCCGCCCACGGGCAGGTCTGGATCGACCCGCGCGTTGCGGGCGACCGCTGGGCCGCCTTTGAATTTTCCTTCACGACGACGCCGGAGCGCGCCAAGGTCGAGCGGGCCTTTGCGCTCGACTTCGCCAAGGAGAGCGGCCTCAAGACCGCTCAGCCCGAATTCGTCTGGTCGGACGGCGGCGCGAGCGTCTACGTCAAGGTGAAGCTCCTCGCGCTTCCCGCGCACAAGCTCGCGGTGACGGCGCGCATCCCGGGCGTCGCCGCCCGCACGGAGGAGACGAACGGCCGCGTCTCGGTCCCGAAGGGCTTTGAAACGGTGAAGGTCTCGCAGTTCATTCCCGGAGCGGCGGACCTCTTTGAAGTGAAGCGTGCGGACGTGAAGGCCGTGCGCGACGAGGCTCTCAACACCGAATACGAAGTGGAGGTCGCCGCGTCGCTGCAGATGGATCCGGCCGAGCTCCTCAAAAACCTGCGGATTCTCGAGCTCCCCGCAAAGATGACTGCAGACGCGCAGCGCGATGCCGTCTGGACGGACGCGCCCGTAATCGACGAGGAGATCCTCTCGCGCGCCGAGCCCGTTGAAGCGGCGCCCGCGCCGGGCACGGCGGCGCTCTCCGACAAGGTGCGCCTGCGCATCAAGGCGCGTCCGGGCGCGTTCCTGCACCTGTCGCTTCCCGAGGGCTGGGGCCCCGACAAGACCGAGGGGCTTGCCGACCCCTGGTCCACGGTGCTCCTCCTCCCGAAGACCTCGAGCGCGATTGAATTCCTGCAGCCCGGCCACATGCTCACGCTCTCGGGGAGCTGGACGCTCTCGCTCTACTCCACTGGCGTTGAGAAAATCAAATGGCGCGTCGCACGCGTGCGCGACGGCTTCCTCGCGCTCGCTGCAGACGGCTGGGACGTGATGAACGCCACGTCGCCCGACGCCTACACGTCGTCGAAGACGGGCGAAATTGAACTCGGCGCCTCCACGGAAGGCAAGGCGCGCTTCTCCTCGATCGACCTCGCCGACGCAGTGATGGAGGCGGGGCCGGGCCTCTGGCAGGTCGAACTCACGGGCACGCGCATGAAGGACGGCAAGGAAGAGGTGGTTGCGGCCGCCGAGAAGCGCCTTCTCCTCACGAACATCGCCCTCATCGCCAAGACGTCCGCCGACGGCACGGTGGACGTCTTCGCCGCGGGATTCGGAGACGAAAAACCTGCGGCGGGCCTCAAGGCGAGCCTCATTGCGGAAAACGGCACGGTGATCGAAGCCGTGGACACGGACGCGGCGGGCCGCGCCCACTTCAAGAGCACGAAGGGGCTCGAGCGCGAGCTCACCCCCGCGGCGGTGCTCGTGCGCTCCAAGGGCACGGACCTCGCGTGGATCTCGCTCAAAGACGGCTCGAACCTCTCGCCCACGGTCCGCTGGCAGACGGGAGGACGGCACACCGCCGGAGCGGGCATGGCGGCCTTCTCCTTCGCCGACCGCGGCATCTACCGCGCGGGCGAGACCGTGCACTTCGGCCTCGGGATGCGCGAACTCGACTTCTCCGTCCTCCCCGAGGGGCTCCCCGTCGAAGCGAAGCTCACGAACGACGCCGGGAAGGTCGTTGAAACGCGGCGCCTGCAGCTCTCGAAGGACGGCCTCGCGCAGTTCGACTGGACGGTGCCCGCGGGCACCTCGCCCGGGCGCATCAAGATGGACGTCTTCGCCTCGGGCGTCGACGCGGCGCTCTCCACGACGGCGGTCTACGTCGCCGACTTCGCGCCCGAGACGCTCTCCCTCACGGCGGCGATTCCGGAAAACGAACGCAGAGCCGCCTGGGTGAAGCCCGGCCCCCTCGCGGTGTCCGCGAAGCTCACGAGCCTCTTCGGAGCGGGCGCCGAGGGGCGGCGCATCGAAGGCGAACTCTTCGTGACGCCGCTCGCCTCCACAACCTTCCCGGGCTTTGAAGGCTGGCGCTTCGACTCGCCCGCGGCGGGGCTCGCCGCGCCGTCGGGTCCGGCGAAGCGCCTCACGGTTCCTGCGGCCGCGACGACGGGCGCCGGAGACGCGACGCTCACGGTACCCATCGAGTCGCTCGCGCTCCCGGGCTTCGCCGAGGCGCAGCTGCACCTCACGGGGCTGGAGGCCGAAGGGGGCGGCGCCGTCGAAAAGACGCTCGCCTTCAAGCTCCTGCCGGCCGACGCCGCACTCGGTTGGAAGCTCGAGAAGACGCCGCAGCCCGCGAACTTCCTCCTCACGGGGGATGCCGCGGAGATGGCCTTCATCGCCCTCGACCGGATGCTCGCGCCGCGCGCGGGCTGGAAGCTCCGCGCGTCGGTTGAGAAGACCCGGCGCGTGACGGAACTCTCCGCCGACGGCTCGGGGCGCCTCACCTACACCGACACGCCCGTGACGGAGCCGGTGCGCACGGTGGAGCTCACGACGGACGCCAACGGCCGCGCGTCGCTCCCGCTCGACACCGGGATGCCGGGCGACTGGATGGTGAAGATCACGGACGAAGCGGGCGCGCTTCGCCTCTGCGTTCCCTATTCGACGGCGGGCGGGACGCTCGCCGACGCCGCCTCGGACGCCCTGCCGACGGCCGAGGTGCGCGCAAAGCTCGAAAAGAGCGAACTTGAGGCGGGCGAGACCGCGAAGATCTCGCTCCTCTCGCCCTTCGCCGGGTTCGGGCTCGTCACGTTCGAGTCCGCGGGCGTCGTCTCGGCGCAGTGGACGTCCGTGAAGGCGGGCGAAAACCTCATCGAGACGAAGGTGCCCGAGGGGTTCTCCGGCCGCGCCTGGGTGCGGCTCTCGCTCGTGCGCGGACAGGCGGCGGCGAAGAAGTTCCTCCAGGGCTTCACGGAAACGGCGCTTCCCGTCGTCATCAACACGAAGGACAAGCGCCTCGGCCTCACGGTCGAGGTGCCCGAAAAGCTCGAGAGCGGCCGCAGGATTCCGGTGAGGCTGCGCTCCGACGCCCCGGCCGAAGTCTTCGTCTGGGCCGTCGACGAGGGGATTCTTTCGCTCACGAATTGGCGCCGCCCCGACCCGGTCGCGGCGCTCCTGGAGGACCGGGCGCTCGAAGTAGAGACCCGGCAGACGCTCTCGCACCTGATGCCCGACGCCTCCGCGGTCTCGGCCCTCACGAGCCCCTTCGGGGGCGACTTTGAAGCGGCCGCCAAGGCGGCCGTGGGCTTCGGCAACCCCTTCGCGCGGTCCTTGGGCGCCTCGGCCGTCTGGTGGGGCGGGCTCGTGCGCACGGGCCCCGACGCGAAGACCCTCGAGGCGGAGCTCCCCGAAGGTTTCAACGGCGCGGTGCGCTTCATCGCGCTGGGCGCCTCCGAAGTGCTCGCGGGCTCGACCGAGGCGGGCGCGCGGATCGCCGCGCCCCTCGTGATCAGCCCGGTGCTCCCCGCGGCCGTCTCGCCCGGCGACCGCTTCCGCGCGGGCGCCGTCGTGACGCCCGCCTTCCCGACGGCCTCGGGCGCGCTCGAGATCGCCGCACCCGGAGGCTTCACGCCGCAAAAGACCGAAGCGGCGCTCGCCTTCCCGACCGCGGGCGGCGCCTCCGCGGCGCTTGACTTCACCGCCCCCGCCGCGCCCATGAAGGCGCGCTTTACCTTCCGCGCGAAGGCCCAGGAGCAGACCGCCGAAGGTTCGAGCGAGCGCACGGCCGAACGCACGGCGGAGGTGGGCGTGCGGCCCGCCTCGGTCTGGGCCGAGCGGATCTACGGCGGCCGGCTCGAGAACAGCTTCACGGCCGAGAACGCCCCGAAGCTCACGCTCCCGACCGAAACCTACGTCGAGGACGCCCAAACGCGCTTCACGGTCTCGACCGTCCCCGCGGCCCTTGTCGCCGAGCTCGCGGCCCCCTTCGCCGACGCCGGGCGGGACGACAAGGCCCTCTGGCTCACGACGCCCGCCGAGGCGATCGCGGCGGCGCTCCCGCTCACGCTCATCGCCGCCGACCCCGACGCCGCGCGCTTCGCGCCCCTGGGCGAGAAGGGGCTCGCGGGAGTCGCCGCCGCCGCGCGCGGGCGCACTGAGACCGCGATCGGCGCGATCCGTCAGTGCCTCGCCTGGGACGGCGTCAGGCACTTCTCCTGGGGGCCCGCCGACCCGCTGCTTACCGCGTGGTCGCTCGACTACCTGCTCCTCACGGCGCGCTCGGGCGGCGTGCCCACCGAACTCATCGCGGCGCTGCGCGAGCGGATGCTTGAGAACCTCAACACGGAGCCGCAGACGCTCGATGAGGCGCGCACGAGCGCCTATGCGCTCTGGGTGCTCACCCGCGAAGGCACGATGACGACGGAGTACCTCGAGGCGTTGCGCGCGTCGCTCGAGGAGCGCTTCACCGACTGGAAGCGCGACGCAGCGGCGGCCTTCATGGCCGCGGCCTACGAGCAGCTCAGGCTGCGCGCCGAGGCCGCGTCCCTTCTCACCGAACCGATCTCCACGGCCCGCGCGGGCGGCGCCTGGACGCCCGAAACGGCGACCGCCCTGGCGGCCCTTGCGCTCTCTGAAAGCGGGCTCCTCGCCAACGCCAACGCGAAGTTCCTCTTCTCGATGACGCTCGAAGACTTCGCGCAGAACCTCAAGACGGGCGAATTCCCGGCCTTCTACGCGGGCGCCGCGGCTGCGGCCCTGATGCAGCCCGCGGTGGGCGGGCTTGCGAAGGCCGAGCAGTCGGAGGCCCCGCAGGCCCCCGAGCTCGTCTGCACGAAGCGCGCGGCGGGCTTCCCCGAAACACAGGACCGCGCCGAGGTCTCCGCGGCCTCGGCCGCCCTCACGGCGCCGGGATGCCTCGAGGTGACGGTCTCGCACCTCGCGGACTCCTCCTACGTCTGGTGGCAAGCCTCGCAGACCGGGTGGCTCAGGCCCGCCGACGGGAAGCCTCTCGCGGCGGTGCGACGCGGGATCGAAGTCGAACGTACGTTCCTCGGCGCCGACGGCAGACCCAAGACCACCTTCCGCTCGGGCGAGCGCGTCACGGTGCGGGTGCGCCTGCGCGCCTACGCGGGCGAGGAGGCGCTGCGGGACGTGACGGTGACGGACCTGCTCCCGGGCGGCTTCGTCTACGCGATGCCCGCGGGCGCGGGTCCCGACGGGGCGCAGACCTTCCGGCGCGGCGAGGAGCGGCTGCAGTGGCTTTCGCCCGAACTCTCAAGCTGGGATCCGATGAGCTTCACCTACACCGTGCGTGCGGCGCTCCCCGGCGACTACGCCGTGCCGCCCATCGAGGCGGCGTCCCTCTCGCGCCCCGCGCTCTACGCGCGCGGCGCGTCGGGCCGCATCACGGTGCTCGCCGTGGATGAATCCGCTGCAGCGCCCGAGACTCCCGCCCCTCAGAGTACGATTCCCGCCGCGAAGCCGGCTGAGAACGGCAAAGGAGAATGATGATGCCGCAGGAGCGCAAAGCGCCGGCGCCCGACCCCAAGGCGGCCGCACCGGCTGATCAGACGCCCGGAGCGGTTGAGCCGCCCGAATCCCCTCCCGCGGCGCCGCCGTCCGAACGCCCCGAACCCGCCGGGAACTCCGCCGCGGCCGGCGCCGGGGCGAATCCGCCCCTCGCCGCTTCCGAGGCGAAGGAGAAGGCGAAGTCCCGTCACGGCCGCACGCGGCCCGCCGACGACGCCGACCCCGTGCGGTTTCTGCGCCGCACGGCGGCGGCGCTCCTCGTCTGCGCGATTGTCGCGGTCGCGGCCGTGGGCGCGGTCCATTCCGTCTGGCAGGCGGCGGAGCGCTCCGCCCCGCCGCCGCTTCTCGACGGGGTTGCGTTCTCCACGACCCTCTACTCCGCCGACGGGGCGCTGCTGCGCCTCACCCCGGCGAAGGACGGCGTCTACCGCATGAAGACGCCGCTCGCCGAGATCGACCCGAAGGTGCTCGAGGCGACGCTCTTCTACGAGGACCGGCTCTTCCGCAGCCACCACGGCGTCAATCCCGGCTCGATCGTGCGCGCGGCGGTGGAGACGCTTCTCGGCGAACGGCGCATGGGGGCCTCCACGATCACGATGCAGTTGGCGCGCATGCGCCTCGGACTTGAGACGAGCACGCCCCGCGGGAAGCTCCGCCAGATCTGGCACGCGCTGCGCTACGAGGCGCACTACTCGAAGGACGAGATCCTCGAGGCCTACCTCAACCTCGCGCCCTACGGCGGCAACGTCGAGGGCGTGGGGGCGGCCGCGCGCGTGTGGTTCCACAAGTCCCCGAAGCTCCTCTCGGCGGCGCAGGCCTCGGCCCTCGCCGTCATTGCGCAGAACCCGGTGAAGCGCCGACCGCGCGCCGAAGGGAACGATGCGCTCGACCACGCCCGCATCCGCCTGGGGAGCGCGATGATCCGCGCGGGCGCCTGGCCCTCGCGCTTCGCCGACGCCGTGCGCGCGCCGCTCAAAAGCTTTGAACCCGATGCGCTCCCCGCGCCCGCACCCCACTATGTGCGCACGGCGCTCGCGCACATGCGGCGCGCGCACCTCACGACCGCCGTCGGGACGCTCAACCTTGCGCTCCAGAAGAACCTCGAGGGGCTGGTCGCCGAAACCGTCGCGCGCCTCAAGCCCTGGGGCGTACGGAACGCCGCCCTCGCGGTGGTGGACGCGCGCTCACGCGCCCTGCTCGCGCTCGTAGGGTCGGCGAACTTCCACGACGCCTCGATCGCGGGCGAAGTGAGCGCCTGGACGGCGCGGCGCAGCCCCGGCTCGACCCTGAAGCCCTTCGTCTACGGGCTCGCGCTCGACCAGGGGCTCATCCACGAGAAGACCATTCTGATCGACCGCCCGCAGAGCTTCGGCGGCTGGGCGCCCGAGAACGCCGACGGCGCCTTCCGCGGGCCGCTCTCGGCCGAGGACGCCCTCGTCCTCTCGCGCAACGTCCCCGCGGTGGACCTCGAGCGGCGCCTGAACCCTGGGCTCTGGGAGCTTCTCAGAAAGTCCGGCGTCGCGCTCCCCCACGACAAGGACTGGTACGGCCTCTCTATCGTGCTTGGCGGCGCCGAGACGACGATGCACGACCTCGCAAAGCTCTACGCGATGCTCACGAACGACGCGGTGCTGCGGCCCGTGCGCGTGCTCGAAAGCGAAGCGGCTCCCGCCCAAGGGGAGGTGATCTCACGCGAGGCGGCCTTCGTGCTGCGCCGCATGCTCGCCTCCCGGGGCGAGACGATGACGGTGTGGGGTGAAAAGTTCGACCTCCTCTACAAGACGGGCACGAGCAACGGTTGGCGCGACGCCTGGACGGCGGGTTCGGTCGGGCCCTACGTGATCGTCGCGTGGCTCGGCGACTTCGCGGGCGCCCCCAACCCGCAGCTCCAGGGCGCGGCCTTGGCCGCGCCGCTCTTCAAGGCGGCCGCCCTGCGGCTCGCCGCTGAAAAGTCCCTCGACTGGCCCGATCCGGTGATTCCGCAGGACGAAGCGGCGGAAGGGAAGCTCAAGGTCGCGCTCGAGACCGTCTGCACGGCGACGGGCGACCTCGACACGTCGCTCTGCCCCGAGAAGACGCTCGCCTGGATTCTGCCCGGCAAAACCTCGGTGCGCTCCTCCGGGGTCTTCCGCGAAATCCTCGTACGCGAAGCGACGGGGCTGCGCGCCTGTGCGCCGGGCGAAGGCGTGAAGTCCGTGGTCTGGGAGTTCTGGCCCACGCACTTCCAGAAGGTCTTTCTCGAAGCGGGCGTCGTGAAGCGCCCGCCGCCCCCGTATGAGGCCGGGTGCGAACGGGTGACGGGCGAGCCCGGCGGCCGGCCGCCCGTGATCACCGCCCCGAGGGTGGGCGCGGTGCTCTATGCGGGAGGCGCGGACGGCCGGGCGAGGACGCTCCTGCGCGCCGGCACCGACCCGGACGCCAAGGTCCTCTATTGGTACGCGGGATCGCACTTCATCGGCGCCGCGGCGAAGGAGAAGCCCCTCGAATGGGAGGCCGAACCGGGCGTGCACCGCCTCACCGCCACGGACGACCTCGGGCGCAGTACGTCGATCACCCTCACCGTGAAGCGCCGCTGACCAAAAATCCGGCCTCGCGCAAGCCCCGTCCTTCAGGGCGGGGAGTGTGTCAAGTCCCTCCTCTCCTGCGCCGCTCCCCAAGGGCCGTTCGGGATTTCCTCCCGGGCGACCCTCCTCCTCACGTCCGCCTCCTTGTCCGCGCTTGTCCCATGCGTCTGCTCAGAAGCGCCTGCGCGCTCAGGCGACCGAACCCGCCTGCGCGTCCTCATCGTCGGGCTCGACCGGCGCGGCCTTGGGCTTCGGCGCCTCGAGCTTCTCGAGGTAGGCCTCGGTGACGTCGCCCGTCACGTAGACGCCGTCAAAGCACGAGCAGTCGAAGGCCGGGATGGCGGGATTGAGCTCGTGGAGCGCGTTCTTGAGGCCGTCGAGGGTCTGGAAGATCACGCGGTCGGCGCCGAGCTCCTTCGCCACCGCAGCGGCGTCCTTGCCGTCGCCGCAGATGAGCTCCGAGCGCGTCGGCATGTCAATGCCGTAGACGTTCGGGAACATCACGCGCGGGGCCGAGGAGGCGATGAAGACCTTCTTCGCGCCCGACTCGCGCGCCATGCGCACGATCTCCTTCATCGTCGTGCCGCGCACGATCGAGTCGTCCACGAGCAGCAGGTTCTTGCCCTCGAACTCGACGGGCATGGCGTTGAGCTTCTGGCGGACGGACTTCTTGCGCACGGCCTGGCCGGGCATGATGAAGGTGCGGCCGACGTAGCGGTTCTTGATGAAGCCTTCACGGTAGGGGAGCTTCAGCTGCTTGGCGAGCTCCTGCGCGCAGGGGCGCGAGCTGTCCGGAATCGGCATCACGACGTCCACTTCCGACAGGTCGAGCTCTTCGCGGATCGTGTCGGCGAGATGCACGCCGAGGTTGAGACGGGCGCCGTAGACGCTGATGCCGTCGATCATGGAGTCCGGACGGGCGAAGTAGACGTACTCGAAGGCGCAGGGATTGGCGACGGGGTGCTCGGCGCACTGACGCGTCTCGACGCCGCCCTTGAAGTCGATCCAGAGCGCCTCGCCCGGGGCGACGTCGCGCTCGAGCTTGAAGCCGAGGCCCACCATCGTCACGGACTCCGAGCTCACGAGCCATTCCTTCACGCCCGATTCATTGACCGCGCTGCCGAAGCAGAGCGGACGGATGCCGTGCGGGTCGCGGAAGGCGAGAAGGCCCTTGCCGGCGATGAGCGCCACCACGGCGTAGGAGCCCTTCACGCGCTTGTGCACGGCCGCGACCGCCTCAAAGACGCCGTCGGCGTCGAGCTTGCGGTTCACCGTCACGCGGGCGATTTCGTTCGCGAGCACGTTGAGGAGCACTTCGGAGTCGCTCGACGTGTTGATGTGGCGGCGGTCCATCTCGTAGAGCTCCTGCTTGAGCTCTTCGGCGTTCGTGAGGTTGCCGTTGTGCGCGAACATGATGCCGAACGGGGCGTTCACGTAGAAGGGCTGGGACTCCTGGTTCGAGCTCGCGCACCCCTGAGTCGGGTAGCGCACGTGGCCGATGCCGACCGAGCCCGTGAGGTCGCGCATGTTGCGCGTGCGGAAAATGTCCCGCACGAGGCCCATGGCCTTGTGCATGTGGAACTGCAGTCCGTCCAACGTGGCGATGCCCGCCGCGTCCTGGCCGCGGTGCTGCAGGAGCAGGAGCGCATCGTAGAGGCGCTGGTTGACCGGTTCATTGGAGATAAGAGCGACGACGCCGCACATGGCTGAATCAACCTCTCAAGGGTGGTCGGCTTCCGAAGGGAGAGCCGGGGGGAAAAGGAGAAGAATGGGGTTCTGGAAACGCGCAGAAACCGCCCTGACGAGATCTCAAGAGCGGTTCCGGGGTTCGTGTGTTCATGCTGTCCGTGTGTTCCTTCCCTTCGGGAATCAGGCGCGGTGCGAGGAGACGCGCATTTCCTGAATCCACTTCGGGAGATAGGGCATGGACCAGTCGATCAGCGTTTCGGCCGGCCCGATCAGCACAGACTGCTGCCACATGCGGCTCTCGTGAACCGAAGCGGGCATGCCGAAGAGAAAGACGCACGCGCAGACCACGACGATGCCGCGCACGAGGCCGAAGACGGCGCCGAGCGCCCGGTCTTCGAAGGTGATCGAGGCGACCTCAAGGAGCCGGCGCAGAATCATGCCGAGAAGGCCGCAGAGGAAGAGGACCGCGACGATGATGAGCACGGCGGCGATCATCACGCGCGGCAGCCACCCGATGCTTTCGAGCGGAATCTGCGCGGCGAGGTCGCCCGAGAAGTTCATGGCGAGCACGATGCCGACCACCCACCCAGCGATGGCGAGCACCTCGCGCAGCACGCCGCGCATGATGCCGACGATCGTCGAGAGCGCGAGGAGCGCGATGATGATCCAGTCGATTTCGGTCATGACTCTCCGAGGGGGTGGTGCGTTCCCGGGGGGCGCGGCGGGCGCTCCCCGAACGCTTCAGGGAAATCCAGAAAGGACGCCATTGTACAAAAACGACGTCCCGGCGGCAGGCGGAATCACTTGTTGGCGACGTAGGGCTTGTGCGCGACGCCGTTGAGGATGATCGTGCCCTTGGCGCCTTCGGCCTCGTCGCGCGAGCCGTAGAGGCCGACGCGGACCTTCCAGAGCGCCCCGTCGGTCTTCGTCTTGTAGGCGGGCAGCCCCAGGACGGCGAGGCGCTTCACGATGCGCTCGGCCGCGGCCTCGTTTGAGAGCGCGGTCACCTGCACGTACCAGCCCTTGCCCGTCGGAGGCGTGATGCCGGCGGTCTTCTGCGAAGCGCGCTTCACCTCGGCCTTGGGTTCGGCCTTCACCTCGGTCTTGGCTTCGGTCTTGCCCTGGGGCTTCGCATCGGCCTTCGCGGCGGGCTTCGGTTGGGGCTTCGCCTCCGTCTTGGCCTGCGCCTTCATCGAGCTCTGCGCCTCGCGGGCGAGGTTCGCCTTCGCGGTGCTCTCATCGCGCCCGAGGGTCATGTTCGTCACGTCCACGTCGCCCGACTGCGCGCGCTGCGACGGGGGTTCGACCGCCGCATTGATCGCGGTCGAGGTCTCGGACTCCTTGGGGATGTCCATGCGGACCTGCGAGAGCTTCGCGTCGTCAATGGGCGGCCGGCTGTCGAGGATGAAGGGGGCGGCAACCACCACGGCCATCAGGATCGCGGCGGCGCCGACCAGGCGGTGCTTGGTGCGCCGGCGCGCCTCGAGTTCGGCGTCGCTCGGAACGCGCCGGACCTCCGGAGCCGCGGCGCTCTTCGCGGGGCGCGGCATCGGTTCGGTGACGACCGGAATGGGACGGGGCTCCTCAGGAGTGGCGGCTGCCGAAGCCGCCTCTGCGGCGGCGGGCGACTGCGTCTCGGGAGCGGGCGCGAAGACGGGCGCAGTCTCCGCGGGGATCGGCGCGGGTTCGGCGGGCGGCAGCGGCGCTGCGGGGTGCGCTGCAATTGCACAGCACCACTCCGGGCTGTGTCCGGTAGCGTTCCAGCACGGCGGCTGTGCCGTCGGTGGAATCGCTGTCCACCACGATCAGCTGCACGGTGCAGCCGGTGTCCTGCTGCAAAATGCTGTCCAGACAAGGGCCTATGGTGGCTTCGCCGTTATATACCGGCACGATGACCGAAAGGGTCACCGCCGGGTCCTGCGGCGGCAGCGGCGGGCAGGTCTTTTCCGCTGCGGGCTTCGGGCACAGCGCTGCCAGCGCGGCGCGGTCGGACTGTGTGCTGTCCGGCAGCGGTGCACCGCTGCGGTGCAGCAGGTGATACAGTCCAAGGTCTGCGTAGCCGCAGACTGCACCGCACACGGCGGCAGCGCCTGCCAGCAGACGGCTGTGGGTGCGGCAGTGGATCAGCTGATAAGCGCGTCGATTCTGGATCATGCTTCACCACGCTCCATTCCCGCAAGGGCAGAGCCGCCCTCCTCTGCGATCAGGGACATCTTTTTCTGCGCTCTGCGCACAAGGTCGCGCACATGGTAGAGCTCATCCTCCGAGGAGGTGGCCCATGCGGCGGTGAACAGGATGGGGTACTCCGGGTTCAGCTTGTTGTACTCATCCACCTGACTTTGCAGGATGCGGATCATGACCTCTGCCTTCCGGCTGCTGCACTCATCAAAGAAGGCAAGGAACTTGCCTGCGCCGTTGTAGCCCACCGTGCCATCGGTGTCGCCCATCAGCTGCAAAAGACCGGAAAAATCCTTCAGGATGCTGTCGCCCACATGGTAGCCGAAGCGGCGGCTCATCTCGGTCAGGTTGTCCAGCTGAAAGGCAAAGCAGGTATAGTCCTCCGGCAGAATGCGGCCGGCCATACCGGTGATATACACGTTGAGCTTTTCGCGGTTGGGCAGGCCGGTCTTTTTGTCCACATACAGCAGATAATCCACCACATCCGAGATGCGTCCCAGCAGAATGGCACCGCAGCAGCCGATAACAAAGAACAGCACCAGTGCCAGCATCAGGTACAGCTTGACATTGATGGCGGCAGCCACCTGCACCGAGCTGATCATCTTCAGATAATCCGCGCTGATGTGCAGGTTCAGCTCCTTGCTGCTGGTATTGATGATCTCGTAGTAGCTTTTCAGCTCGGTCTCGTAATCATTGATCAGGCTTTCCATCGCAGCGTGCTGCTCGTCTGTGCCGCCAAAATCTACGTTGCGGAAGCTTTGCAGGATCTCCTCCTGAAACTGCCGGTCGATCTGGCTGGCAGCCACCTGCTGTTCCAGCGACACCAGCTTCAGCACCAGACCGTCGTAGGTGGTCTGCGCCTTTTCGCCTGCGCCCTCCAGCTCGATGTTGCCCAAGATGTAGTCCGAGGACACCACCTCGCCCCGGTCGGTAAAGTAGTTTTTCAGCAGGTCGGCGTTCTTGTACACATACTGGTCGGTCAAGCTCCACAGGCTGTCCCGCTGCTCGGTGGTGATCTGCTCGTCCTGTTTTGCAGTCTCGATCCAGTTGGCCAGATACTCCTGCAGTACCGTGCCGTCCCGCACCTGCGGGCCGTTGAGCACATAGGCGTACAGCGCCGGAATGGTGTATTTTTTGAAATCGGAATAGATATCGCACAGGTCTGCATAGGTGTAGCCGGTGCGGGAGGAGCGAAAGTCCGGGTAGTGCTCCTGCTTGCTCAGCAGGTAGTCCTGCATCTCAGTGGTATCGTTTTCCAGAATGCGGATACACTCGTAGTAGTCGTAGCCGTTGTCCAGCAGGCCGGACGAGGGGTTGAGCGATAGCTTCTGTTCCACATATTTTTCGGTATAATAGGTGCAGTAGCTCTGGATGATGGCATCCAGCATATTGCGGGCATAGCCAGCGCCCAGCGAGCCGTCCACCACAAGGCTCACCTTGTAGGTGTCGGGAAAGTAGGTCACCTCTTCGCCCTTATCCAGTAAGGCATCATTGATGGTCTGCTGATCCTCTGGAATCACCGGAGTCACAGAGATATTGGAGCGGATGGTGCTCAGCCGCCCGGAAGCGCCCAGCGCATCCATGGCCTGCGAGATGACCGTGGAGGAGTAGATCTCGTTGACGTCCAGATCGCTGCCGTCCGGGGTGTAGCCGTCTGAGATGCCATCGTTGGTATAGCGGATGATGACCGAGGCGGTGTACATCTGCCGTCCGTCTGCATACAGGTAGATGGCGGCCGCACCTGCCAGCGATACCAGAAAGATCAGCAGGCTGAAACGCTTCAGATAGCGCAGGATCTCAAACTTTTTCATTTGCGCTTTCCTGCCTTTCTGCGTTTGCGTTCATGGAGCAGCCATGCGCCGCCCAGCATGACGGCAACAGACTCCATCAGGGTCTTTTTCAGGCTCAGCCGCTGGATAAAGGAGGCTGAACCGTAGGCAAAGGTGATATAGTTCTGGGATTTATACTTGACATAAGCCTTATCCAGCACGAACAGCTGCTCCGAGATCTCGTTGATGGCGGTCTCCAGCTTGTTCACCATGGCCTGTGCTTCAGCTAGACGCGGCTGTCCGGCGTCCAGCTCCCGGATCTTCTGGATCACATAATTCGTGCTCACGATCTCGGACTGGTAAGCGGTGGCATCGGACAGAGAAGTATCTGCCGCCCGCGCCAGCGCGTCCATGGCGGTCTTGGTGCGGGACATATAGTATTCACTGGCCTCATCCACGGTGGGGATCATCATGATGGAGGTCATGGACTTTTCGTAGATGGAAATGCCTTTTTTGTCCGCATCATAATAGGCCTGCTGCTTGCGCATGGCAATATCGTCGATCTTGTTCTTATATTCCAGAATATTGGTCAGCATGGACGGGTCGCGGGCAACGCCGCCCTCAATGATAAAGGCCATGGCATTGGGCAGATCGTAATCCACCAGATTATTGATCTTTTTGCCCAGCGTGGTAAAGTTGTTGGTGGCAGAGTCGGGGTTTGCCTCGTCCGTAAAGCTTTTGTTTGCCTGCAGGCGGGCGTTCAGGTAGCGGTTCAGCGCAGCGGCGCGCACCTCCAGCTCGTTCAGCCGCAGGTAAGGCTCGCACGCAGTGGTCACTTCCAGCTTTTCCTTGAGGATGCTCTGGTTGTCGCAGTAGTTGCTCTGAAAGATCTCCCGGTAGGATTCGCACACGCTCTGCAAAAGATCCGTAGCCTTGCGGCTGCCAAGCTCCAGCTTGCGGGTGTTGATGGAAAGATAGTAGTTGGTGCTGATATACTCGCTGCCGTTGGCGCTGCCTGTGCTGTCCGGGCTCAGATAAAGGCACGCAGCCAGCTGGGACGGGGTAAGGCTGTCCTGTAAGCCCACCCGCCGGATGGCGCGCTCCATCACCTCGTCCGAAACGATCTCGTAGGCGTTGAAGCGGGTCTTGTTGGGGTTCATGCCAAGCGCCGCCT